>PBXG01000008.1 GCA_002728355.1 Gammaproteobacteria bacterium | reverse complement strand
GCTACTCCTGTAAGTTTATTTCTACGCCCCATAGATAATATCTGAGTAAAACCAACATAAAAGAAAATTCCTTCAAAAACTACATAAAATGCAATCAAGTCTCTTAGTAATCTTTGATTATTTTCAAGTGTACCTGTTTTAAAATTTGGATCACCTAAACTCTGAGTGAATGGCAATGCCCATTCTGCTTTGGTAGCTACCGCAGGTATTTCTCTGTACATATTAAATATTCTTGATTCATCTAGGCCTAACGATTGCACACAATACGTATATGCATGCGTATGTATTGCTTCTTCAAAAGCTTGTCTTAATAAATACTGTCTACATTCTGGATTAGTAATATGTTTATAAACAGCCAAAACTAAGTTATTAGCAACCAATGAGTCTGCAGTCGAGAAAAACCCTAGATTAGTTTCAACAATTTTACGCTCATCTTCTGTTAAGCCTTTGGGATCGTTCCAAAGTCTTATATCATCATGCATCGCTATCTCTTCTGGCATCCAATGATTTGCAGAGCCATCAAGGTATTTTTTCCAAGCCCATTCATATTTAAATGGTACTAGTTGATTTAAATCAGCTCTACAATTAATAATTGCTTTATCATCTACGCGAATTCTCTCTGCACCTTGTTCGATACTTTCAAGACCTGTATTGCCGACGCTTAAATGATCATGATTATTATCTAGACCTGTGTCTGTAAGCTTTTCTTCAGAAGTTTTTTGAGCTACCTTGTTGAGTTTAGGCTCAGGTTTATTTAAGGCCTCTTTTATAGGGTCTTCCCATCCGTTATACATTTTAATCTCCTAATTTAATTAATTGCTGCCATCCTTTTGTTGCAGCTAAATTCTTTTTGGTTATTTTTAGTTCTTCTAACTCTCTTTTGATGTTAACTACTGTATAAACCAAAAGAGTTACAATTATTACTATTGATGAAATTAGATATATCATTGGCATGCCTCACAATCTGGATCTTCTATTAAACACTGTTTAACCTCTGCTTCATTTTTGACCGCATTTAGCGATGAGCCAGCGTTATCACTGGTACTTTTTTCAACATGAGTTGCTCCAAGCGATCTTAAATAATAGGTTGTTTTTAATCCTCTTATCCACGCAAGCTTATAAGCACTTTCTAATTTTTTACCATCCGTATCAGGTATATAGAGGTTGAGTGATTGAGACTGATCAATCCATTTTTGTCTTCTTGCGGCAGCCTCAACTAACCAGCGGGTGTCAATTTCAAAGCAAGTTTGATATAGATTTTTTAAATCATCTGGGACTCTGCTTATTTCAGATAATTGTCCATCAAAGTACTTTAAGTCTTTAATCATCACTTCGTCCCAAATCTTAACTTTCTTGAAATCTTCAATTAAATAAGGATTAATAACTGTAAATTCACCCGATAAATTAGACTTCACATAGAGGTTCTGATATGTGGGTTCGATTGATTGAGAAACTCCACAAATATTAGATATGGTTGCTGTTGGAGCAATTGCCAAAGTATTGGAATTTCTAATACCATGTTTTACAACGTTTTGTCTGAGACTAGACCAATCTAATTGCTCATCCATATTTACGTCTAAGAATTTTCCTCTCACTTTTTTGAAGCTTTTTAGACTATCAATAGGTAAAATGCCCTTGCTCCATAGAGAACCATCGAATGACTCATAAGATCCTCTTTCTTTTGCAAGATTCATTGAAGCTTCAATAGCATAATAACTTATACACTCCATGCTCTTATCAGCAAAGTCTACCGCTTGATTAGATGCATATGGTATCCTTAATTTATATAATGCATCTTGAAATCCCATAACTCCCAAACCTACAGGTCGGTGTTTCAGATTCGAATTTTTAGCTTTATCAACACTGTAGTAATTATAATCAATCACGTTATCTAACATTCTCATTGCTGTTGCTATAGTTTTAGATAATTTGTCTTGATTAATTTCATTATTCTCATCTATGTGAGATACCAAATTAACCGAGCCTAAATTGCATACCGCAATCTCATCATGAGATGTATTAAGAGTAATTTCTGTGCAGAGATTTGAAGAATGAACAACTCCCTTGTGCTGCTGCGGTGAACGAAGATTGCAAGGGTCTTTGAAAGTAATCCATGGATGGCCAGTTTCAAATAACATACTCAGCATTTTTCTCCATAAATCTAATGCTTTAACCTTTTTAAAATTAGTTATTTTTCCTTCAGCTGCTTCAGATTCATACGATTCATATTTTTCTTCGAATGCTATACCAGTTAGATCATGTAAATCAGGTGTGTCATCAGGTGAGAAAAGCGTCCATTCTTGATCATTATGTAATCTTTTCATAAATAAATCTGGAATCCAATTAGCAGTATTCATATCATGTGTTCGCCTTCTGTCGTCTCCAGTATTTTTTCTCAGTTCTAAAAATTGCTCAATATCAAGATGCCATGTTTCTAGGTAAGCACACATTGCTCCTTTTCTTTTGCCGCCTTGATTAACAGCCACTGCAGTATCATTTGCTACTTTTAAGAAAGGAATTACACCTTGACTCTTACCGTTTGTTCCTTTGATATATGAACCCAATGCTCTTACTTGAGACCAATCATTTCCTAAACCACCAGCAAACTTAGATAACATTGCATCATCGCTTATACCTTGAAAAATTCCTTTTAAATCGTCAGGGATTGTTGATAAGTAACAAGATGATAATTGAGGTCTTAATGTACCTGAATTAAATAGTGTTGGTGTACTACACATAAAATCAAAAGATGAGATTAAATTATAGAATTCTATTGCTTTAGCTTCTCTGTCAGTCTCATTAATTGCCAAACCCATTGCTACACGCATAAAAAATGCCTGCGGGAGCTCAAATCTTTTTTCTTTATGATGAATAAAGTATCTGTCATATAGAGTTTGTAAACCCAAATATGTAAACGACAAATCTCTCGAAGAAACTATTGAATTCCCTAGCAGATCCAGATCATAATTTAGAAGTTCTTTATCAAGTAATTTGAGTTCGCTTGCTTCACATATATAGGATTTAAAATAATCTATATAATTTTTCTTCATGCTTTTAATTGTTGGTTGACTATCTTTATGACCAACAAACGTCAGTGCTTCTTCGTAAATATTCGTCAATAAAAGCCTTGCAACGACATATGAATAATTAGGTTCTTTCTCAATCAAAGGTCTGACAGATATTAAAATAGAACTCGCTAAATCTTCTTTTTTAATACCATCGTATATATTTTTATCTATAGCCTCATAAATCAAATCTTCAGATACATCATCGATTCCAGAGCAACACTCAGAAACGGTTAATCTCAATCTTGATATATCCAATGATTCTGTTGAACCATCCTCTAATAGAATCGACTTCTTAATTGGTAAATCTTCAACACTATCAATTTGATTCTGGCTTCTTGCCTGTGCTCTTTCTTCTCTATATATTACATACGCTCTTGCAACATCCTGATAACCTGCTCTCATAATAGCCAACTCGACTTGATCTTGTATGTCCTCAATATGTACTACACCTCCCTCGGGGAATCTTCTACGTATTGCCGAATCAACTTTATTAGCTAATGACTCCACTTCGTTGTGAATTCTAGTTGAAGCTGCTGCACTACTACCTTCCACACTCAAAAATGCCTTGGTCATAGCTACAATTATTTTACTTAGATCATATGTTGTGACCTTTCCATTCCTTCTCATCACTCTATATCTGCCAGGAACTGGAGAAATGGATACGTTAGGGCTTACATCCGGAGATCCAGAAGGTTCAAATTCTTGATTTTCTTGTAATTCTTCTTTCATTTATCTATAACATCCTATTTATTTAGGTGGCATTCTGCGTAAATATTATAAACATCATTTAACACACAGATTACCCTTTACAAGATTGTAACACTAATCGTTGTGGTTGTAAGTAGGTTCTAACACTATATGTTGTGTTTTTTCTGTGGCAATGTTGTGGAAAAGCTGTAGATAAAGGACTATAAGAAAATGTTAATATTCTTATTAAGATATTTTTACATGATGATTGTTGCAACACCTAACAAAGATATGAACCCAACAATATCTGTTATGGTAGTTAATATTACACCTCCTGCGAGAGCAGGGTCTATATCCATTTTTTTTAGGATAAGAGGAAGACTTACTCCGCTAATCGCACCAATGATAAGATTAATCATTAAAGCCGAAGCTATAACTGTTCCTAAAAAAACACTATCAAACCATAGATAAACTGCAACCGCTACAATCGATGACCATAGGATTCCATTTAATACGCCTATTAACGATTCTTTAATTATCAATAGTCTCGAATTGGATTCACCAATTTGATTTGTAGCTTGCGACCTTATTACAAGCGCAAGACTTTGCATTCCAGCAATGCCGCCCATACTTGCGACTATTGGCATGAGTATGGCAAGAGCTACAACTTTTTCAATTGTTGCCTCAAATATACCTATGGCAGCTGCTGCAAGGATGGCAGTTAATAAATTAGCTCCTAACCAGACAGTTCTTCTTTTTGTACTTTGGAAAATAGGCGCAAAAATATCATCTTCTTTATTCAGTCCTGCCATATTGAGAACTGAGTCTTCCGCTTCGTCTCTAATTACATCAACAACATCATCCACAGTTATTCTACCAAGTAGCACGCCATCTTTATCAACAACAGCTGCAGATAAAAGGTCATGGTCTTCAAAAGTCTTAGCAACTTCATGTTTATCGGTATCAGGATCAATAATATTTTTGTCTTCAATCATGATCTCAGAAACAAGACTAGAGGGATTACTTATCAAAAGATCTTGTATAGAAACGTATCCAAAATACTTATTCATGATATCTGTAACAAATATAATATCGGTTTGTTCAGGAAGTTTACCAAGACGTCTAATGTATTTTAATAGAACTTCAACCGTAACACTTGACCTTATATTAATGGTATCGGTATTCATTAATCCGCCAGCAGTATCATCTGGGAACGATAGTACTTTAGCAAGACGGTCTTGATTTTGCTTATCTAGACTTTTTACAGCAGTTCTTATTAAGTGTTTAGGCAAAGACTTTATTATATCTGCAAGGTCATCGGTATCTAAGTTTTCTGCGATTTGCGCTAGACCCTCGGTTCCATCTTGATCAATTAGCTCATCAAGCAAGTTTCCCCTTATCTCCTCACTCATTTCTGCTAGCGCTTCACCTTTATTTTCATTTGATACAAGCTTCCAAATTAAATCACGACGATTTCTTGGTGATCCCTCAATGACATCGGCTATTTCAGAAGGATAAAGTGAATTCAATAAAGAACGAGCTTGAATAATAGCTCCACTATCAAGTACTTTTGCTAGTTCATCTAAAGTAATATTATTCTCATCTTGTATTTTATTAACGCTCATAAACCTATTATCTACTTATTAGAATAGGTTTCCAATTTATTTATTTTGTTTGAAGATTATTTGTTGAGGTAAGGTTTAAATAACGGTTTACATATTAACGGGGAGTTTCTATATAATTTATGCTACTTAAACCTCATCCTCTTTTTTAGATGATTTTTATGATTTAAAAATCGTGTCTCAAACCAATCAGTGTTGATTCAATATCTAAGTTTGCACCATCACCTGATCCAGCATCACTTTTTGAATGCGCCAAGTAAATTCTTGATGTCTTAGATAGCTTATAGTACATACCTATGTTGTAACCATCCCTGTCATATGTTGGTCCCTCATTTGCATCAGAGTCACCGTATGAATATTGAAATTCCATAGGTCCAGTTTTATAACGGATTCCGTACCAATTTACCTCACCATCAGAATTACTGCCTGTGAAAAGTTTGCTATCTAAACCAACATCCTCATGCATATACCAAATTTTAATTTTATTTCCACTAGCTAACTTAAAGTCTTTGGTTAGTGTAAATTTTTCATTATAGTTTTGGTTATTTGCACCTGTAACGCTGTGATCTTTGTTTCTCGCATATACAATACTAAAACCAGGTATTAAGAAGTTTTTGTATTCAATCCCAAAACCTGAGTCTTTGTTTGTTACGGTATTATTGGAATTCTCTCCAACGCCGTAAATTGCTGCAAATCTTAAGTTTCCAGATTTTAATTCATACAGCATAGATTCTCTCCAGTACGAGCTGTGTGACATAGAGCCTTGAGAAATCATTCTCGTATCACGAGCTTGTGAAATTGTATCGTGCAAAATATCATGTTTTGCAAGATATTTATAAGGCGACTCCATTGAACCAAATTTAAATTGACCAAATGGAGTTAAAAATCCTAACCAGCCTTGTTTTAATGCAAACGGCCTACAGTCTTGCTTATTTGTACAGTTGGTACTATCACTCGTGGCATGTCCATCAGAAATATCGATAGCATACTCTACTTTATAGTTAACAGCATAGCCATTACCTATACTATTTTTACCCTTAACACCAAATCTTCCCATGCCCTCGTCATCACGTAAGCCAGAAATTTTATTATTGTTAGAGGTTGAATTATCTGAATTATCATATTGCACATAGAGTCTTCCATAAAAAATTGCGCTAGATCCTTTTTTTGCAGATTTAGTAGCAGCTTGAGCTTTTTCGGAAGTCATTAACCCACCAGCAAAACCAGCAATTGGAAGCGTAACCATCATGATAACCAAATATTTATATAATTTTTTCATATATTTTTCCCTTAATTGATTATTAATAACGTTTAACGAATAAAAGTATAAGAAAAGAAGTAATATATTTATATAAAGGTAAAATGAAATTTTTAAGACTTAAATATTACAGTAATATTACAGTGTTTTACTAACTCTTGTCATCTAACGAATAGCCTGATGATCTTATTGTACGAATTACTTTGCACTCTTCGTTAACACTCAATGCTTTCCGCAGTCTTCTAATGTGAACATCTATTGTTCTGTCGGTTATGTATACATTTGTACCCCATACCGCATCTAAAAGTTGTTGCCTGCTATAAACTCTCCCTGGATTTTGTAATAAAAACTCCAATATTCTATATTCTCTTGGTCCTAATTTAGTCTCTTTATCACAACAGTAAACTCGATGCATATCAGTATCCATCACTATATTCCCATAAGTCAGCTTAGATGAAGTGTCTGATTCCGTGGCTCTTCTTAGTAACGCACTTATTCTTGCCATGAGTTCCTTTGGACTAAAAGGTTTGATGATATAGTCATCAGCTCCATAATCAAAACCTTCTATCAAGTCTGCCTCTTCTCCCTTAGCGGTCAAAATAATTATAGGTATTCTTTGAATCTCTTTATTAGACCTTATGAACTTACATATCTCTGTTCCTTCCATGTCTGGCAACATTCTATCTAATAATATTAAGTCAGGTTTTAACTCTTGGATTTTGAGCATTCCATCATATCCGTTTAAAGAAAATTCAAATTTATATCCAGCAGCTTTAATATTATATTCTAGAAGAGAGACAAGTGATTCTTCGTCTTCTATCGAGAAAATAGTTTTCACTTTTCGGACTCACCTTTGGGTCTTGGTGTAGTAAGAGTCTCGCCGGTAACCGTATAAAATATCTCTTCAGCAATATTGGTGATGTGATCTCCAGCTCTCTCAATAGTTTTAATAGTAAAAAGTAATTTTGTATTTGCTAATGTCTTTATTTTATTTGGCCTATTTTTGATGTCTTCAATTATCTGGTTATAAATTAACTGATAATGTTGATCAATTGCGGCATCTGCATTTCTTACTTCTAGAGCCTTTTCTTTATTTTTAGTAACATAAGCATCAATAACTCTTTTGAGTTGCCCTTGAACCATCACAGTCATTCTCAAAATTTCGTTTTTTATTTCAACAGGAGGGATTTCTTCTAAAGCTTGAACTCTTAGAGAGACGTTTTTACAGTAGTCTCCTAGTCTTTCAAGGTCAGTTGAAATTTTAAGCGCGGTCAATCCTTCCCGCAAATCTATAGCCATTGGTGATCTTAATGTGATAAACGTAATAACTTGATCTCTGATTTTCCCATCAAATGCATCGAGTTTTGGTTCATTTTCTAATACATCTTCAACTGTAGAAGCTGAACCCGTATCTATAATATGATGAAGAAGCTTATACTGCTCTTCAACTAGTGTAGCCATTTTTATTACTGACATTCTAATAGACGCAATGTCATCATCAAAAGAAGAAACTATATGGTCGCTTTGTTCGTTCATATTATATTCCTCTCACTTAAATTATATCAATAAATCTTAATTTAACCAATTCTGCCTGTTATATAATCTTGTGTTTTTGCATGTTCCGGATTAGAGAAAATATTTTTTGTTAAACCTGTCTCGACAAGTTCCCCCATATGCATATATGCTGTCCTATTAGAAACTCTTGCTGCTTGTTGCATAGAGTGAGTGACAATTACAATGGTATATTTTTGTTTTAAATCCTCTATTAATTCCTCAATTTTTGCTGTAGCGATTGGATCAAGTGCTGAGCAAGGCTCGTCCATTAAGATAATTTCTGGATTTACAGCTAAAGCTCTCGCGATACACAATCGTTGTTGCTGACCTCCAGAAAGACCGGTGCCCGGCTCAAATAATCTGTCTTTAACCTCGTTAAATAATCCTGCTTTTTGTAGACTCGATACGACTAATTCGTCTAAATCGTTTTTATTCTTGTACATTCCATGAAGTTTAGGACCATATGCAATATTTTCGTAGACTGATTTTGGGAAAGGATTTGGTTTTTGAAATACCATTCCAACTCTTGTTCTTAAACTCACAGGATCAGTAGATGGATCATTTATGTTTTTTCCATCAATTAAAACCTCCCCGTTGTATTTACATATATCGATTAAATCATTCATGCGATTGAAACATTTTATGAGAGTTGATTTTCCACAACCTGAAGGACCTATTAATGAAGTAACTTCATTTTCAAAAATATTTAAATTAATATCAAACAGAGCTTGTTTTTTTCCGTAGAATACATTTAAGTTTTTTACAGCAATTTTTAAAGATTCACTCATAATATCTAATCACCATTTTTTCTCTAATTTCTTTCTTAAATATACAGCTGTTATGTTCAATAGAAATAGAAATATTAACAACACAATAATTGCAGCAGATGTTCTCTCAACGAATGCTCGTTCAGGACTATCCTGCCATAAAAATATTTGTACTGGAAGTGCTGTAGAGGCATCAAGTGGGCCTTGAGGTATATCAACTATAAAAGCTACCATCCCGATCATCAAAAGAGGAGCAGTTTCTCCAATGGCTCGAGCAATGCCAATGATTGTACCAGTTAATATTCCAGGCATAGCTAGGGGCAAAGTAAAATTGAATATCGTTTGAATTTTGCTTGATCCCAAACCTATAGATGCCTCCTCAATAGAAGGCGGGACCGATTTTATAGCAGACCTTGATGCTATTACGATTGTTGGTAATGTCATTAAACCAAGAGTAAGCCCTCCTACTAAGGAAGCAGATCGAGGTAGTTCAAAAAAGTTTAGAAAAATTGCTAACCCAAGCAATCCAAATACTATGGAAGGGACAGCTGCTAAATTATTAATATTAGTTTCAATTAAATCCGAAAAAGCATTCCTCTTTGCTAGCTTTTCAAGATATATTGCCGTCAGGATGCCTAGTGGGAAAGAAGTTGCAAATGCAATCAGTATTGCAAACAACGACCCATAAATGGCTCCCAGAATTCCAGCCATTTCAGGATTTCTACTATCAGCAGAACCAAGAAGATATTTATTGTACTGAAGCTTTATTAAATTCATTCTTTCAAAATCATCTACAAATTTCATCTGATTTGGTTTAATCTTTCCTGCGCTATTACCTTGTCTAGCAACAGTTCCTTTAAAGTACATATCTAAATCATCTGAAGCTAGGAAGTAATAATAACCATCAATTGTCTCCTCATTGTTACTATTCAACATTTCTTCAAATTCTATATAGGCGCCTGGACTAAACAGAGAATATAAATTTTTCTTGTCGGAACGGCTTACGACTTCTGGAAACATATTTCTTATATTTTCTCTTAAAACTGACCTTGCATCTAATTCAGATAAATTAACATTCTTTTCAATTTGAATCTTGACTCCAAGATACGTCTGATTGAATGCACTAAAACCTGTGCTAAAAATCTTGAATAATAAAATTAACAGCAGAAATATAGCGAGCCCAACAGCAAAGAGACCGTAGAACTGAAATCTTTTCTCTCTTTTGTTTCTTTTTAAAATATTATTCATATTGCTCCCTAAATTTTTTAACTATCGATAGAGAGATAATATTCAATATTAAAGTAAGAAAAAAAAGAACAAAAGCTAGTGCAAATGCAGATAGCGTTTTAGGACTATCAAACTCTTGATCTCCAGTCAAAAGACCAACAATTTGTACCGTAACAGTTGTAACTGCATTAAATGGATTCGCAGTAAGGTTTGCAGCAAAACCTGCAGCCATAACAACAATCATAGTTTCTCCGATAGCTCTTGAGAAAGCCAATAAAAAGCTCCCAACTATTCCATGAAAGGATGCAGGAATAATTACTCGAGTTGTCGTCTCAGATAATGTCGCACCCATAGCAAGCGAACCTTCTTTTAGAGAACGTGGAACTGCTGATAAAGAATCATCAGTTAAAGATGCAACAAATGGTATAATCATAATTCCTAAAACTGATCCAGCTATTAGAGCACTTTCCGAACTAAAGCCATCAATTTCAAAAAAGATTCCAAGCTCTCTAAAAAATGGTCCTACTGTTATTACAGCAAAAAAACCATAAACTACTGTTGGTATTCCAGCTAGAACCTCTATGATTGGTTTAGCTATTGATCTGACTTTGCTCGAAGCATACTGAGAGAGATATATAGCAGAGAATAATCCTATAGGGCCAGCCACCAACATAGCTATAACTGATATTAATAAGGTACCTGTAAATACAGGTACTGCACCAAAACTTCCCGATGATCCTACCTGATCTTCCCTAATAGACATTTGAGGACTCCAGTGTGTCCCAAATAAAAATTCTGTTACTGCAACACTCTCAAAGAACCTTAAAGTTTCGAATAACAATGATAATACAATACCTAGAGTAATGAATATCGCAAAAATTGATGCATACCGCATTGTTTTGACAACGATATCTTCGACCAAATCACGTGCTTTGAATTTTGCTGATACTAATTTTAATGAATGTCTTAATGCAATTAAAGTAAGTATGACTGCCACGATAGATTTAAGTACTAAACTCATTTTTGTTGATGTTTCGTAGTATTTGGCTGCCGCGGAAAAATTGGAGTGATCCATGATGGTATTACTTGCGCCAGCTACAAAGCTTTTTACGCCAGAAACATAGAATTCGAGTTGATATGGATCAGTAACATCAGAAAAATATTTTTCCAAGTTATCTTTAAATATAGAGTTCTCAAACCATGACCATATAAGTAATAAAATAATCGCAGGAGTTATTGTTAACATTGCAGAGTAAAGTCCATGATAATGTGGCTGTGAGTGAACCGCTAAGGGATCCATCACGTTTAAAGCCATAGCCTTTTTTCTACTGAGAAAGAAACTGTATGTAGCTAAGCCAAAGATTGTTAATAATAAAAATTCATAAGTCATATTTTATAGAAATATATTATTAGCTAATTGTTACAAATATATTAAATGTAATAAAAAACTGAGTTTTATGTTAGATGAGACTGGTGCTAATAGTGAATATTAGCACCTGCATGTATATTAATATTGAATGTTAACAAGATTTTTACTGTCGCTTTGAAATTTCACTCTCATTTCTTGCGGCATTGGTATTAGGCCATTATCAAGCAAATATCCGTCATCTCCGATTGCTCTTTCACTCATGAATTCTTCCATATATTCTGCAATCCCAGGTATTGAGCCGACATGATCTTTTTTAACATAGAAAAATAACGAACGTGAAACAGTATAATCTCCGGATGCTATGGACTCAAATGTTGGTTGTATCCCATCTACCGTTGCTCCTTTTACTGAATCTGTATTTTGATCTAGAAAACTATAACCAAAAACACCTACTGCATTTGGATTATTGACTAGTTTTTGAATTATGAGATTGTCATTCTCGCCTGCCTCTATATATTTTCCATCTTCTCTTATGGTATAGCACAGCTTTTTCCAAGATGATTTGTCTTTCTTTTTTAATGCCTTGATCCAGGGTATTGTATTACAGCCACCACCAAGAGCTAATTCTACGAACGCATCCCTTGTACCTGATGTTGGGGGAGGTCCATACACCTCAATTTTAATATCTGGTAATAACGAATTCACCTCTTTCCATGTTTTGGCTTCATTATTACATGTAACCTCGTCTTGCATACCGCATGGGACTTTAGCAGCTAAAGCTAGATACAAATCCTTTCTGGAAATATCGAAAGAAGGTCCACTGTTAGCGTTTGCTACGACAATCCCATCAAAACCAATTTTATGTTCTATAATATCTTTAATTCCGTTTTTAGCACATAAGGTTATTTCTTTCTTTTTTATTCTTCTTGATGCATTAGTTATATCTGGTGTTGATGGGCCTTTGCCAGAGCAAAATAATTTCAAGCCACCACCAGATCCTGTTGATTCAATGATTGGGGTTTTAAATCCATTATTAGCTCTCCCAAACGTTTCTGCAACGACTGTAGCGAATGGATACACTGTTGATGAACCTACTATTCTGATAGTATCTCGGGCATCTACTGGTAGCGTAACAACCAAGGCCATTAAAAATATCATAATTTTTTTCATTATTCCTACTCCATAAAAATATAAAACATACAAGTATTACAAACAAAATAAATTAAATCGTAATTACTCTTTTGTTACAAATTTATTAATTTATCACATCATTATATTTTGGAAGATATGCTGAAAATTCACTTCCCTTCCCAAGCTCGCTAGTTATTTCAAGTTTACCCTCATGACGATTTAAGATATGTTTAACAATAGCCAATCCTAACCCGGAACTCTTATTGCGATATTTAATACTATTTTGTGCTCTAAAAAATCTCTCGGTAAGTCTTACAAGATCATTAGGTGGTATACCAATTCCTTCGTCACAAACAGAAACTTTCTCGTATTCAGATAACTGTTCGTATTTTAATATAATATTACGCCCCTCATCACTATAAGTAACTGCATTTTCTAGTAGATTCTCAAAAACTTCGATGATTTGATCGGTATTTCCTCTTACGAAAATTGGAGTTGAAGGTTTTGGAAATTTTATATTAATTTTTTTCTTATCTGCGATTACATTTATTGCGTCTATCGCAGACTCGAGACATGTAAATAAATCAACTTTTTCATTAGGTAGTTGAAATTCTGATTCTTCTACTCTTGAGAGTGAAAGCAAATCATTCACTAATCGTTGCATTCTCTCTGCTTCATTTTTAATTGTTTGAAAGAATTCGCTCTTTTTTTTCTCATCACNTTTTGCCGGGCCTTCAATTGTTTCTATAAAACCAAGAATGGAGGCAAGAGGCGTACGTAATTCATGGCTTACATTTGATACAAAATTTGTTTTAAGTTTATCAGCAGCTTTGAGATCTGAGATATCAGTNATGGATAATAAAACAAATTTGCTTTTATGTTTGATGGTAAATAATTGAGCTAACAAATATTTTTCTACTGATTGAAAAATACTAAATTCGACACTTCTAAACACATTTTTTGCATTGATNCTTTCAATTGCCGAATCTATATCCGGTGAACGTAGAGAGATAGCTATGGGTTGTCCGTCTGGATTGCCTCCACAAAAGTTCTTGAAAGCCTGATTTGATGATCTAATAACAAAACTACTATCTACAATTACCATTGGTTGTTCATTGTGTGTAAATAAAGGTGATTTTTTAATCATGCTATATTCAGTCGGATTCTTAGGGTTATCTAATTTTGACTGNAGNATAATATCGTTAGATTGAGTATTTTTATCCGCAACATAAAAAGCGATAATGAAAATAGTAATTAAACCAAAAATATAAATCGTAGGTGCATTCAGCGTCATNAGAATTGTAATTGTGGGAATTGATATAATAAGAAAAAGCTTTTTCATTTTATTCATGGAGTAATTGTTGTAAAGATGTGCGCATGTTAATATCCTATANTAATATTATACTATCATGACAGATATATTAATTCACAAATCTAGTGCTTATATTAAAGAAGATAGAGATTATTATTGCTCTGACATAAGAGATAAGCATGGCATGATTAAACCTGATGATAATCTAATCAGNGTTACTGCTGANTCCGCTATTTTTNCTGATAAAGTAGAGCCTNATAAACAAGTTTCTATATATTATCCTTTTAANGCTAAATCATTTCATAGAATTTATCTGGGCATAAGTTATCCGCTTTTTGCAAATAACTGGGGTGCTTCCTTCCTTAGACATCTTATGTATCTTATCGATGATGAGGGTGCAGTAATTTTACCTGTCTATGCNGAGAGACAAGGTGTTGAAAAAAATTANTGGTCACGAAGTTCNCTAGAAGTAATTTTTCAAAGTAGACAAAAATGGTGGGGGATGAGTAATATCTGGGCTGAGAATGATGGCGTTATGTCCATGAGAATAGGAAAAAAACAACCACCAATTAAAAATAGTACATTTGGAAAATTTCTTGATGCTTCAAAAAATTCAAANGGNCAAACTATTGGAGATGGTTGGCAAATTGAGTCCCAAAGGCATCATAAAAATGGGATTATTAGCGCGATTGCTNAACAAATAGTAATAAATGTTTTTGGACGCAAAAAACCAATTAAATTCTGTGATATTTATGGTGATTATTTATTNTCATGCGAATTATTGATGAGTGATTATATTAATGTCAAAAATGCAACTCAGGTAATCAAAGANGACTTTGATCTAAATNTTATAAAAAAATATCTAGGTGCAGATTTTAGTAATAATCTAAACGTGGTTATAGATAGCGATGTAGTATCCAAAATACCAAGTGGTTGTGATGTGATAAGTTGTATAGATATTTTAAAAGATGAAANCACCGAAGAAGNTACTGAATTATTACAAAAATCTCTTGATGCCCTTAACTCGGGTGGAATAGTAATTTTTAGACAAAAAGATAATAGTAAAGATATTAATAATAAAATTATTTCTAATCTTAAATTTTCTAAGCANATACAATATTCCTCAATCGTAGCTACAGAACATAAAAATAATGTAGACATTGCGCACTATTCAGATGCTATTTTTAATGAATTAAAAAATGAGAATGAAAATCGAAGTAATGTATTCGATATTCTTTATAAATAATTATGAATGTAATTTTAGGNGAAATCAGCAGCATAGTATGGGGGCCGTTCACACTCGTACTTCTTCTCGGTGTTGGTGTATTTTTAACGATAGGCTTAAAATTTTTTTCAGTTAAAAAAATAAATTTTGCTTTTCGCGAACTGTTTGGAAAAGGCGATAAAGGANTTGATGGAGATATTACTCCTTTTGAGTCACTTATGACNGCTCTTTCAGCAACCGTCGGTACAGGAAATATCGCAGGTGTTGCGACGGCTATTTTTCTTGGTGGTCCAGGAGCAATTTTTTGGATGTGGATTACAGCATTCTTCGGCATGGCAACTAAATATGCCGAGGCTTTTCTTGCAGTCTATTACAGAGAAAAAAACGATAATGGTAATTTTATTGGAGGCCCGATGTATTACATTAAAAATGGACTCCANAAAAACTATAGCTTTCTAGCTTACGCGTTCGCTATTTTTGGAATGATTGCAGCATTTGGTATAGGTAACGGAGTTCAATCAAACTCTGTAGCACAGGTCGTATCAGACGAATTAGTTGTCTCTGAATTATCGGTAGGTCTATTTTTAGCTTTATTAGTCATGCTAGTTATTTTAGGAGGAATTACAAGTATTGGAAAAACTGCATCAAAATTAGTNCCTACAATGTCAGCAATTTATATTCTTGGAGGGATATATATTATTGTTATCAATGNTGCATTAATACCAGAAGTTTTTATGCTGATTATNGATTCTGCTTTTANTACGACTGCAGCTTCCGGAGGGTTTGCTGGAGCAACGGTAATGATGGCAATTAGATTTGGAGTTTCACGAGGAGTTTTTTCAAATGANGCTGGGCTGGGAAGCTCTCCTATCGCACATGCAGCAGCAAAAACTAATAATCCCATTAAACAAGGATCCATTTCGATGCTTGAACCTCTTATTGATACATTAATTGTGTGTACCATTACTGCCTTTGTTATTTTGATTAGTGGCGCATGGTTAACAGGTATAAATGGTGCCGCGTTAACAACGGAAGCCTTTAATACTGAAATTCCTTATGTAGGAAAATATATTGTTGTAGTTGGATTAGTNCTGTTTGCTTTTAGTACAATAATTGGATGGAGTTATTATGGAGAAAAATGTGCAGAGTTCATATTTGGAAGCAAAATNATNATCCCATATAGAGTTTTATGGATAATAATTATTCCAATAGGTGCTGCGACAGAACTTAATTTAATCTGGCTTATTGCAGATATTATGAATGGCCTTATGGCTTTACCTAATCTGATTGCTCTAATTCTTCTAAGTCCAATAGTATTTAGTAAAACTAAACAATTTATCCAAAATAGTAATGAAAATTAATTTTTTAAAAGAATTAAAAAGTCATGTAAAAAAAGCACTTGATGACGATGAAGTAAAAAAAGATTGCACAAGCAAGTTACTTAGAAATACAAATACTACAGGAGAAATAATATTCAAAACCTCATCAATAATTTATGGAATTGAATGGGTAGATGAAGTTTTTAAACAAGTAGATCCAAAACTTAAATTAAAATGGCATTCAAAAAATGGGAAGTATATCAAAAAAGGAGTCAAAGTTTGTACAATAACGGGAAAATGTCAATCTATATTATCTGGAGAGCGAGTAGCTCTGAACTTTCTTCAAACTCTATCAGGCATAGCAAACAGCATAGATCAATATAAGAACAAAATTAAGAACACTGGTATTAAACTGCTCTATACCCGAAAAATTTTACCGGGGTGGAAATATGCGATACAGAAATTATGTAAATCAATGAAGTGTCATGCACACAGGGATGATCTCTCTTCGTCAATTTTACTTAAAGAGAATCATCTTAAGCTTATAGATAATCTAGAAGAGGTATTATTGAAAGCTAAAAAGAAAAATAAATTTGTAGTAATAGAAGTTTCAAATATTAGGGAATTTAAACTGGTTGCTGATAACAAAAATGTGGATAGAATTCTTTTAGATAACTTTTCAATCCCTCACATAAAAAAGATTCTTCATATAACAACAAAACCCATCGAAATCTCAGGAAATATTAATCTATCTAACATATCAAAATATGTGTTGAAAGGTGTAAATTGTATTTCGGTTGGGTCTCTAACTAAAAACGTTAATTGTAGCGATATCTCACTTCTTATTAAGTAGTATGGTCTATCTGATATAATCCCTATATAATATAGTAGATATATCATGAATAAAGCTTACGATAAGAGACGTCAAACAATAACAATATTTATCACTATCTTTCTTTTTTGGCTTTTATTGTCTGGCCTCTATACTCCGTTCATGATTTTACTTGGAATCATTTCCTCATTAGGTATTACGCTTATCATCACAAAGATGAATATCATAGAACAGGACAACAGCATTCAAAATTTAAGAATCGATCAACTTCTAAAATATTCTATTTGGTTAATACGTGAAATAATTGTTTCAAATCTAAAAGTTTGTCTAATTATTATTAATCCAAGTCATAAAATTAAGCCAGAGATTATTGAAATAGAAGCGCTAGATGTCTCTAAAATAACAAATGTACTTTATGCAAATTCAATCACTCTCACGCCAGGAACACTTACGCTGGATGTTGATAAAAATAAAATGAAAATACATACATTGGATGTTGTCTTTAAACAATCACTATTAACGCAAGAAATGGCAAAAAAAGTTGATGTGATTGATGGGAGATTAAATGATAGATCTTAATAGTATTATCTTAGTTATTATTGTAGTAGCAATTACGCTATCAATTATAAGGCTCATTACAACACAAGATACGTATACGAAAGTGCTAATGGTTAATTTGATTGGTACAAAAATTATTTTTCTTTTATTAATTATTTCAGTTTTATTTATGAAAAGAGATTTTACTGATGTTGCTTTTGTATATGCATTAATTAATTTTATCACAACGATTGCATTATCAAATTTTTTGGAGAAGGAAGAATAATATGGATACTGCTATTTTGATTTTATTGGTATTAGGATCCTTAACTACAATTATAAGTGTCATAGGATGTTTCAAATTTGATGATTTTCTATCGAGAACACATGCTGCTGCAATAACAGATACTCTCTCAGTAATTCTTTTTTCAATAGCACTAATTTTACATTCTGGTCTAACGTTATTGAGCTTAAAATTATTTATAGTACTTCTAGTTGTATTTATAACAGGCAGTACCGCNATACATCTACTCGGTAAATCATATCTAAATAAATTAAAAAAATAGGAGAGATAACTATTACAATAATAATTACAAATATTCTATTAATACTTTTAATAATTCTCTCGTTTTATATTATGATAACAAGAAATTTATTATGGGCAGTACTCGCATCTTCAATTTTTAGCNTGTTGACGGCTACAATATTTTTTATTTTAGATGCTGTTGATGTCTCCCTTACGGAAGCAGCAGTTGGTGCAGGTATAGCAACTATCCTTTTTGTTTTTACTCTTAAACACCTGGAGATTAATTTAAAGAAATCTAAAAGCAATAATGCTATTCTTGGNCTATCTTTAATTGTGATTGTTTTGTTAGTTTTTAACTTAATGGATGATTTTCCAANCTTTGGTGAATCTAAAATTACNCAAAACTCAAATGTGACTAAGTATTATTTAGAGAATTCTAAGAGTGAAATGGGAATTCCAAATGTTGTAACTTCGATCTTAGCTGGATACAGAGCTTTTGATACTCTTGGAGAGGTTATTGTTATTTTCATTGCTGGTGTTTCTGTCATTGGAATTCTTAGAGAGGAAAAAGANAATGAGTAAAATAAGTATCGTTTCAATTATTTCAGTTTTGATGATTCCCCTTATTCTTATTTTCAGTTTATATGTTCAATTCCACGGAGAATTTTCTGCGGGAGGAGGATTTCAAGCAGGCGTTATCTTTGCATCGGCCTTTATACTATATAGCCTAGTTTTTGGCATTGAAAAAAGTCAATCTGTTATATCGCTCGAGACATCTCAAAGACTCATGGCGCTTGGTCTAAGTATTTATCTATTGGTAGGATTAATCGGAATTATGAGTGGCGCCAATTTCCTTGATTACAATGTCCTTTCTGCTAATCCTACGTCAGGACAAATGTTGGGGATTTTTTTAGTTGAGATTGGTGTAGGTCTAACCGTTGCAAATGTAATGATAGTAGTTTTCTATTCTTTCGCAAATATGAAGGTAACAAAAAAATGACTTATCTGCTAAATTTCATTTTGTTTTTGATTGGTTTGTTGATTATTCTCAGAGAACCAAATTATATAAAAAAGATAATTGGGCTAAATATTTTTCAAGTATCAGTTTTTATTTTTTATATTTTAGTAAGCAAAATTAATAACGGTACTCCGCCTATTCTAGATGTAGGAGATTATGTGTATTCCAATCCTCTACCACATGTTTTAATACTTACCGCCATCGTTGTAAGTATTGCAACAACAAGTCTAGCGCTAGCTCTAGTAATGATGATAAAGAAAAAACACAATACTGTGAATGAAGATGAGGTTAAGTTAGATTAATTATGTCTCAATTACCTATACTAATTTTAGTTTTACCTATGTTGTTAGCACCAGTTCTACTTATTCTTAGAAATGTAGGTATAATGCACAGTCTTGTAACAATTGTTCTATTTATAAATTTTTTTCTAACTATAATTTTATTCCAACACGTTTCGAGTGTGGAAAATATATTGTATGAGGTAGGTAATTGGCCTGCGCCATTTGGAATAAGGTTAAATGCAGATATCCTCTCAATATTTTTTTTAATAATCATAAATTTTATGAGTTTGCTTTGCATAGCATCAGGTAAAAATCTAATCGAACAGCAAGTTAATAAATCTACATCAAATTTATTCTATGTTGCTTGGTTATTATGCACTACTGGATTTTCAGGAATTATTTTAACTGATGATATTTTTAACTTATTTGTATTTTTGGAAATATCTTCACTCTCAAGTTATTTTTTAGTTTCACAAGGAAATTATAAAGGCTCTACTGTGGCAGCTCTACAGTACTTGTTCATTGGGAGTATAGCTGCTGTTTTCATACTACTCTCCATAGGTATCATTTATATGCAAACTGGTACGCTTAACATGCAAGATATTTCGATGAAGATTAGTTTAGTCGATTATAATAACTCGGTTATGCTAGCTCTAGGATTATTCTTGATCGGTATAGGTATAAAATCGGCAATGTTTCCTCTTCATGGGTGGATTATAAAAACATATGCCTATTCTCCATCCGTAGTTACTACATTCTTCTCTGGTACTTCTACCAAAATAGGAATATATATTCTCATAAGAATATTTTTTGATGTATTTAACAATATAACTCCTCTGCAAAATTATCATTTGTCTGAATTAATCATATACTTATCACTCTTTGGAATTCTCGTTTCAACAGCATATGCAATTAAACAACAAGAGATAAAAAAAATGTTGGCACTCTCAAGTATTGCGCAACTGGGATACATTCTATTAGTTGCAATGTTACTCATACCTGAAGGGATTACCGCATCTTTAGTTCATGTGATAAATCATTCAGTTATAAAAACCGGTCTTTTTCTAGCCATAGCAATCATTTTCTTAAATAATCAAAATATTAAACTCGATGATTTATGTGGATTAGGAAAGAAATATCCCCTGGTTATGGGGAATTTTATCATTCTCTCGCTAGGCTTGATTGGAATACCCCTTACAGCAGGTTTTATATCCAAATGGTACATTGTGCTAGCAATGCTTAAATCAGAGTACTGGTATTTTACCATTGTAGTTCTNATAACATCTTTTATGACATTTTTTTATATTTGGAAGATGATCGAAAATATCTATTTTAAATCGACAGATAATAACGAGTCTGTTGCTATTAAAAATTATCAAATCGCTTGCATAACAATTCTCACTACACTTACAATTTATTTTGGAATTGATACATCGCTTACAGCTGATGTTGCAGAAAGTATTGCTTATGATGTTTACTACGGTGCACTATAGATGAATATAATACTCTCTCATCTAGCATTTCTATTTNTCTCAATATTAATATTATATCTAGTTAGAAAAGAAAATTTCTCAGGAGCAGCACATGGATTAATAAGCTTCATTTCTGTCATATTCGTATTCTTTATAACATTCTCATTTCATGAGGTATCAAATAATAAGATTGTACTATTTGAGTTTATAGAAAATGCTCCGATATCGTTTTATATTGATAGCTTNGGATTAGTTTTTTTAATAATTTCAAATTTATTATGGTTTTGTGTTGCAATTTATGCGACGAGATATCTAGATATAAATAAATATGANAAAAAAGGCGACTTTTATATATTCTTTTTAATTTCGATGTTTGCAACTAACGCAATAGTATATTCTTCAAATCTTATTACAACATTTATATTCTATGAGCTACTTACAGTAGCAACATATCCGCTGGTAACGTTTAAAAAAGATGAAGAATCTGTAAATTCGGGTAAAAAGTATTTATATTATTTACTNGGAACATCTATTGTATTCTTATTACCTGCGATTGTTATTACCTATATACAAAATGGATCCGTCGAGTATACACAAGGAGGTATTTTTTCGTCATCAAATCAAATAATTACTTTTATAGCATTAATTCTTTTTACATTAGGTGTTGCAAAATCTGCACTGATGCCATTTCATAAGTGGCTTCCTACTGCAATGGTAGCACCAACACCAGTAAGCGCGCTTTTGCATGCTGTTGCTGTAGTAAAATCAGGTGTTTATATTATTATAAAAATAATACTTTTCATATTTGGGATAGAGGTCATTAAAGAAAATGGTGCTGTTTTTATCATTCTGCTGGCCTCATTCACAACAATTATCGCATCTATTATTGCCCTAAAACAAGACAGTATTAAATTGAGGCTAGCATACTCTACAATTGGTCAGCTTGCCTACATCGTTTTAGCAACAGCTATCCTTGCTCCATATTCTATCTTAGCGGCAGTTCTTCACTTAGCTTTTCATGCNTTGGGCAAAATAATGCTATTTTTATCAGCTGGGATAATTGCAACAAGAGTAAATGTTAAATATGTCTCTGAGATGAATGGGATAAGTACTTCGCTACCTTATACATCACTGCTTTTATCATTAGGTGCAATTATCATGGTTGGGCTGCCACCAACTATTGGATTTATAAGTAAGTGGTTTTTGATACAAGGTATTATAGATGCAGATATGTATATCCTTGTTGCAGTAATCGTTCTTAGTACAATTTTAAATGCTGCGTATTATTTTCCGATGATATATAAACCTTTTTTTGGACCTAGTAATAATACTTTTACATATAAAGAGGATATGTTCTTAGTTCTACCAGTAGCATTAATAGGATTGATTTCGGTAGTTCTATTTTTTACCGCTGAAACATTTATAATATTTATTGAGCAACAAATCTTATTATGAAAACACGGAAGAACATAATCTATAGTCTGGTCATTATCACAAGCTTGATGCCATATTTATATGTATTTTATGATTTTGATAAAATTAAATTCGGTATTGATCATTATGTCGGTTTTTATCCAATATTTGGGTTTATAGCTTGTCTGCTTTTGATAATAATTGCTAAGTTAATTGGAGTTTTTTTAAAAAGAGAGGATACATTCTATGATGAGTAATCTTTTCCTACATCCTGCATTGCCCTTATTAGTTGGGTCTATTTTAATTTTTATAGTAAAAACAAAAGTAAATATTATATCAATAGTATCTCTTATAATTTCGTTTATCTTTTTATTATTACTACCAATTGGCTCAAATACTGATTTTATATTGGAGAGTATGAACTTAAAGATTATTTCATCAACAAAATTATCATTCTTATTTTGTCTTGTTTTTTTGATTTTGGGTATAGTTGGAAAAATATTCTCTATATACCAAAAATCAATATCAGAAAAATCATTGGTATTGTTGTACATAGCTTCTGCTGTAGGCGTCATATTCTCTGGTGATTTTATTGTTCTATATATTTTCTGGGAAATGATGGCAATATCATCAACGCTTGTTATTTGGTCAAGCTCTTCACCTTCAGCAATGAAATCAGGACAGAGATATTTGCTGGTGCATTTAATTGGCGGCTTAATATTACTTGTGGGAATACTAGGCATGTATAGTGAAACACAGAACTTGACAATAAGAATTTTACAGTTGAATGAGTGGTACACTTGGTTTGTCTTGTTAGGTCTTTTATTGAACGCTGGTGCCCCACCATTCTCGCAATGGGTAGCTGACTCATATCCAGAGGGTAGCTATTCATCAACAGTTTTTTTATCGGCTTACACCACTAAGACTGCAGTGTTCGTCTTGATGTCTACATTCGCGGGTACGAAGTTACTCATAATGGTAGGAATTTATATGATAATGTACGGTATTATTTACGCGCTGTTAGAAAATGATATAAGGAGAATATTATCTTACAGTATAGTGAATCAAGTAGGATTCATGATTGTTGGAATTGGAATAGGTTCCGAACTTGCTTTAAATGGGACCGCATCGCACGCTTTTACACACATAATTTATAAAGGCTTACTGTTAATGTCTGCAGGTAGCGTAATATTTATGACAGGAAAAAGAAAATGTACAGATGTTGGGGGACTGTACAAAACTATGCCACTCACAGCAACATGTGGAATAATTGGAGCATTTGCAATTTCTGCTTTCCCTCTCACTTCTGGCTTTATCTCAAAATCTATGATTTTAGAGGCTAGTTATTATGCTAATTTTGAGATTGTATGGTTATTTTTACTTATTGGATCAGCAGGCGTATTTTTACATGCAGGCATTAAATTCCCGTGGTTTGTCTTTTTCCATAGGGACAAAAAAATTGATACATCTGATCCACCTGTTTTCATGAAAATCGCTATGGTGACTTTATCTTTTTTATGTATATTCCTGGGTATTTTTCCAAGTCATCTTTATTCAATTCTCCCGTTCGATAATTCGTACATACCATACACTGCTAACCATGTAGTTTCCCAATTGCATCTACTCGTGTTTTCTGGTCTTGCATTTTTTATGAGTCTTAAATATTTAGAGAGGACGCTTACTATTACACTAGATATTGATTGGATATACAGAAATAAACTTATTTTTCTGGATAATTTATACGAACAAATAAATAAGACTGTTTCGAATCTAGGAAGAATAATATGGGGTTCGTTTAGTAAGTTAAGATTAGAATATATTGAAAATGTTTTACTAAATCAGGCTACAATTACCGTAATGATGACCATAATACTTTTCATATTCGCAACAATACTATTATTAAATGTTTAGCTTTTTCCACCAATAGAGATATTATCAATTAAAATAGAGCCAGTGCGAATATTACCTCTGTGATCAAAGTCATTACCTATACATATGATATTTTTTAACATGTCTTTCAAATTAGAAGCTACTGTAATTTCAGTAACTGGCGCAATAATTTTTCCATTCTCAATTAAATATCCAAATGCACCTCTCGAATAATCACCTGTAAGTNTATTTGCTCCAGATCCCATCATTTCGCTNATGAGTATTCCATTNCCCATTGTTTTTAAAATGTCTTGAGGATATTCATTCTTTGATTCAATAACTATATTTGTTAGCACGCCATTTCCAGTACATTTTTGATTAAGTTTTCTTGATGAATATGTATCTAATAAATAAGTTTCCAGAATTCCATCATTAATTATCGTCTTATTTTTAGTTATTACTCCATCGCTATCAAAAGGTCTTGAGCCAGAGCCGCCTTTGATGAGAGGTTCCTCTTTCAAAGAAATATAGTCAGGGAATATGCTCTTGCCAATACTATCGAGCAGAAAGCTGGCTTTTTTATAAATTGCAGGACCAGATATAGCGGTTAAAAAGTTACCAATGATNGATGTAGACATCTCAGGAGAAAAAATTACGGGACAAGACCTCGTGCTNATCGCTTTTGCTCCCAAACGACTTGTAGCTCTTTTCGCTGCTTTTTTTCCTACTGCATCAGGACTCTCTAATTTTTGAAAATCTCTCGCCGAAGTATACCAATAGTCTCTCTCCATAGAGGATTTATCTTGAGCTATAACAATACAGGATAAAGAATGATCAGATGATCTATAATGACCAAAAGTCCCATTTGAGTTAATGATCATATTCTCATTATTAGATGTGCTAAATGAGGAACCTTCAGAATTAATAATTCTTTTATCAGAATCAAATGCGCTTATCTCACATTCTCTTGTCATATCAATCACNTCATCAATATTCATGTTTACTGGATAATATATTCCTAGGTCTTCAGATGCTTCTTGGATACAGTTCTCATTGGCGATGCCATGGCATTGATCTTCTTGTGTATTCTTTGAAATATCTATAGCTTTATTAATAGTAGTAATGATGCTCGTATCTGATAGGTTATTTGTTGAAGCNGTGCCTTTTTTTTGGTTATTATATACCGTTACTCCAAGNGCTACATCATTATGATATTCAATATTCTCNAGTTCTTTAGAGCGACAATTNACCGTAAAACCATCTGATATAGATACATTAAATTGNAGATCTATATTTTTACTTTTAAAATCATTGATGTATTTATCTATCCTTAATTTTACATCTCTTGACCTATCTGAGAGATTNTTCAAATTTCTGTCCCTCCGACAGTTATCTCATCAATTTTAAGTGAAGGCTGACCTACTCCCACTGGTACACTCTGGCCATCTTTGCCGCATGTTCCAACTCCNTCATCCAATTTGAGATCATTTCCTACCATAGATACTTTTTTTAATATTTCTGGGCCATTGCCAATAAGAGTCATGCCTTTAATCGGTGTAGTGACTTTACCTNTTTCGATTATATAAGCTTCAGACGCACTAAAAACAAATTGACCATTAGTAATATCTACTTGTCCACCTGAGAAGTTGACTGCAAAAATTCCCTTGTCTACAGAAGATATGATTTCGCTTTGGTCATATTCACCAGGTAACATAAATGTATTAGTCATTCTTGGCATTGGTAAATGGGCATAACTCTCTCTCCTTCCATTTCCAGTAGGATTTGTTTTCATAAGTTTTGCATTAAGTTTGTCCTGCATGTATCCTTTTAAAATACCTTTTTCTATTAACATGGTATTTTCCGTAATACATCCCTCATCATCTATTGATAAAGAACCTCTTCTCTTTTCAATAGTTCCATCATCAACTATTGTGCATTGAGAAGACGCTACTTGTTCACCTATTAAACCAGAAAATGCAGATGTTTTTTTTCTATTAAAATCTCCCTCGAGACCATGACCTATAGCCTCATGCAGGAGGACACCAGGCCAGCCTGGGCCAAGAACTACTGTCATCATTCCGGCTTTTGCTTCTACAGCATCTAAGTTTACATTCGCTTGTCTTAATGCCTCATCGGCATGTTTAATTCCAAAATCATCATTAAGTATTTCTTTATAGCTAATGCGACCTCCGCCGCCAGAATTTCCTCGCTCCCTCCTCTCTCCTTTTTTAAGGATTACCATAATATTAAACCTTACGAGTGGTCTTAGGTCACTTGCCTTCAATCCGTCACTATTCACAACCATCATTGATGTGTGCGATGCAGCAATATTTACAATTACCTGCTCGACTCTATTATCTTTTGATCTCACATACTTATCGATTTTTTTTAAAAAAGATACTTTAATACTTTCAGACATACTGTCTATAGGTGACTCAGACTCATAAAGCTTTTTATAACCAATTATAGACTGAATTTTTTTCTTCTCTTCAGTCCCCTGTTTTGCAATTGATTTTGCCATTGCAGCTGCTTTTGATAAGTCTTCATAATCAAATGAATTACTGTATGCAAATCCNGTTCGCTCGCCTACTATAGATCTGATNCCNACTCCACCGTCTATANTNGAAGATCCGCTTTTTACTATACCATCCTCCAGNGACCAACTCTCAGATTGACTGTATTCTAGATATATATCAGCGAAATCTACAGATTTAGGACAAGCCATNGATATTAAATTTTCCAATTCGCTATCTGTTAAATCATATAATTCAGAAAAGCTTNCCTGATCTTTCATTTCTTCAATAACCTCATGTGATTCAAGACAGGAAATTTTTCCCTGATAGAGTANAGTTGTTTTCTGTTAATCTCNCTTAAAATAAAACCGTTGCCTGATTCAATTTTGCTTACAATCTGTCCCCATGGATTAACGATCATTGTATTGCCATGAGTTTTTCTTCCACTTATGTGATATCCATCTTGGCAAGACGTTATCACATAACTTAAATTCTCAATCGCCCTCGCTTTGACTAAGGTATCCCAATGAACTTTCCCAGTTTGTTCCGTAAAAGCGGCTGGTAAAATTATTGTCTCAACATCATCCAAATGCTGTTGTCGGAATAATTCGGGAAATCTAAGATCATAACAACAACCTAAGCCAGTAATACCAATAGGCGTCTCTATGACCTGAATTTTATCACCAAATTCGAAGATTTCAGATTCATTATATGATTCATCAGAGTCTGGCAATCTAACATCAAAAAGATGTATTTTGTCGTATCTACAAACTATATCACCAACATCATTAAAAATAAAAGTTGCCGCTCTAACTTTATGTNCATTATCAGTTTTTATAGGTATTGTTCCCGCCACAACCCACAATTTATATTGCTTGCAATAATCTGATATTAAATTTTGAATAACGCCATTGCCTTGAGACTCAGAATGTTCTAGGAACTCTTTATCATTCTCAGGCATAAGAGCAAAATTCTCAGGCAAAACAACAATTTTAGCATTGGTTTTAGAAATTTCTTTGAGCAAGTCTCCAACAACAAGCATATTAGCNTGAATGTTTGGGCCAGAATTAAGTTGTATGGCTGCNACGTGNGACATGCATCACCCTCCTAAAGAATTAGCATATATTAATTTTTAATAGGTTTAAATGTCTCAACAAGATTTATTTCTGGATTTTTCCANGAACCTTTGATTGTGTACTCAACAGCAGCAAGCTCGTTTGTATCAATGCCAATTTCTTTAAGCACTTTATCATAAAAAATTGAAGCTACAGCCCCTATCGGTCCTCCTAAAAGCGTTCCAGATATTAAACTCATGGATGATAAATCTGGAATATAAGTTAGTTTCTGATNATGAGTTTGTTGCTTGATATCAGATGTTCCTGAAATATTCATTTCACCAAACGTGCCAGACAAGTTTAGATTATTAACACTAGCAATTGATTTCTCAAATAGAAATTCTCCATTCATTTTATCAAAAGATAGGCCGCTAGAAAAGAAGTCACTAAAGTCAAGAGATAATCTTTTTTGCAATGATGCAATGCTAAAGAGGCCAAGGAGTTGACCAATAACTTTTGTTTCTTTTTGTATTTGTAGAAATTCCCCATCGGTCATAGAAACCGTTATGCTGCCAGCAAAGTTCTCAAGTGAGAATAAATCTGGAGAGCCTTTCCATTGCCCAATCATTCGTGAATTTAATTTTCCGCGCTTAATAATATCTCCATAACCTAATTCCTTGAGCGATTTTCCAAAATTACTACTACTAAAATTCCCATCAAAAAAGGTAATTTGATTTCCTGATACATTTACCCATTTCCCACTTGCGTTCATAGATAAGTTTTTATTCTGAAAAGATAATTGATCTAATGTCATTCCATCACNACTCCTAAATGAACTTAATTTCATATTATTGAAAATAGAGTTGCCAATTCTTGCTCTGTTAATTGATATNTCCATATGAGGATATATACTTGGATCCGCGCTTCCTTGAAAATCGTTCATGTTAAAGTATTGCAATTTCGCAAAAAGTCTATTTTCTTGTGTGGTTTCTGCGGGAATTATAATTGAGCCTTGCAAAGAAGGTGAGCTAACATTTAAGTATGCATCACCTTTCNGATAATATAATCTCATATCGTAATCTTCGAAAGTTATATCCACATATCTTTTCTTGTTATTTGTAATATTATATTTAACAAACAAATTCTTTTTGTCATCGGCTCTTTTCGCAAAGGGTTCAAATAAATCTAACGACATGCCTTTCATATCCGACTTTAATATCATTGTAACATTTGTGCTATTGCCAGATTTCATAAACTTNAGGGACAACTTAGACAGCGCANTTCCATCAAGATAATCGAGATTACCAAACAGATTAGTTTCTTTAAGTGATTTTGTCGAGATATTCCCTATACCTTGAAGAGTGTATTCTAAAACATTATTTTGTTTAGTAGTAAAAACTCTGAAATTAAAATTATCTTGATTCAATTTTAATTTAGACGGTTTCGATATAATATAATTATTCAGAAAGTTCACTGTTATATTATCTGATGATCCAAAAATTGCATATTCCTCAGATTTATATATAAAATCTGAAAAAATAACTTTACCAAAATTATACTTATTTTTATCGTTGCGAAGCTCATTATATTCAATTACATACCTTGAATTNAACTTAGACTGACGNATAACATCTTCGTATATATTGGGGAAGAAGTTGTCTTGNAGNAGCGTATCTAGTGACCCGGATGCTTTTATACGGTATCGATGATTTTTTGGGCCAAAATAACCATCTAATTTAATTTTAACGACGTCTGCTAGATTAATGGTATCGGTTTTAATTTGATATCCCTCATTTTCCTCATTAATTAAAACATTAGCATCAAGANAATTATATTTCTGTCTATAATCGTTTTTACCGCCAAATATCACATCTTTACTACTAATTCTGACATAACTCCTCACAGCATCCCCAAACAAATGACCATCCAAATTATTTACGTAATATTCGTCTACTAAAGCTGCGTCTAGATTTTTAAATTCAAGCGAATAATTAAATTTCTTTGAATTATTNAAATCACTTATATAAATATTTGAAAAATTAGCATCCATAAAATTTGATAAGGCTTGATTTAAGTTGCGATTAAACTTTAGATTAGTTTTAACAATAATATCTTTGACAGTATCAAGATTGATTTCTTTGATGAAAATATCTTCAAGATTATTGTTAATAAATTTCAGTGATATTTCATTATTGAAATAAACTTTTTTGTTTATATTTGTTTTGAGCTCTTGAATATTTATATATCTTTTTTGATTATCCATAAGGTACTCATAGTTGAACGATGATTTAGAAAAAACAAGTGGATTTTTTTTATCATTCTTAAATACATTCAATTTTTCAAGATTCATTGAACCACTTAAATTCGTGATTTTATTTTTATCTAGTTCCAGCCAAACTTCGTAATTTATATCAGTACCTTCTAATTTAAGATTTTTATCTCTGAAATAGTTGTTTGCCGAAATATTTACTCCCTGAGAGAAAAAAGATCCGGATATTTTATTTTGTTCTTCATGTTTTAAATCAGCTGCAATATGTACTAATTGATTATCATCATTATGAGTGAACGTAGAGAAGATTTTATAATTATCCCTTTTTTTAAAGAGAACAACGCTAATATTATCGAATGAATATTCGTTTGATAGGTAATTCAGAAATAACTTAGATTGAGAAATTCTTAGTCTTGTTTGCGTCATTATATTATTTTTTTTAACACCAAGAAGTTCAGATAGATCTATCTCATTTAAAATAAATTTGTTGTCATTGATGATAATATTAAGATCGGTTTTGATAAAATCTACTTCTTTAATAACAAGTCTCTGCTTTCTTATGGAATCAAAAGAATCAAAATCAACTGTAAAAGAATCACTTTTTAGAATAACACTATTATCTTTTTTGCTATAAAGCGACAGATTATCAAAAATGAGCTGAGGGTTAAGTCCCTCCCACTTTACTCTGAGATCGTTAAAATTTACATTCAGAGAAATTTTATCTTCTACTTCTTTTACAATTTTATCTTTATACAAATAACTAACAATATTGGAATTTTCTGATACTAAAATAGTAATAAATATAGATAGGAGCGCTATGCTGAAGATGAAGATTATGGATGAGATAATTTTTTTCATCTTTTATTTCGAACTTAATTCATTTTTGAGATTCTCATCCCATAGTTTTTCTAGTGAATAAAACTCTCTTGCCTCAGGATGCATCACATTTACCAAAAGATCTCCAAAATCAATTAAAATCCACTGCGATTGATTATATCCCTCAAGACCGATTGGTTTAATTTTTTTTTCTTTGAGTTTATCGACTAAATTGTCAGCTATAGCTTGAACATGTCGTGAAGATCTTCCCGAAACAATAAACATTGTATCAGTAACTGATGATTTATTTGTGACATCTATAATTGATATTCGTTCAGCTTTGTTATCTTCTAAGATTTTTTTGATTGATTTAATTAATGCCTTCATATCAATAAATGTAATTCGAAGATAACCACTTTGATAGCTCAGGATGTACTAATTCTTCAATTGTTTCTTTATTTCTCAATTTTCTTCTTATATCTGATGAAGAGATATCTATCTCAAATGTATCCTCAATGAATATTTTACCACATGATACATTGCTAAATATAGAACGGTTCGAAGTCATATGCTTTGACAGAGAGGGATCTATTGAGAGGCTGTGTTCTTTCTGATTTCTTTTCATGACAATTATATTGCATTCTTCGAGTATTTTCTTATATTCATACCAGTTGTGGAATGAGTAAAGATTATCAAATCCAATAATTAAGTATAACAAAGCGTTTTTATTAGTACCTTTTATCGATCTGATAGTATCATACGTGTAAGACGTTTCCCCGCGTATTATCTCTCTGTCATCTATAATATGAGACTCATGCTCAAGAGATAACTCTAGCATTTTAATTCTCTGTTGTGGAGACGCAATAATTTTCTTGTCAAAGTTATGTTTACTAATTGGAATATAATAAATTTTTTGTAGTTGATGTTTGTTTTGTACATTAATTATTGGTTTGATGTGGCCATAATGAATAGGATCAAATGACCCACCAAAAATACCAATTTTTTCAGTAATTGTATTAATGTTTGATTTTTCCCTTACTATTTACTATGTATTTTAGATTTGTTAAACCTTCAAGACCTACGGGGCCTCGTGCATGAATTTTATCAGTACTTATTCCGATCTCCGCACCCAACCCATACTCATATCCATCAGCAAATCTCGTTGAAGTATTTACCATAACAGAACTTGAATTTACTTCTAATTTAAACTTATCNATTGCCTTATCATCATCAGATATAATTGCATCCGTATGCATTGAGCCATATTTATTGATATGTGATATNGCAANGTCTAAACTCGGTACGATCTTAATTGCTAATTTCGGAGCTAGAAATTCTTGANAATAATCTTTATCATTTGCAGGTTGAATATTTTGATTTAGTTTTCTTGATTGANTACATCCCTTTAAAGTAACACCTTTTANTANGAAATCTTCAATTATCTCCTTAGTATGTTTTTTAGAAAAACTTTTATGTATTAAAAGAGTTTCCATCGCATTACAAACTCCGTATCTTTGAGTTTTAGAATTAATNGANATTTCTTTGGCATAGCCAANGTTCGCAGATTTATCAATATAAACATGACAATTTCCATCAAGATGCTTGATAATAGGTATTGATGAATTCTGAATTATGTTCTTAATTAAACCTTTGCCTCCTCTTGGAATTATTACGTCTATATAATCACTCATACGAAGAAATTCAGAAACATACTTTCTATCGGGTTTCTTGACTAATTGAATAAAATTCTTGTCAATCTTATTTTTAATTAACGAATTCTCTAAGAGATTAATTAANATAGCGTTGGTATTAAGTGATTCNGAACCGCCTCTAAGTATTACGCTATTTCCGGATTTTAAACATAACCCTGCTGCGTCAATTGTTACATTTGGCCTTGATTCATAAATCATAAATATTACACCAATTGGAACTCTCATTTGTGAGGTATATATGCCGCTAAGCTGTCTCTTTGATTTNGATATTGAAAAAGTGATATCTGGTATTTGAATTATTTTATCTAGACCATCAATCATATTATCAATCCTAGATTTATTTAAAACTAATCGATCCAAAAAACTGTCTTTTACACCCATTTTAGATGCCAGCTTTATATCCTTATCGTTATATTTTATAATTTCTAATTTACTTGAGCGAATTTCTTTTATTAATGTGCTGAGCGTATTGTTTTTACGACGAGTATCATATTTACTAGAATTATATGAGCTGGTCTTAGCTTTTTTACATATTGTCTCTACATACTTACTCATAAATACTTATTTCTATCTCCTAATTAAAACTATGTATTATGCATTCAAATTGATTCCAGACATAATCATTATTCGATGATGATTTTATACTTTTATCAATTTTGTAGCAATATTTCATCATTTTCTTGATTTTTTGAGAGTTTAGTTTACTTGATATTNTCTGATATAAANCAGATTTATTATAGGGTATATATGGCTTTGGTTCTAAATTATTCTTTAGGAAAAATATTTTTTTGATTTCATTATAAAGAATCGCTAATAGATATGGTTCNGGTAGATTAATTTTTTTGAGGTAATCCAATACAATTAAAGATTTTTCCNTGTCAAATAAAAGCANATTATCAATTAGGTCGAATTCATTATAAATATATGAATTATCTATATTGTTAAGAATTTCATTGAGTTTATTTTTTTTTGATAAAGTCATTTTATAAATTTCTTGCGACAGTGAAGCTGTATCACCTTCATTTTTTCTTATTAANAAATCAATGTCTTGTTCAGAAAAGTTTATTTTATTATTTGTCAATTTCATCTTTATCCATGTTATAAGTTCCTGNTTTTTCAAAGGCACTATATCCACTAAACAGTATTTCTCAGAAATCATCTTAAAAAATTTTGTTTTTCTGAAGGAAGTATTAGAGTCAGGCTTTGATAGAATTAATTTGTGACTCTCTGGTAAATTAACTGAAAGCAAATAATCCTGAAGATTCTTAGGGATGCTAGGTGATAAAACATTTAAACTAATTATCATATTATCGTTAAATAATGATAAAGATTCTAAATCTGAACGTAGTTCTTCTATTTTAAAATCTGCATCAACAAAATACACCTTTGTTTGTGAATCCTTATAGTGAGAGCATAATGATCGTATCCTGTGTCGGGCTTCTGTAATTAAATGGTATGGTTTCCCATATATCATGTATAAGGATGATTCAGGTACAGTTTTGCCTTTAAAAACTTGCGAAAAATTTATTTTCATGTCATAACATTGTGTAACTTCTTACAATATATCATGACTATGCACAAAACTCATACTGAAATAGGTTTTATTGGATTAGGAATAATGGGTAAACCTATGGTTCTAAATCTAATCAAAGCTGGATTTAAAATACATTTTTATGCAAGAAAAAGAACAATTATCAAAGATGTTAAAAAACACGGAGGGATCTTTCATAATAAAATAAACTTGATTGCCAAACACTGTAATATTATTTTTTTAAATTTACCTGATGGAAAAGATGTGGAGGAAGTTATATGTAAAAAAAATAATTTGTGGTCATCATTGCATCCTAATACCATCATTATTGATATGAGTACAATCTCTCCGAAAAAAACTATTCAACTACATAATAAACTTAAAGAAAAAAAATCTTGGCTACTTGATTGTCCAGTATCAGGTGGCGAAATTGGAGCTAAAAAAGGGAAGTTGAGTATTATGGTGGGTGGTGAAAAAAAGATTTTCAATAAAATAAAAAAATTATTACAAACGCTCGGTGATAAAATCACTTATATTGGCAAAAGTGGTTCAGGACAAATAACAAAAGCATGCAATCAGATTTTAGTAGCCAGTACTATGATCGCTGTTAGCGAAATTCTTCTTCTTGCAGAAAAAAGTAAAACAGATCGCAAGTTGGTCCAATCAGCTTTGCTTGGAGGATTTGCAAATAGCAAAATCCTAGAAATTCATGGCAAACGAATGATCGAGAATAATTATAAACCGGGTTTCAAAGCCTCTTTGCATCTCAAGGATTTAAAGATTGCCATGAAATTATCGAGGGATTTAAATCTCAAGCTTAAGAGTGCTAATCTCTCTAAAAGCTTAATTCAAAAGGCTAATGACAAAAAATATCAAAATCTAGACTCTTCTGTGGTCAATAAAATCATAAAACTCATAAAAAAATAGTTTAAATATCATCGCTAGATATCATATAATGCACTTATGGAAAAGATAGCGAGTTTATTAGTTGAGAAAGGTATTACGCCAACCAAGCAGAGATTGGAGCTAGCTGGACTNATATTTAATAAAAATCAACATTTCACAGCATCAAACCTTCTCTCTAAAGTTGAAGAAGCTGGTTTTGATATTTCGCAAGCAACTGTTTATAACACTCTGTGGTTATTTGAAGAGAGAGGCATGCTAAAAACCATAGATATGCATAACGAATGTAAATTCTATGANACTAATTTGTCTGCTCACCATCATATTTATAATACCGAATCTAATACAATAACAGACATTAGTAATAGCGAAATTGAATTTTCTAAACTTCCAGATATACCTAATTCTCTTGAAGTAGAGCAAACTGAGGTACTAATCAAAGTTAAACCTAAGTAATTAGTCCAAATCTTTCAACAGTGATTTATAAGTATCACTGGTTACTTTGATAGATGTTGAATATTCGTCATGATCAACTCCAAACTCAATGTTGTCAGAATTTTTAAATAAATCTACTTCCTCAGAATTCAATTGAAAACGTAAAAAATGTACAGCTGACGTTTTTTCATCATTAGCTCTATCAAGATCTTCATCAGCCATGGCATAAATTTTTGAAGATTGGTTGATCCTAAGCCATATTTGATTTTCAATCCCATTTAATTTTTCTAACATTTTTCGTCTTTCTTCAACATCAGGGTACATAATTAGCATAGTTGCTTTAAAATTATTTCCATCAGGAATCAAAGCCTGATAAGCTCCAATTTCTTCTTCAATCTCTTCTTTNTTAAATATTTTTTCAATTCTTAACATCTCTTGAACTTGATATTTTATTGTTTCAAAGCTCTCAAAAAGCAAAACAATATTATTTCCTATATTAATAGAACGATGTTTTTTTGATTCGATGACTTCTGTTTTGATTGTCTCGCGATTACTATCATACTCTTCCAAAGATAATANATCTTTATTGGTAAGTTTTTTCATAATTAAACCTCCTTTTAATTAATTCCGTAAGCTTTCTTTAATAACGATATAGGATGACCGGGTAATATATTTTTTCCCGATACATTAACTATATGATTTGCGGCTAAAGTACAATCGCTTATGAATGATTCATAGGCTTTTGAATTTAATTCCTTAGCTATNGGCCTTGCAAGCTTTACAGCAATTTTATGTGTTTCTTGCTTCACGCCGTATGTTCCATCATGCCCCGAGCATCTTTCAAGTGCCTGAACAGATGTTTTAGGGATTAATTCTAGAATTTTCTTTGTAACCATTCCTATATTTTGTACTCTCTGATGACATGCAACCTGATAAAATACATCTCCTAGATTAGATTTAAAATCTAGGTTTAATTCATTATTTTCATGTAGCATCAGCAAAAATTCGAATGGGTCCATTATTGATTCTGATACTTTTTTGACTCTTTCATTGGACGGAAACAGAAGTGGGAGTTCTTGTTTAAACATTAAAACACATGATGGCACCGGCGCAATGATTTTAAATCCATCCTCAGCATACGGGAAAAGCTGTTTTAAATTAGATTCCATCATATTTTCGACCTGCTTAATATCCCCCAGTTCTAATTTTGGCATGCCACAACAGTTATCATTTGATATGACTTCTATGCCTACTCTGTTATGCTCGAGTACTGAGACTAAATCCGAAATAATTTCTGGTTCATTAAAGTTGTGATAACAAGTGGTAAAAATTGCCACTTTATTCTTTGAATTCTGATTGCTCTTTAAATGTTTTAGGTTTTTTTTTGCTGTCTGTGATGCAAATCTTGGTAATTTAGCATCTTTATGGATGCCTAATATTTTCTCAAGGAAGATTCTAAAAAGCTTAATTCTGTTAAAAAAATTTATGAGAGGAGCTATAATAGCTTTTGAGCCAAGTTTTCCAAGCATATCTGTAGAAGTCAGAAGTCTATCTCTAAACGATGGTTTGTTCTTATTAAATTTTATCGTTTTCCCTCTCAACATTAGATGAGGAAAATCAATTTCCCATTCATGCGGTGGAACATAAGGGCACTTTGTCATAAAACAAAGGTCGCATAAGTAACAATGATCTACAACCTTCTCAAAATCTTTGTACGAAACTCCGTCTACTTCGAATGTCTCGGATTCATCTATTAGATCGAATAATGTTGGAAAGGAGTTGCACAGACTCACGCATCTTCTACAACCATGACATGCATCTGCAACCCTTCTAAGNTCCTTTTCATATAGTTCCTCGTTGAGAAAATCAGGATTGTTCCAGTCGACAATATATCGTTCTGGTTTATTTAAACCGCCTTCCATAAAANTACTAATAAAAAAGCTCCTCATCTAAGAAGAGGAGCTTCTAAAGTAACTTACGATACAGACTCTAAGGCCTTTGTGAAACGATTTGCATGGGACCTCTCTGCTTTCGCTAGAGTCTCAAACCAATCTGCAATCTCGTCGAAACCTTCATCTCTTGCAGTTTTTGCCATACCGGGATACATATCAGTATATTCATGTGTTTCACCAGCAATAGCTGCCTTAAGATTAGCAACACTGTCACCTATAGGCTCACCTGTAGCAGGATCGCCGCACTCTTTTTCTAGATACTCAAGATGTCCATGTGCATGACCAGTTTCTCCCTCAGCGGTAGATCTAAAAACCGCAGCAACATCGTTCTGGCCTTCTACATCAGCTTTTGCTGCAAAATATAAATATCTTCTATTCGCTTGAGACTCACCCGCAAAAGCATCTTTTAGGTTTTGTTCAGTTTTGGAACCTTTTAAACTCATAATTACATTCTCCTCGTAAAAATTAATATATTTAGAATGATTCTAAATGAAATATACTGGTTGTCAACTAAATATGATAAACTAATAAAACATAAGATTGATTCTCATTTTCATAAACCAGGAGTCAAAAATTTTATTCAATATTTATAAAAAAATTGCATTCAATCTACCTCCAGAGGTTGCCCATGACTACACTCTTAAGATTGCTGAGGTTATATATAAATCATTTTTAGTAAAATTTTTAAAATCTACGCCTAATATTGAACCGATAAATAAATTAAATATAAGATTCCAGAACAAACTTGGGCTTGCTGCAGGTTTTGATAAAAATGGAGATTATCTTAATTTTATCAACAACATAGGATTTGGGTTTATTGAAATAGGTACAGTTACTCCCTATCCTCAACTAGGTAATAAAAAACCTAGGGTTTTCAGAATAGCTGAACAAGATGCTGTTATAAATCATCTAGGATTCAATAATAAAGGAATAATTCATTTGAAAAAAAATCTTATTAATTTCATGGATAAAAAAACTACTCCTATTGGAGTAAATATTGGTAAAAACGCAACAACATCTATTGAGAATGCACATGAAGACTATATATATTGCATGGAGAAAATATATGAGTATGCTGATTATTTAACTATCAATATATCATCACCAAATACAAAAGAACTTCGCAAGCTCCATCACGAGGATAGATTATCTACGTTTTTAGGAAATATAAAGAAATCGCATGAAAGTTTAGAGAAAAAACATAAAAAATTAACGCCTCTCTTTCTAAAAATATCTCCTGATATTGATCAAGATGATATAGCTTCAGTATCTAGTATGATAAAAAAATTCGATATACACGGTGTAATTGCCACAAACACAACGATAGATAAAGAGGTTATACAAAATGAAATATATAGAGATTATGAAGGCGGAGTAAGTGGCAAACCATTATTTGTAAAATCAAATAGTATTGTTAAGCAGATGAGAGAAAATCTTCCTGATATTTTAATGATTGGATGTGGTGGTGTTAATTCGAAAAAAACCGCGCAAGAAAAAGTTAATCAAGGATGTGACTTGGTACAAATATACACTGGGCTAATATATAAGGGAACAAAATTGATCAATGAGATAACGTCTTAGATTATTTTGGCTTCCAAACTCCAAAAGCATCATTTGATTTTTGCTCTGGTTGTTGAGCAGTTTGAGTTTGTTGGTCGTAAACATAAGAAATAAAATCCAGGATTTGTTTTAGTATTTCTTTTTGTTGGTCGCTAGGCATAGATGAACTAGCAACTATAGAGCCTACTACTGCCGATAAATATTGAGCAGCTAANATTGGATCTTGATTAGCTGGTTCGTAATCAACCAATACTTTTTGAAGATTTTTAATCAATTCTGGTTTTAAAACTATTTCCGTCATACACTAATAATGATAACATATAATCATAATATTTACATCATGCATGAAAAATCATTTCTAATTCAAACTTTTGAAGTTGGCCCAATGCTAAATATGATCTACTTGATTGTGGATAAGGTGACAAAGAAGACGGCAATAGTAGATCCTGCATGGGACCTGAGCGATGCCTATACATTTATTAATGATAATCATCTTATATTAGATAAAATACTGTTGACACATAGTCATCATGATCATGTAAATTCTATAGATCANATACTTAAAACTAATGACATACCAATTCATCTTAATACCCATGAGAAAAAGTTTTGGAATAAACATTATGATAATTTCTCATTACATCATGGGGGCGACATTGTGCAGCTTGGAAAAACAAACATTTTATGTCTTCATAGCCCAGGACATACACCTGGTTCAACATGCTACTACATTGATGGAAATCTAATAGCCGGTGATACACTATTTGTTTATGGATGTGGAAGATGCGATTTACATGGCGGCAATCCAGAGGAGATGTATAGTTCTCTTAATCATATTAAAGAAGCATTTGATACCACTACTATCATTCTCCCAGGGCACAACTACTCTACTAAAAAAACATCCACTCTTGAGGAAGAAATTTTAAGTAATCCTTTTTTTCATTTTACAGATTTAGATAGATTCATAAAGTATAGAATGGAAATACATGATAAAGTACGTTCTTCGCCTTATGGNCCTGTTGAGTCTAATTAGNNTTATTTGTTAATGCATTTAATCGATTATAAATGAGAGCNGCTGATGTTGCTACCATCTCTTTTCGAATCTGCTGTTCTCTATCTGAATTACCCATAATATTATTTTCATCGAAAGAATAATCTCGGTANAGAGTAATTGTCTCTACGTCTGACTTCATATTAGGTGGGCTAATCTCAAATGATAAATCATAGATGATTTCATATTCATTAACTCTCCCAGATGCATTTATTGACAATTGTCTCCTTTTAAAAGATTCTGACAAGATATTTATTCTGTACAAATTTTTATTTTTTGAATCTGTTACATTAATATCTGAATTCTTTAAATTATCAGTTATCGAAATCAAAAGNGGACTATAGAATTCTGAAGTTAGAGAAATCGTGCGGATATCATCCGGCAAATTAATATTGCCTCGCATAGAATATCCACAAGAANCCAAAGCTAATGACAAAATTAAATGGTAGATAAATCTCATAGTTCAATCAAGCACATAATTAATAAGTTTGTCTTTAATATAAATGATTTTTTTAATCTCATGATTTTCTATATATTTATAAATTTTTTTATCATTTTCAATTATTGATTTAATTTCGGACTCGGAGATACCAGGTTTAATTATTACTCTACCTCTAAGTTTACCATTGATTTGAATAATTATCTCTTTTTTAGTCTCTTTAAGCTCATCTGTTCTTGCTGTTGGCCATTTCTCATCTAAAATAAGCTTTTCATATCCTAATTCTTTCCAAAGATACTGTGTTACATGCGGNGCTATTGGAGACAGCATTTTGAGTATANTNTCTAAAGATTGTCTACATAAGAGGATATTCCGATGTTTGCTCTGCTCGTACTTATTCAAGTCATTAAATAATTCCATAATAGATGCTATGGCAGTATTAAAGCTTTTCCTATTAAATATATCATTTGTAACTTTCTCAATCGTTTTATTTAATTTCAGCTCTAAACTTTGAGAATGAATATTTGTTGCAGTGTTTGATTTATTATCCTTATCTTCAATAATTTTTTTTGATAAAACCCAAAGTCTTTTTATAAATTTATAAGAACCTTCTATTGCGGTATCAGACCACTCTAAATTATTATCAGGTGGTGCCGCAAACATTATAAATAGTCTTAACGTATCAGCTCCATATTTAGTAACTATATCTTTGGGATCAACAATATTACCCTTTGATTTTGACATTTTTGAACCATCCTTNAGAACCATTCCTTGAGATAATAATGCTTTGAAAGGCTCTGAAGATTTTATTATACCCAGATCCCTAAGTAACTTATGAAAGAACCTTGCATAAAGGAGATGAAGAATCGCATGCTCAATTCCTCCTATGTACTGATCCACGGGAAGCCAACTCTCAAATTTTTTATCAAAAATCCTTTCTCTGAGTTCAGGAGTTAAGAACCTAAGATAATACCAAGATGACTCAAAGAAAGTATCAAATGTATCTGTTTCTCTTACAGCATTTTTACCAGTATAAGGACATTTGATATATTTCCAAGTCGGATGGCTAGCTAGAGGATTGCCTTCTGAATNCAAATCAACGTCATCAGGCAATTCGACTGGAAGGTCTTTTTCAGGAACGGGATGTACCGATCCATCTTCATGATAAAAAACAGGTATGGGACAACCCCAATATCTTTGTCTGGAAATACCCCAGTCACGTATTCTGAAATTAATTTTTGATTTGCCAAATCCTTTTTCGACTAATGCATCAATAATTTTAGTCTTAGCGATGGATGATTCGAGATTATCAAATTCATCTGAATTTATCAAAATGCCCTCTCCTGAATACACATTATTATTAGTTTTGCTATCAATAGAAGTAATAACAACCTTTATTGGAAGCTTATATTTGATTGCAAATTCGTAGTCTCTCTCATCATGAGCAGGAACTGACATTACACATCCTGTTCCATAATCTAATAGGACATAATTTCCTATCCAAATTGGTATACGTGACCCGTTCATTGGATTAATAGCAAAATAACCTGTATTTACTCCTTTTTTCTCCAAGTTACTAACTGTCTCCTCAGAAACTTTAACTTTATTACATTGTTCAATGAATTCTCTAACTTCTATATCTANATTAAGATTGTCTCTTAAAAACGGATGGTTTGGAGATATAGCTAAAAAAGTTACACCATAAATAGTATCTGGTCTGGTAGTAAAAACTTCTAGTACTTTGTTATGACCTTCAACTTGGAATTGAATCATAGCTCCAGTTGACTTTCCAATCCAGTTTCTTTGCATCATCTTTACTGATTCTGGCCAATCCTCTAAAGAGTCAATACTGCTTAATAACTCATCGGAATACTCTGATATTTTTAAAAACCATTGAGGTATTTCTTTTCTTACAACATCTGCCCCTGATCGCCAACCCTTACCATCTATAACTTGTTCATTGGCTAGAACTGTCTTATCAACTGGGTCCCAATTTACCTCTGATTTTTTGCGATAAACTAAACCTTTTTCAAGTAGCTTGATGAAGAACCATTGTTCCCATTTGTAGTAATTAGGGTCTGATGTAGATAGTTCACAATTCCAGTCGTAAGAGTAACCAAGGCGTTTAAGTTGCTCTCTCATATTATCAATATTCATTTTAGTCCACTCTGCTGGCGGTATTTTATTCTTTATTGCTGCATTCTCTGCTGGTAGCCCAAACGAATCCCAACCCATAGGTTGGAATACATTCTTCCCAATCATTCTTTGAGATCTTGAAATGACGTCNCCGATAGTATAGTTTCGAACATGCCCAATGTGTAATTTTCCACTTGGATAAGGAAACATTGATAGACAGTAGTATTTATTATCTGTATTTTCGAATTTTGTTTCAAAAGTCTTTTCTTTGTTCCAGAGAGATTGAATTGCCTCCTCTAGNTCATTTGGGTTGTAATCATCTTTCATTTTTTTTACACAGATATAAAGCTGAAATCATAATAGCAAATATTAACACCAAAATAGGATAATCTCCAAAACGACTGTATGGTGTTTTTCCTGTTTTGACACGAAATATTTCATTTAAATGACCTCGTTGATTTAATTCCACTGTCTTCTTAATATTGCCATGATTATCAATTACTGCAGATATTCCGGTATTAGCTGCTCTGAGTATGTATTTATTAAATTCTAAGGCTCTGGTTTGGGAAATTTGCANATGTTGATAAGGAGCAAGAGATTGTCCAAACCAACTATCATTACTTAGGACGACTATAACCTCCGGTTTAGATAAGTCTTTTTGGCTGATTAAATTTGGGTATGCTGATTCATAACAAATTAAAGGATGAATTATAAATTTATCAAGAATTATTTCGCTACTATNGCTGTCTCCTTCGGATAGATTTGACATTGGAATATTAAGCATACTAGCTATTGGAATAAATAATTTCGGAAAGGGCGTGAATTCACCAAATGGAACAAGTTTTCTTTTATCATAAATACTAGTGTTTTTTCCAATAACAAGCATACTATTAAAAATTTTATTTGTATTAGTGTCTTTTCTAAAAATACCGCTTATTAGAATTTTTTTTTCTTGAGATAATATTTTTTCATAAGTATCTTCTTTATCATCATATAATTCAGGAATGACTGTTTCGGGGTATATTATTAAATCACTATCCTTTGAATGCTTGCTCATATTATANATAACTTTTTTTATTTCATTTAAGTTCTTTGTATTATATTTATATGTTGGTTTTATATTTGGTTGTATAATAGAAACTCTTAAATCTTTATCTTTGTTCATATCTTTATGAAAAACTAGAGTATTAGTAAATATAACGAGTAAGAATATTGATAAAAAATACTTAAGATAATAAATTTTTTCTCGTTCATAAAGAATCAAAAAAAATATTATTGAAAGTATTACAGTAATAAAAGATATAAAATATGTACCAAATAGTGAGAAAATATTATTATAAATAAAATTTACCTGGCTAGTTCCAACGAGTAACCATGGAAAGCCACCTAGAATATTTGATCTTAGAATTTCTATTATAGTCCACAACGATGCAACATATGCAGGTAAAATAATCTTTTGATATTTTCTGATATCTTTATTGAAAATGTATCCAATTAATATAAAGAATGATGCTAATAAAGATATAAAAATAAATGTCATTAACGAAGAAAGAATATAATTTTTTCCACCATAATCATATAAGCTGTTAAATATCCATGAGACTCCTATTAAATAAATAAAAAAACCATAAATAAAAGAATATTTCATAGCTTGAGTTTTCTCTTTATTATATATAAGAAAAAAATAGCCTATTAGTGAAAGGTAAATAGTGAATTTAAAATCAAATGGAGAGAATGATAAGTTGTATAATACAGCTAGAATTATTATAAAAATAATATCATATACAGTTTTTAACTTTACAGGAAACACTATTTAGATGCTGTTGTTCTTGTTACCTGTATTCTTTTTATTGATCTCGAATCCGCAGAAAGTATTTTAAAAAAAAAGCTTTTCTATTGAAATAGTCTCTGAGTTTTTTGGAACTTTTTCAAATCTGTTAATCAAGAATCCGCCAATTGTCTCAATGTCTTCGTCATGAAAGTTTGATAAAAAATAAGAGTTGAATTCCTCTAATGGAGTAAGTGCATCTACAATATATTGATTATTACCTCTGGATATTATTTTCGAAACAGTTTCTTCATCATGCTCATCATCTATTTCTCCAACTATTTCTTCCAGTACATCTTCAATAGTAATCAACCCAGANACACTTCCATGCTCATCAATTACAATTGCTATATGATTTCTACTAGACTTAAATTCATTCAATAGTATATTTAGCCTTTTGCTCTCTGGAACAAAAACAGCAGGTCTTAAGACCTCATGAAGATCTATATCAATATTCTCAACAGTGTTTCGCTTCAAAAGATCTTTTGCAAGCAANACGCCAATAATTTCATCCTTATTATCATCAATAACGGGAAACCTCGAGTGACCGGACGAAGTAACTTTCTTGATTATATCGGTTATATCATCAGAGATATCAACTACTGTGATATGTGATCTAGGTATCATAATCTCTCTTACCTGAATTTCAGAGACCTTAAAAACACCCTCAATCATTTTGAGTGATTCTATATCAATAACGCCATCCACAGCAGAATTCTTTAAGAGTTCTAACAGGTCCTCTTTTGCTTTTGGTGATTCACCCAAAACATCCTTAATCCTATCAAACCATGTATTTTTTTTATTCTGCATAATAAGGATTAGATAAACCTAGTTGACTCATTAACTTAATCTCTTTTTTTTCCATAATATCGCGTTCTTTTTTATTTTTATGATTATAGCCTTGTAAATGTAACATAGAATGTGTAATCATGTGNGCCCATCTATTATCATTTTTCTTTAAGTAGTGTCTCGATTCTTTATTAACAATACTTGCGCAAATAATAATATCTCCTAGATTATTAAATTTAGAGAAATAGANTGAAGTATTTGGAAATGATAAAACATTACAAATGGTCTTATCTCTTGAGAATCGACTCTTTATCTCTCTCATGTTATTCATACTGGCAATTTTAATAACTACAGCGGCCTNTTTATTTTTTATAAAAGAGTTCCTAGCCCATTTCTTTATTTTATANTCACTAGGAATATATTCATTAAGTTCATCTTTTACAATATGGACTTTTAGATTTTTATTTTTTTCTCTTATCATATGCATTAATTATGTCTCTTACAATTCTATGTCTAACAACATCGGATGAATCAAAATTAGATATTTTTACTCCTTTTATTTTATCTACAAATTCTAGACAATCAATCAATCCTGATTTTGTATCTTTGGGAAGATCAACTTGGCTCACATCACCAGTCACCACCGTTTTAGATCTGAAGCCAATCCTTGTTAGAAACATTTTCATCTGGGCAATAGTTGTGTTTTGTGCCTCATCTAGGATTATAAATGCGTCATTGAGCGTCCTTCCACGCATGTAAGCAAGTGGGACTATTTCAATGATATTTTTTTCAACTAGTTTAGTAACATATTGAGATCCAACCAATTCATTCAAAGCATCATAAACAGGTTGTAAGTATGGATTTACTTTCTCTGCTAAATCTCCCGGTAGAAACCCAAGCTTTTCTCCGGCTTCAATTGCTGGGCGTGCTAAAAAAATTTTTTTGATTATTCCTTGCTCCAAATAATATGCAGCCATTGCGACTGCTAAAAATGTTTTGCCAGTGCCTGCTGCTCCTACTCCGAATACTAAGTCGTTGTTTAATACTGCATCAATAAATTTTTCCTGAGATTTTGATGATGGTTTAATTGTGCTTTTTTTACACTTTATTGATAGCTTGTCGCTGTCTAAGTCAGTTATCTTTTCATTATTGGATTTATCTGACATAAGTAAATGTAATTGTTTTGCTGTCAGTTCTTCGTCTTCTGCCATTGAATAAAGTCTCTCTATCAGTTCTGATGTCTTAGGAACGCTTTCCTCGGTACCTTTGATAATGAAGTTATTTCCTCTGTTCGATATTTCAACCTGCATATAAGATTCAATTTGCCTTAAATTCTCATCTAGCGTGCCACATAATTTAGCTAACCTTATATTGTCTTGAGGCTTTAATGTTAAATTTTTACTTGTAATTTTATCAGCTAAACTACGTTTATTTGCTTTCATATTTAAATCTAAACAATTTCTCCATAAAGCGTGTTAGTTCTTATTTCTGTGATCATTACATTAGTGAATTTTCCTATCATATTTTTAGCTGACGGAAAGTTTACGATCTTATTATTATCGGATCTTCCATACAATTCCTTCGACGTTTTTACTGAAAAGCCCTCGATCAGAACTTTTTGAGTTGTTCCTAACATTTTCTGTGAATATGTTTTAGATTGCTCTCTAATTAATTCTTGAAGCTCATACAATCGTCTCTTTTTTTCTTCAATAGAGAGAGTGTCTTTAACCCCTGCAGCTGGAGTTCCTGGTCTTGAACTATAAATAAAAGTATAAGCATCACTAAAATTCATATCCTCTACTAGCTTTAAAGTCTGTTGGAAATCGTGATCAGTTTCACCAGGATAACCAACAATGATATCCGTTGTAAGATTTATATCTGGTCTAATCATTTTAACTTTTCTTATAATATTCCTATACTCTAGAGATGTGTGTTTTCTTTTCATTTGAGCTAGTATTGTATCACTTCCTGACTGTACCGGAAGATGAAGATTATTTGCTAACTTTGTATTACGATACTCCTCAATTAAGTCATCTCCAAAATCTATTGGGTGAGATGTAGTATGCCTTATCCTCTCAATGCCATCTATGAGTGATAGATATTTTATCAAATCTGAGAATTTTACAATGTCCCCATTGATTGTATTTGATTTATAAGAGTTTACATTCTGCCCAAGCAGCACAATTTCTTTTACACCTTTTAAAGCTAGATTATTGACCTCAAATAAAACTTCATCAAGGCTTCTATTCACTTCTTCTCCACGAGTGTATGGAACAACACAAAATGAACAATACTTGCTGCATCCCTCCATAATAGTAACAAATTCACTAACAGCACATGACTTTGGGATTGGAATATAGTCAAACTTCTCTATTGAGGGAAACGTGACATCGATTGCCAATTTATTATTTTTTTGAGATGCTTTGTTAATCATTGATGGAATTCTATGAATTGTTTGTGGGCCAAAAACTATGTCTACCTGTGGAGCTCTTTTTTTTATATTTTCTCCTTCTTGAGTTGCCACACATCCTCCTACGGCAATTAAAACATTTGAATTATGTTTTTTTAATTTCTTCCATCTCCCAAGCTGATCAAATACTTTCTCCTGGGCTTTTTCTCTAATAGAACATGTGTTCAATAGCAAAAGGTCAGCCTCTTCTGCTACTTTGGTTTCTTCATAGTTTGAGGTAGACTTTAAAATATCACAAAGTTTATTTGAGTCGTACTCATTCATTTGGCAACCATGCGTCTGAATGAAAAATTTTCTAACTTCTGGCATGTAATTTAGAAAGGTATATCGTCATCATTATGAGTTGCTGGAGTTTGATCAAAGCTCTCGTTTGCTTTTGACGATTGGTCGAAACTTTGAGTATCAGATTTGCTACCTACGAAAGTAAAACTATCAGATATTATATCTGTAGAATATTTTTCAATGCCATCTTTATCTTGCCATTTCCTTGTCTGAAGCCTACCTTCGACATATAGTTGTTGTCCTTTTTTTACATATTGTCCTATAGTTTCAGCAGGCTTATTAAAGAATACAACACGATGCCATTCAGTCTTATCCTCGTAATTACCGGACTCTTGGTTTTTAAATTTGCGATTCGTAGCAATAGATAAATTAACAACCGCATTGCCACTTGGCATGTACTTTACTTCTGGATCTGCGCCAACTCTTCCAAGCAAAATAACTTTATTAACCGACATATGTTCTCTTTTAAAAAAATGTAGAATATTACTATAACTTATATGGTATATGAGTGACAACAAAAATAATACACATATTATGATGAGAAGATTAAATAATATCCTACGAGAAATAGTGGTAACTGAGGTATAAAGTTATACAAAAGGGTACTATTTTGGGTCATGTAACCAATGNAAACCCATCCTACTGCTCCCAAAGATTGAAAGAAAATATTNTAGGGATATAGATTTATATTGGTACACAATACCCCTGTTAATAGCAAAAAAGAGCTTAAAATTTTTAAAAATTGCATCGNTTATCCTCCCTAAAAAATCAGACCATGCATCGAATGTGGTTCACTTATTATCATTTGATGATATCATTTCTCTACTATGAAGAAGAATATTTTCGTCAAAGGAGCAAAGACGCATAACCTTAAAAATATAAGCTTAGAAATTCCAAGAGATAAACTAATTACAATCACTGGATTATCTGGCTCAGGTAAGTCTTCACTGGCATTTGATACTATTTTCGCAGAAGGACAGAGAAGATATATGGAATCTCTCTCCTCGTACGCAAGGCAATTTTTATCGATGATGGATAAACCGGATGTCGACATCATCGAGGGTTTATCGCCTGCCATCTCTATTGAACAAAAATCTTCATCTCATAATCCAAGGTCAACAGTTGGTACAGTTACTGAAATCTATGACTATTTAAGATTACTCTTTGCTAGAGTAGGCACTCCTAGATGCCCAGAACACCAAGTAGAGCTTAAATCAATGTCATATGATGAAATATCAAATAACATAATTAAAAATCATTTAAATAAAAAAATAATGCTGTTAGCTCCGGTTGTGAAACAACAAAAAGGAGAGCATACAAAGCTCATTGAGTCTTTTTTTAGAGATGGTCATAAAAGAATAAGAATAAACAATGAAATATTTACTGATAATGAAGTTAAAGATTTAAATATAAACAAATTAATTAATGCAAAAAAGAAAAATAATATAGAATTTATTATTGATAGGTTTAGTTCAGTTTCTGAAAATGATAAATTACGGCTTCTTGAATCACTCGAGCTTACAAGTAAATTTTCTGATGGAGTGATATGGCTTTATGATATGGAAAAAAACGTAATAGACGATGTGTTCTCAACAAAATACGCTTGTCCACATTGTGGGTACTCATTAGCAACTCTAGAGCCAAAGTTCTTCTCGTTTAATAGTCCTGCAGGAGCTTGCAGCACATGTGATGGACTTGGTGTTATGGAGTTTTTTGATCCAGCTAAGATAATAACAAACGAAGAATTGAGTTTATCTAGTGGAGCTATTTATGGATGGGATAAGAAAAATGCATTTTATTTTTTACTTCTTGATAGTTTAGCTGATCATTACAAAGTTGATATTGATATGCCCTATTATAAACTTCCAAAAAAATTCAAAGAGATTTTATTTTATGGAAGTAATAATAAGCTAATTGATATGAAATATGTAAAAGGATATAGAAGCAAAAATATGGATAATTTTACAGTTAGAACAGAAATGTGGGATGGTATAATTCAAAAACTTGAAAAACAATATGAAAATGGCTCTTATTCGCAAAGAGAAAGACTAGTCAAATATCTAAGTGTAGATAAATGTAAATCTTGTAATGGGAAAAGATTAAATGAATCCAGCAGAAATGTTTTCATTAAAAACAAGTCTATAAGCGATATAACCGAGATGACNATTGAAAATTGTCTAGCATTTTTNTCCAGTTTAAGGCTTGCNGGAATGCAAAAAGAAATTTCAAATAAGATAATCCTTGAAATCACAAGCAGATTAAAATTCTTAAACGATGTTGGATTAAATTATTTAACTCTTGATAGAAGCGCAGAGACTTTGTCTGGTGGTGAAGCTCAACGTATTAGGCTAGCTAGTCAAATTGGGTCCGGGTTAGTTGGNGTTATGTACATTTTGGATGAGCCATCTATTGGTTTACATCANCGAGATAACGATAAATTACTCAGAACCCTGAAGAATTTGCGAGATCTTGGCAATACTGTAATAGTCGTAGAGCACGATGAAGATACAATATTATCATCCGATCACATTGTTGATGTTGGTCCAGGTGCTGGAGANGCTGGTGGTGAAATTATATATTCTGGAAAACCTGATGGTATTGAAAAAATAAAGAATTCTTATACTGGAAAATATATCTCAAGAGAGATGGAAATAGCCGTTCCAAAGAAAAGAACTAAAATTAATGATGAAAAGATTATTAAAATATTTAAGGCTCATAAAAATAATTTAAAAAGTATTAACGTTGAGATACCTATAGGGTTGTTAACATGTATTACTGGTGTATCTGGCTCGGGAAAATCAACTCTAGTGAATGATATTCTCTATGAATATATTTATAACGAATTTATGGAGAAAGATAATTCTCAAACAAAATGTGAGAAAATTACTGGCCTTAATAATTTGGATAAAATTATCGAAATAGATCAAAGCCCGATCGGAAGAACTCCTAGNTCAAACCCGGCTACNTATACAGGAGTTTTTACACACATACGCGAGCTATTCTCTATGACAAAAGAGGCGAGGTCTAGAGGATATAAACCTGGTAGATTTAGTTTTAATGTTGACGGAGGAAGGTGTGATGCCTGCTATGGTGATGGTGTGATTAANGTTGAAATGCATTTTTTATCAGATGTTTATGTAAAATGTGATAAGTGTAATGGAGCGAGGTATAATAAAGAGACTCTTGATATAAAAATTAAAGANAAAAATATTAGTGATGTATTAAACATGACTGTAAAGGAAGCGTATGCTTTTTTTAAAGATTATCCTATTATAAGTAAAAAATTAGAAGTTTTGGAGCAAGTAGGACTCTCTTACATTAGACTTGGTCAGAATGCAACAACACTTTCAGGTGGAGAAGCTCAACGTATTAAACTCGCGAAAGAACTTATTAAGAGAGATACGGGNAAAACAATATATATTCTTGACGAACCTACAACAGGTTTACATTTTCATGACGTATCAAAATTACTAAAAGTTTTAAAAGAGCTAAAAGAACGAGGAAATACGATNGTTGTTATAGAACATAANCTNGAAGTAATTAAGACAGCAGACTGGATTATAGATTTAGGCCCTGAAGGAGGTATTGAAGGTGGTAGCATAGTAGCGTACGGNACNCCAGAAGAAGTTATTAAAAATAAAAAATCTTATACTGCTAAATTTCTAAGTGAGAAAATTTAAGACTTCTCCGTTAGNTCTACGTAAGCCTTTGGTGAAGCGTCNCCCTTCTTAAAACCATNTTTAAGAATTCTCATATAACCACCCGGTCTATTCTTAAATCTAGGACCTAGTACTTCAAAAAGTTTCTTTACAGCCTTTTTATCTTGAATCCTAGAGTAAGCAAGTCTCCTTCTCATCAGCGAGTCCTCTTTGGCGAGAGTTATAAGAGGCTCAGCTACTCTCCTTAATTCTTTTGCCTTNGGTATCGAAGTAATTATTTTTTCAGACATGAATAGAGAAGTAGCTAGATTTTTCATTAGCGCTTTTCTGTGCGATGAATTTCTATTAAGCTGTCTTCCTGATTTTCTATGTCTCATATTCTNTTATCTATGTTCTTAGGAGGCCAGTCTTCAAGTTTTTGGCCTAGTTGTAAACTGTGAGTAGCNAGTACATCTTTAATCTCAGTAAGTGATTTTTTTCCTAGATTTGGTGTTTTAAGGAGTTCATTTTCACTTCTCTGAACTAAATCACCAATATAGTATATGTTTTCAGCTTTAAGACAATTAGCCGACCTTACAGTAAGTTCCAAGTCATCAACTGGTCTTAATAAAACTGGATCAATCTGTGGTGTATCTGATTCCTCTTCAGTTTCTTCATGGACNTCTAGGTATGTAAATACGTCAAGTTGATTTCTAAGGAGCTGGCCAGCTTTTCTAATAGCATCTTCAGGTTCAATAGTCGCATTTGTTTTTAAATCTATAACAAGCTTATCTAGGTCAGTTCTTTGTTTTACTCTCGCTGTCTCCACATTATAAGTTACCAGCACCACNGGACTAAAAGAGGCGTCTAGCTGCATNTTACCTATNCCCAAGTCATCTAATTCATTNAATTTTCTTTTTTGGGCTTGTTGATATCCNCTNCCTTTTGTTACAGTCATATTTATAACAAGTTCAGTTTTGTCGTTAGTNATATTTGCTANGCAAAAATTAGGATTCTTAATTTCNAGATCTGGGTTATCAGATATATCAGATGCTAAAACTGGTCCAANACCTTTTTTTCTTAGAGTGATATCNAGCGTATCCTTACTTGGTAGTACTAATGCTAATTTTTTTATGTTTAAAAGTATTTCTAGTACATCCTCTTGTACACCTTCAATAGTACTGTATTCGTGAAGAATATTCTCTATTGTAACCTCAGTTACAGCACTTCCAGGTAAAGAGGAGAGTAGGACTCTCCTGAGGGCGTTACCTAGTGTATGCCCAAAACCTCTCTCNAATGGNTCGATACTAATNTTCGCATGTGTCGACGATATNGTNGATATGTCGACCAATTTTGGTNTTAAAAAATCATTCTTTTTCATATAAATTTCACCTATTTTGAATATAATTCTACAATTAGTGACTCGTTAATCTCTGATGGTAATTCTTTACGCTCAGGATGTCGTAAAAATGTACCTTCNAGTTTTTTCGAATCTACTTCAATCCAATCACTCGCTCCTCTTGTTTCTGCAAGACTAATAGCAACTTTTAATCTTACTTGATTTTTTTTATTATCCCTCACAGAAACCTTATCTTTTGGATTAACTTGATATGATGGNACATTAACAAGCTCGCCNTTTACAAGTATATTTTTATGGCTCACTAGTTGTCGTGATTCTGCTCGAGTTGAACCAAAACCAAATCTATAAACAACATTGTCCAACCTACGCTCAAGCATATTTAGCAGATTTTCTCCAGTTGAACCTTTTTTACCAGCAGCTTTTTTATAGTAATTTCTAAATTGTTTTTCCAATATACCGTATGTTCTTTTTACTTTTTGTTTTTCTCTTAATTGAAGCGAGTAATCAGAGCTTTTTCCTCTTCTAGCATCAGCTGGTTGTCCAGGCGTCTTTTCTAAATTACATTTAGTATCAAGTGATCTTGAACCTGATTTAAGATATAAATCAGTACCTTCTCTTCTCATTAATTTACACTTCGGTCCAGTATATTTAGCCATTATTAAACTCTCCTCTTTTTTGGTGGTCTACATCCATTGTGAGGAAGCGGAGTTATATCTGTTATATTGGTTATTTTATATCCAACGCTATTGAGAGCCCTAACTGCCGAATCACGGCCAGGCCCAGGACCTTTAACTAATACTTCTAANGTTTTCAACCCAAATTCTTGTGCCTTATTCCCTGCTCTCTCTGCTGCTACCTGTGCTGCGAATGGTGTACTTTTTCTTGATCCTCTAAATCCTGATCCACCCGATGTAGCCCACGACAAAGTATTGCCCTGTTTATCAGTAATCGTGATTATTGTGTTATTGAAGGAAGCATATATATGAGCTATTCCCTCATTAACTACTTTCTTTTCTTTTTTCTTTTTTGCTTTTGTGACTGCCATTATGATCTCGCTTTCATTACTTTCTTAGGGCCTTTTCTAGTTCTGCTGTTATTCTTAGTTCTTTGTCCGCGTAGAGGTAGACTTTTTCTATGTCTTATTCCTCTATAAGAGCCAATATCCATAAGACGTTTGATGTTTATAGAATTCTCTCTTCGTAAATCTCCTTCTATTTGATATTTTTCCACAAAATTTCTCAGAACCTCTAGATCTTGGTCTTTAAGATCTTTAACTTTAGTGGTTCTATTTACGCCTGAATCTGAACAGATTTTATTAGCTCTAGATGGACCAATCCCAAAGATGGATGTTAATGCCACCCAAATGTGCTTCTCATTTGGTAAATTTATTCCTGCTATTCTAGCCATATTTATACTCTTGAACGATGATTTTATATTTCATTTACTTCTAATACAACCATTAACCTTGTCTTTGTTTATGCCTAGGGTCTTTACAAATAATTCGAACAACTCTATTTCTCCTTATTACTCTGCAATTCCTACACATTTTCTTTACAGATGCACGTACTTTCATTTATCTTAAACCTCCTCCAATGCCTTTTAGATTAGCTTTTTTCATCATACCCTCATATTGATGAGATAGAAGATGGGCCTGAATCTGAGACATCAAGTCCATAACTACAATCACAACTATAAGTAAAGATGTACCACCAAAATAAAAAGGTACATTAAAATATAAGATGAGAAATTCTGGTAAAAGACAGACCGCGGTTATATATATTGCACCAACAGTTGTTAATCTAGTAGTTATGTCATCTATATATTTAGCAGTCTGATCTCCTGGCCTTATCCCAGGAATAAAAGCTCCAGATTTTTTTAAGTTGTCAGCTGTCTCATTTGAATTAAAGACTAGAGCAGTATAAAAATAACAGAAGAATATAATTGCCAGCGCGTACAACATGATGTAAAGAGGTTGCCCTGGTGATAGCGATAAAGCGATGTTTTGTATCATGCCGCCATCAGCATCACTAGACCAGCTTGCAATAGTTGCTGGGAATAGTATTATTGCCGATGCAAAAATTGGTGGTATTACACCAGCCATATTAATCTTGAGAGGTAAGTGTGTATTCTGAGCAGCATACATTTTTCTTCCTTGCATTTTTCTAGCATAATTTACAGGTATTTTTCTCTGTCCTCTCTCAATATAAATAACAAATGCTGTGATTAAAATTACTAATAAAAAAATTAATATAACAGTAAAATTCTGAAGCTCTCCATTACGAGCTAAGTCTACTGTATTACCAATGGCAGAAGGCAACCCAGCAACTATTCCTGCAAATATAATTATCGAAATTCCATTTCCTATACCACGCTCAGTGATTTGTTCACCAAGCCAAACTAGAAACATAGTTCCAGTTACTAGTGTTACAACAGATATGAAAATAAAGTTAAGTCCTGGATCTAAAACTAATACTGTAGAACCGCTATTTTGATTTTGAAGAGCATTAGATACTCCGATTGACTGGAGGATTGCGAGTAAAACTGTAAAATATCTTGTGTATTGAGTGATTTTTTTTCTGCCCCTTGCGCCCTCCTTTCTCAATTGTATCAGTGGCGCATAAATGTGGCTCATCATTTGAATTATGATTGCTGCAGATATATAAGGCATTACACCAAGGGCGAAAATTGACATTCTAGAAAGTGCGCCTCCCGAGAACATATTAAACATATCGAGTATACTTCCACGTTGCTGTTCAAATAAAAATTTCATAACTGATGGATCAATGCCCGGTAATGTTATAAAACTTCCTAATCTAAATACAATCAGGGCAAATATAATAAAAAATATCCTCTGTCTGAGCTCGCCTGATTTGGTCAACCCACCTATTCCAGAACTCATATTTGAACTTGATCTTGACATAATTATTTTCCTATAAATTCAATTACTGATTTAGTGCAGTACATATCTTTGATTATTTTCTTGTCTTTGATCGTACAAGGTCCAATAATTCTTACAGTTTTAATTTTAGATTTAATAAGTTTATATTTCTTCAACAACTCTAAAGATACTTCTTTTTCTTTAATAACCGATAGACGATCATAGCGAATATCTTGGGTCAGAATATTTACCTTAGAAGTAAAACCTACTTTGGGCAGTCTTCTTTGTAAAGGCATCTGTCCACCCTCGAATCCTATTTGCACTTTTCCTCCGGATCTTGATTTTTGACCTTTGTGACCTCGTCCACAGGTCTTACCAGTTCCAGAACCTATGCCTCTTCCAACTCTCTTTTTTGAGAATTTAGTTCCATGCTTTGGCTTTAATGTATTTATAAATTCAGACATAGTTATACCCTAATCATTTANCTCAATCATATGNATNANNGTACGCATCATNCCTCTATTTTCNGGNGTATCTTTNANATCAACAACATGATTAATNNTTCTNAANCCTAATCCTTTNATNCATGATATNTGCTTTTTTGTACAACCTATAAGNCTTNTAGTTTGTTTNATGCTNATTAATTTNTCNCTCTTNTTTACCATAATCTATAACTCNNTTGTTTTTTTTCCTCTTTTTGCNGCTATNTATGCTGGATANAACATCGACTCTANACCNGCAATCGTTGCCTTNACAACATTAATTGGATTNGTAGAACCNATACTTTTAGCTAAAACATTATGNACNCCAGTAGCTTCAAATACCGCTCTCATAGCACCGCCGGCNATAACTCCNGTACCCTCTCCGGCTGGTTGCATNTACACTTTTGCTGAACCATGTGAGTGAGTTACAGAATGCTGGAGCGTGCCCTTCTTAATTGCAACCGTAATCATATTTTTCTTTGCTTTTTCAAGTGCTTTTTGTATTGCAATTGGTACCTCTTTTGCTTTTCCATATCCATAGCCAACCCTTCCGTTCCCATCACCAACTACNGTCAGNGCTGTGAATCCAAATTGTCTACCACCCTTTACAACTTTTGCAGTTCTATTTACTGCTACAAGTTTTTCTATATAATCTGATTTTCTCTCTTCNACAGCCATTAGATTTTCACTCCATTTTCTCTCATCGAATCTGCAAGTGCTTTAACTTTTCCATGGTATTTATAGCCAGATCTATCAAATGACACACGNTCAATTTTATTTTTCTTCAAATAATCTGCCATTAACTTACCTATAGCNTTAGACGACTCAATGTTGTTTGATTTAAACTTATTTTTAATCTTTTTTTGATTTGTAGATATGGTAGTAAGTACCTTGTCACCATTTGCTGTTCCAAGTTGTAAATAAATATGCTGCAAAGATTTATATACTGAGACTCTGTGAATTGCAGAATCTGCGATTTTTGCCCTGCTTCTTCTTGCTCTTTTTATACGACTATTTTTTTTATTAATTGTGCTCATTATTTCTTCTTAGCCTCTTTTTTAACAACATTTTCATCTGAATATCTGATTCCTTTACCTTTGTAGGGTTCGGGTGGTCTAACANATCTTATTTCAGAGGCAACTTGTCCAACTTTCTGTTTATCAACTCCAGATATGANAATTTCTGTCTGCGAAGGTGTCTCTATTTTAATACCTTCTGGTATCGGGTATTTAACAGGATGCGAATAACCAACCACAAGCTCTAAATTGCTTCCTTGTGATGTTGCTCTGTAACCAACACCAATTANTTTTAACGATTTTTTCCATCCTTCAGATACTCCAAATACAATGTTACTGATAAGCGCTCTAGTAGTACCAGACATTGCNNNCAAATTATTATCTTCTGTCTTTATATTTAGTTTTCCATCGCTCTCAGATACAGATATTCCATTTTCTTTNGTGAAAGACATTTTGCCTAATGGACCCTCTACTGAAATTTCATTATTATTGATTGAAACTTTTGTATTTTCTGGAATATGAACTGGTTTTCTAGCTACTTTAGACATATATACTTAAGAGACATAACANATTATCTCTCCTCCACAATTATTCTTCCTTGCCTCTTTATCTGTCATCACACCTTTAGATGTAGANACNATACAAATACCNAGACCATTATTCACAACAGGTATTTCTTCTGCTGATTTATAAATTCTTATACCTGGTTTACTTACCCTACTTATTTTTTCTATTACAGGCTTTCCTTCATAATACTTGAGAGTGATNTTAAGATTTTTTTTATCATTATCATCTATATCTACCTTGTCTACATAACCTTCGTTTAGCAAGACTTGACAAATAGAGTGCTTCATTTTCGAAAACGGAACAGACACACTCTCTTTAGAAGCATTTTGTGCATTTCTAAGCCTNGTTAATAAATCTGAAATTGTATCACTCATACTCATAATAATTACCAACTCGCTTTTGTTAATCCCGGTATATCACCTCTCATTGCAGCCTTTCTTAGTATAGATCTTCCAAGTGCAAATTTTCTATAAACACCTCTTGGCCTCCCAGTAAGCGAGCATCTGTTTCGTCTTCTGGTTGGTGATGAGTTAAGAGGTAGCTTCTGTAGTTTTTTTCTTAATTCCATTGCATCCTCAAAAGATAAATCCTGCTTTTTAAGCTGATCTTTGATTTTCTTTCTCTTCTCTGAGAACTTCTCTGTGAGATTTTTTCTCTTTTTTTCTCTCTGTACAATTGCTTCTCTTGTCATAATTTTATTTAAANGGAAAATTAAATTGTTTTAAAAGTTCCATTGCCTCCTCATTATTTTTAGCGCTAGTGGTTATACAAATATCTAACCCTTTAATTTTATCTATCTTGTCAAAATCTATCTCCGGAAAGATAATATGTTCTTTTATACCAAGCGTATAATTTCCTCTACCATCAAAAGAATTGGGATTTAATCCTCTAAAGTCTCTTGTTCTTGGAAGAGATATTTTAATCAATTTTTCAAAAAAATCGTACATTTTTTCCTTTCTTAGAGTCACCTTACACCCAATAGGCATTCCCTCTCTCAATTTGAAATTTGCTATAGATTTTTTAGCATATGTTAAGACGGCTTTTTGGCCTGCGATTTGAGTCAGCTCTGATTGCGCAGTCTCTAGTATTTTCTTGTCATTCACGGCACTACCTAAACCCATATTTATTGTGATTTTAGTCAATCTTGGGACTTCCATAGGGCTTGATACTTTCATTTGTTCCATCAATGAAGGTACTATATTATCTCTGTAGAATTCATGAAATGTATTCATTATATATCTATTACCTCTTTGTTAGATTTATATACTCTTACCTTTTTTCCGTTCTCTAAGAATTTGAAACCTACCTTATCAGCCTTTTTTGAAATAGGATTATAAATCATTATATTAGAGGCATCCAAAGGCATTTCTCTCTCAATGATGCCACCTGTTTCCTCTTTATTTGGATTTGGTTTAACATGCTTCTTAACAAGATTAATGTCGGTAATAAGTACTTTGCCATTATTCATAACTCTAATGACTTCCCCTTTTTTACCTTTGTCTTTTCCAGCTATAACAATCACTGAGTCACCTTTTTTTAATTTATTCATAAAGCCATCATCCTCATGCTATAAGACCTCGGGGGCCAAAGAAATTATTTTCATAAATGTTAATTTTCTTAACTCTCTTGTAACTGGACCAAAGATACGAGTCCCTAACGGTTCTAATTTATTATCCAGGAGTACAACAGCATTACTATCGAATCTTATCTGTGATCCATCAGATCTTCTCACGCCTTTTTTTGTTCTAACAATTACCGCATTGTAAACTTCGCCTTTTTTGACTTTGCTTTTAGGAATAGCGTCTTTGACAGTAACTTTTATGACATCACCAATAGTTGCAAATTGTCTATGCGAGCCACCTAGTACTTTGATGCACATTAATTTTTTTGCGCCACTGTTGTCAGCTGATTGCAATGTTGTCTGCATTTGAATCATTTTTGAACCTCGTTTGAATCTATTAAAATCCACGATTTTGTTTTTGATATTGGCTTAGATTGTGTAATTTTAACCATTTGGCCAACTTCGCAGGCATTATTCTCATCATGGATATGAAATTTACTTGTTCTTTTAATATACTTGCCGTTAACAGGATGTTTAACTAATCTCTCAACTGCCACAGTGGCAGATTTATCCATCTTGTTGCTGATGACTTTTGCGGACAGGATTTTTAATTTTTTATTTTCCATTTTTTAATTTCTCTTTAATTATAGTTTTCACACGAGCAATGTTTTTTTTGTTAATACCAAACAAATGAGGTTTAGGATTCAAGCCTGATCCTCTTTTAATCCTCAACTCGAATCTCTCTTTTAATAAACTATTTAACTCAATTTTGAGTTCTTCGTTAGTTTTTTTTCTATAATCTTCTACTTTGCTCATTACATTATTGCTCTTGATACAAATGTTGTTAGCACTGGTAATTTTGCTGCAGCGAGTTTAAATGCTTCTCTTGCAACATCCTCGCTAACTCCTTCCATTTCATACAAAACCTTGCCAGGTTGTACTTTGGCAACCCAATACTCAACATTGCCTTTGCCTTTTCCCATCCTTACTTCAACTGGTTTCTTTGTAATTGGAACATCGGGAAAAATTCTAATCCAGACTTTTCCGCCACGCTTGATATGTCTGGTCATAGCTCTTCTAGCCGCCTCTATCTGTCTAGCTGTAACTCTACCTCTGGTAATAGCTTTTAATCCAAATTCTCCAAAACTCACTTTTGCGCCTGATGTTGCAAAGCCTCTGAGTTTACCCTTCTGTTGTTTTCTGAATTTTGTTTTTTTTGGTTGTAACATCTACCTATCCCCTTTGCTATCTGTGCTTCCTTTGTTTTGCTTTAGATCATCATTGCCAGATTCTTCAGAGTAAATCCATACTTTTATTCCAATAATTCCATAAGTTGTTAATGCTTCAGAGAAGCCGAAATCTATACCTGCTTTTAATGTATGAAGCGGAACACGTCCTTCTCTATACCACTCGCTTCTTGCGATTTCTGCACCATTTAGTCTTCCGGCTACATTCACTTTTATTCCTAATGCTCCTAACCTCATGGTATTTGTAACTGCTCTTTTCATTGCTCGCCTGTACATAATTCTTCTTTCTAATTGTTGTGCAATACCTTCAGAAACAAGTTGTGCATTTAGCTCTGGTTTTCTGATTTCTTTAACATTTAGTTTGACTGTTGATTTTTTAGTGCCAAGAATATTTGCAATTTTTTCCCTATACTTTTCTATATCCTCGCCTTTCTTACCTATGACAATACCAGGTCTAGATGTAAAAACTGTAACGACGGCTTCTTTTGTAGGTCTCTCAATTAATATTTTACTCACTGAAGCATTCTTCAATTCTGAAGATAAATAATCTCTAATTTTTATGTCTTCCATTAAAAACTTAGGGTATTCTTTAGAACTTGCATACCATTTAGAGTTCCAGTCTGTTGAAATACCTAATCTTATACCTGTTGGATGTACCTTCTGTCCCATTTTTAACTCTCTTTTCCGTCGGAAACAATCACCGTAATATGACTACTTCTTTTTAAGATTTGATTTACTCTTCCGCGTGCCCTTGGCATATATCTCTTACCTGTTGGTCCCTCGTCTATGAGTATATTTTTAACTTTCAATTCATCTATATCTAACGAGTTATTATTTTCTGCATTAGCTATAGCTGACTCTAAAACTTTCAAAATCATTTGAGAAGCTTTCTTATTATTGAATTCTAAAAACTCAAGTGCTTTGTCAACCTTTAATCCTCGAATACTATTAGCTACTAATCTACATTTCTGTGCAGATATTCGCTGATATTTTAAAACTGCTTGCGTATCCATTTATTTTGCCTTTGCTTTTCTATCACCTGAGTGACCTTTAAAAATTCTTGTAGGTGCAAATTCACCTAACTTGTGCCCCACCATATTCTCACTTACAAAAACCGGAACATGTTGTTTCCCGTTGTGTACAGATATAGTTAAACCAACCATTTCAGGAGATATCATTGATCTTCTTGACCATGTTTTAATTGGTTTTTTATCATTTGTCTCAATAGCTTTACTAATTTTAGCTAAGAGATGATAATCAATAAATGGTCCTTTTTTAAGCGATCTTGTCATTAATTATCTCCTCTTCTTCGATGTTCTTCTTCTTATGATCATGGATGACGTCCTTTTGTTGGAGCGTGTCTTATAACCTTTAGTTGGTGTACCCCATGGAGAAACCGGGTCTCTTCCCCCAGATGTTTTGCCTTCTCCTCCTCCATGTGGATGATCAATTGGATTCATAGCTACGCCTCTTACGGTAGGTCTGATACCAAGCCATCTTTTCGCTCCTGCCTTTCCGTATTTTTGTAAGTTGTGTTCACTATTGCCAACCTCTCCTACAGTAGCTTTACANTCAGAATGAATCTTTCTCATTTCACCAGATTTAAGTTTAAGTGTTGCATACTGTCCATCCAAAGCAGCTATCTGAGCTACAGTACCAGCACTTCTTGCGATTTGTGCCCCTTTGCCAGGCTTCATTTCAATACAATGAACTTGTGTNCCAACGGGTATATTTTTCAGTGGTAAAGAATTTCCTACTGAAATAGAAGATTCTATTCCTGACATGACAGAGTCTCCTTGTTTAAGGTTCTTAGGCGCAATAATGTATCTCCTCTCTCCATCTTTATAGAGAAGTAAGGCAATGTTTGCGTTTCTATTAGGATCGTATTCTAACCGCTCCACTTTTGCAGCGATATTGTCTTTATCTCTTTTGAAATCAATTACTCTGTATTTTCTCTTATGTCCACCACCAATATGCCTTGTCGTAATTCTTCCATAATTATTTCTTCCACCGCTTTTATTGGATTTGGCAGTAAGACCAGCATAAGGCTTGCCTTTGTGTAAGTCGGGATTTTGGATTTTTACCCTAAATCTTCTTCCTGGTGATGTCGGTTTGGATTTAATTAAACTCATGAGTTTGCTTCTCCCTCGCCATAATTAATATCAAAGCCCTCTTTCAGTCTTACATAAGCTTTTTTCCAATCTTTTGTCTTTCCAAATTGTCTTTGGAATCTCTTGAGCTTTCCATTAACGTTCATTATTCTTACTCTATCAACTTTCACATCAAACATTTTTTCAACAGCTTTCTTTACCTCTAACTTTTTTGCATCTTTAGCGACTGAAAATACATGTTGATTCTCCATGTCAGCTTTTCTAGCAGTTTTCTCAGAAACTCTCGGTGATAAAATAATATTCATTAATCTCTCATCGTTCATGATGCAATAGCCTCAAGTTTTTCTATAGTCTTTGAATCTATAATCACATCATCATGCTTCATTAGATTGAAAGGGTTCACTCCAAGTGGACTAACCACCTCTACATTCTTGATGTTACGTCCCGCTAGGAAAACATTAATTTTATCCTCGTCCACTATAAATAGACTATTTGATACTTTTAATTTTTTCATTTCTGCTACAAATGATTTCGTTTTAGAATCTGCTGTATTAAAATCATCTACACAATGTAATTTTTTTCTTCTAAGTAGTTCTGAAAAAATACAATTAATAGCTGACTTATACATTTTCTTGTTTATTTTTTTATTATAATTTTTAGGGGTTGATGCAAACGTAATTCCTCCGCCTCTCCAGATTGGTCCTCTTGTAGTCCCTGCTCTTGCTCTCCCAGAACCTTTTTGAGGTCTTGGTTTTGCGCCTCCACCACTGACAGCTGATCTATTTTTTTGTGCTTTTGTGCCAGATCTGTGATTTGACAGATAATCTGTAGTAACCTGATGAACTAATGATTCATTAAATTCTTTATTAAATATTTTCTTTAAATCTGGTGTTGCCATTTCTATTTACTCTGCTCATTCGATGGTTTCTGCTCATCAGACTCGACATCTTTTTTGCTATTGTCCTCATTGGTTTTAGAGTCAGTTTTTACCTCTTCTTTTGAAGCATTTTCTTTCGTTTCTTTTTTGTTGACATCGTTTATCTTATCGTCTTGATTTGATTTCGAAACTTCAACAGATTCATCTTTATGTTCAACTTCCTCACTTAAGATTTTTTTTGGTGTATATTTTTTTCTAGTGGGCTTAATAATAAGATTTGATCCATTAAAACCAGGAACGGAACCTTTTACTAACATAATATTATCTTCTTCTACAATTTTAACTACAACTAAATTCTGAATAGTATTTCTAACATTACCGAGCTGGCCTGGCATTTTCTTGCCTTTGAAAACTCTACCAGGATCTTGGCATTGTCCTGTAGATCCAAGCGCCCTGTGAGACAGTGAGTTACCATGTGTAGCGTCTTGAGTTTTAAAATGATGCCTTTTGACACCTCCTTGGAAACCTTTTCCTTTCGTAGTTCCTATAATATCTACATGTTCTCCTTCTTTGAAAGTTGTAATATTAATTGTTTTTCCAATTTCAAAATTATTAACATCTTCATTTTCTACTCTGAATTCAATTAGACCTTTGCCGGGTGTAAGGGATGATTTTTTATAATGACCAGATATAGCTTTGTTGACTCGTTTTTCACTACTTTTGCCATAGGAAACTTGAACTGCCTGGTAACCATCTTTTTCGTCAGTTTTGATTTGAGTTATAGTATTAGGTGAAAACGATATAACGGTGACTGGTATTGATACACCAGTACTATCAAATATTCTAGTCATACCGGCCTTTTGGCCAATCATTCCCAAGCTCATTTTCTTATCCTCAAAATGGCAAAAGTTAATTAAGTAATTATTTTTTGCAAAATGTGCTGAATTTTAACATAAAATCTAGGCTTTATGTACGATTTTTTACTCTTTTATGAAGGTTTTAGGCTAAATATATTAGTTAAGCTCAATTTGAACATCAACACCTGCAGCTAGATCTAGCTTCATNAATGCATCAACGGTTTTGTCAGTGGGTTCAACAATTTCCATTAATCTCTTGTGAGTCCTAATTTCATACTGATCCCTCGCGTCTTTATCTACATGAGGAGATATCAAAATTGTGAATCTCTCTTTTTTGGTAGGTAAAGGTATCGGACCAAGCACCCTTGCACCAGTTCTTTTAACTGTCTCTAGAATTTCCCTTGCTGAAGCATCGATTAGTTTGTGATCAAAAGTTTTAAGACGAATTCTAATTGTTTGGGTTTTTTTAGATTTTTTAGACAAAGAACCTTTGTCAGTAATATCTTTTGATTGGTCTGAGGCACCAGATTTATTTACTACAGATGCTTCAGTTTTCACTGCTACTTTTTTAGTTGCTTTTTTAGTTGNTTTTTTAGTTGTGGTTTTTTTAGTCGTTGCTTTTTTTGTTGTAGTTTTTTTAGTCGTTGCTTTTTTAGATGTAGTTTTTTTGGTCGTTGCTTTTTTTGTAGTTTTTTTAGCAGCGGTGATTTTAGTTTTTTTTGTAACTTTTTTCTCTACCATTTTTACGACGCTTGTTTTGTTAATGATTCTGCAACATTACTTGGCAACTCTGCATATTTAGTAAATTCCATAGTATAGGTTGCTCTTCCTTGTGACATAGATCTCAATGCCGTAGAGTACCCGAACATCTCTGCTAGAGGCACTTCTGCTTTTACAACATTTCCAGCAACAGTGTCTTCCATTCCAAGGACTATGCCTCTCCTTCTATTGAGATCACCAGTAACATCTCCAAGATAATCTTTTGGAGTCACTGCTTCAACCGACATCACTGGTTCTAAAATTACTGGTTTTGCTTTTTTTGCACCTTCTTTAAATGCCTGTGAAGCTGCTACTTTGAAAGCTACCTCAGAGGAGTCAACATCATGGTAAGAACCATCGAAGAGAGTAACTTTGACATCAACTACTGGAAAACCTCCTATTACTCCATTCTCCATCTGCTCTTTTACACCCTTTTCAACGGGATTAATAAATTCTCTTGGAATTGCTCCACCGACGATAGCATTTACAAATTCAAAGCCAGTACCCGATTCTTGAGGTTCTAACTTTAACCACACATGTCCATATTGTCCTCTACCACCACTTTGTTTAATGTATTTTGCTTCTTGTTCAATTGGCGTTCTAATTGTTTCGCGGTAAGCAACTTGAGGTTTTCCTACATTAGCCTCAACTGAAAACTCTCTTTTCAGTCTATCCACAATAATTTCGAGATGAAGTTCGCCCATGCCAGAAATTATAGTTTGGTTTGATTCTTGATCAGTCGCAACTTTAAATGAGGGATCCTCTTGAGCAAGTTTAGATAATGCTAAGCCCATCTTTTCTTGATCGGCTTTTGTTTTAGGCTCAACAGCAATCGAGATTACTGGATCCGGAAAATCCATTCTTTCAAGCGTGATAATTGACTCAGGTGTACACAAGGTATCGCCTGTTGTTACGTCTTTAAGTCCTACTGCAGCTGCTATATCTCCAGCTCTGACTTCTTTAACGTCTTGTTTATCATTTGCATGCATTTGTAATATTCTACCTATTCTTTCTTTTTTTCTTGAAACAGCATTATATACGGTGTCACCAGCTTTTAGGACTCCGGAATACACTCTGAAGAAAGTAAGTGAGCCAACATAAGGGTCTGTTGCAATCTTAAATGCTAATGATGAATATGGTTCGTCATCGGATGATTTTCTCTCTGCTTCGGTTTCATCCTTATCATCTAAGATTCCTTTAATTGCTGGTACATCTATAGGCGATGGCATAAAATTCAAGACAGCATCTAGCATCGCTTGAACGCCTTTGTTCTTAAAAGCTGTTCCACACATTGCAAGCACAATCTCGTTAGCTAGCGTTCTCGTGCGAAGACCTTGAATAATCTGATCTGGAGTTAAATCGCCATTATTAAGATATGCATCCATTAATTCTTCATTTGCTTCAGCAGCAGTTTCTAAAAGTTGTTCTCTTAATTCATTTGCTTTAGATGATAAATCCTCTGGAATGTCGCTAATTTCAAACTTCATGCCTCTAGATTCCTCATCCCAAACAATTGATTTCATTGTAAGTAAATCGACTACCCCTTTAAAATTATCTTCACTACCTATTGGCACTTGCAGTGGAACTGGGTTAGAGCCGAGGCGTGTCTTAATTTGATCTACCACTCTGAAGAAATCTGCTCCCGCTCTATCCATCTTGTTTACAAATACCATTCTTGGAACATTGTACTTATTTGCTTGTCTCCAAACGGTTTCAGATTGTGGCTCTACACCACCAACAGCACAGAACACAGCTACCGCGCCGTCTAGAACTCGCAATGACCTCTCAACCTCAATTGTAAAATCAACGTGGCCAGGAGTATCAATAATATTAATTCTGTGTTTTGGAAATTGTTGTGCACTTCCGCTCCAAAAACATGTTGTTGCTGCAGAGGTTATAGTTATCCCCCTCTCTTGCTCTTGCTCCATCCAATCCATGGTTGCTGCGCCATCATGTACCTCACCAATTTTATGAGATATTCCTGTGTAATAGAGTATTCGTTCTGTAGTTGTAGTTTTACCCGCATCAATATGCGCCATGATCCCTATGTTCCTATAATTTTCAATTGGAGTTTCTCTTGACATTTTTACCACCTATAATGAGCAAAAGCTTTGTTAGCCTCGGCCATTTTATGAACATCCTCTCTCTTTTTAACAGCAGAGCCTTTATTATCATATGCATCTAGGAGTTCTGCTGCTAATTTGTTTTTCATAGTCTTTTCATTCCTCTTATCTGCTGCTTCAAGGATCCACCTCATCGCTAAAGATTGTTTTCTTTTAGTGTTAACCTCTACAGGAACTTGATAATTGGAACCACCTACTCTACGAGATTTTACCTCNACTGATGGACTTACATTTTGAAGAGCTTTATCCATCATTGTGATTGGATCCTCTTTGCTGTTTTTAGAAAGTATTTCCAATGCGCTATATAAAATTTTTTCTGCAACACGTTTTTTTCCATCTAACATAATCATGTTAGTAAATTTAGAGACTGATAAGCTGTTGTAAACAGGATCGGGATTCAGCTTTTTTTTAGGTATTAGTCTTTTTCTTGGCATAATTTACTTAGGTCTCTTTGTACCGTACTTTGATCTACCTTGTTTTCTATTCTCAACACCCTGGGTGTCCAGGCTGCCCCTCACTACATGATATCTGACTCCTGGAAGATCTTTAACTCTTCCGCCTCTAATTACGACAACTGAATGTTCCTGAAGATTATGTCCTTCCCCACCAATATATGATGTTACTTCTTGTCCATTTGTAAGTTTTACTCTAGCAACCTTTCTAAGCGCGGAATTAGGTTTTTTAGGTGTTGTAGTGTACACACGCGTACAAACGCCTCTCTTTTGAGGACATGAATCTAGAGCAGGTACCGCAGTTTTGTAGGTTTTGCTCTTTCTAGGTTTTCTAACTAGTTGATTTATAGTTGTCATAGTTAATACCAAAATAATGGAGAAATTCTATTAGTACAGCCCTTTAGTGTCAAGAAGATAATGCAATATCGATAAATATCTGAATGTACTACGATGACTGATCGGGTAAAATTTCATCATCAGATTTTGCTTCGGATGGCAGGTCTGGCAAAGCCGTCATTTCTTCTGCAATTTCTTGTTCTATCATCGCCGTTTTATCAAATTTTGCTTCATGTCTCTTTTCGGCTAAACTTGTTCCACATGGTATAAGTCGGCCTACCACAACATTTTCCTTCAAACCTCTCAAATAGTCTCTCTTTCCATTTACAGCTGCGTCAGTTAAAACTCTGGTTGTTTCCTGGAAGGAAGCTGCTGATATAAATGAGTTAGTCACGAGCGATGCTTTAGTAATACCTAATAAAATTGGTCTATAAGTTGGTATTCTTGCATCTGGGTTAACGGTTCTCATCTCATCTATTTTTTCGAGAAGTGTTGATTTTTCCATTTGTTCGCCAACAATGAGATCGGTATCACCTGAACTAGTAATCTCAACTTTTTTAAGCATCTGACGAAGTATTACTTCTATGTGTTTATCGTTGATAGAAACACCTTGCAATCTATAGACGTCTTGGACTTCTTTCACAATATGCTCAGTCAATTCTATTATTCCTCTATACTGAAGAATATCATGTGGATCTAACTCACCCTCAGATATAATCTCACCTTGTACGACTTTTGCTCCCTCAAAAACGTTCAATAATTTAGTTTTAGCAAGCATTTGAGTATGTTTTGCCTCTTTACCATCTTCATCTTGGTAGGTTATCTCGAGTCTTCTTTTACCTTTAGTCTCTTTTCCAAATGATACTACTCCAGTTTTCTCAGCCAATTCTGCTTTATCTTTCGGCTGACGGGCCTCAAATAAATCAGCGACCCTTGGTAATCCACCGGTAATATCTCTGGTACCTGATGTCTCCCTTGGAGTTCTTGCTATTGTATCTCCAATTCCTATCTTCATTCCATCGGTTAGTGTAACAATAGATTTCGATGGCAAGATATAATGCGCAGGCATATTTGAATTAGCAATGTTTAAATCATCTCCTTTATCGTCAATTAGTTTTATCATTGGTTTCAAATTTTTATCATATGAAATACTAGATTGATCTTTAATGGTAGTTGATGAAATTCCGGTGAGTTCATCAGTCACTTGTTCTGTAGAGACACCTTCAACGAAATCCTCAAATTTTACTATGCCCGCAGTTTCTGTAATGATAGGCGTAGTATAAGGATCCCATGTAACCGTGGTTTGGCCCATCTCGACTTTTTCACCATCTTTGATAGATATCACAGCACCGTATGGTATTTTATATCTCTCTTTCTCTCTTCCGTTTTCATCATAAACGCCTAATTCTCCAGATCTAGAAACAATAACATTTTCGCCTTTTGTATTCTCAACGATTTTTAAATCATGATAACGCGCTAAACCTTTTGTTTTGACTTCAATACTATTTGCAGCAACAGATCTTGACGCTGCTCCACCAATATGGAAAGTTCTCATTGTAAGTTGTGTACCTGGTTCACCAATTGATTGCGCAGCAACAACACCAACAGATTCTCCAACTGACACTAATCTGCCTTTTGCCAGGTCTCGACCATAGCATTTGGCACAAACACCATGAGCAACATCGCATGTGATAACAGATCTTACCCAAACTTCATCCACAGCATACTCTTCAAGTACATCAACATTTTGTTCATCTAAGAGTGTTCCAGCCTCAAGGATTAATGTTTTAGAATCTTTTGTATACAGATCTCTCAAAACAGTTCGACCTAGAACTCTCTCTCTCAGAGGCTCGACAATGTCTCCGCCTTCAATGAGCGGTTTCATCAGGATTCCATTTTCTGTTCCACAATCATCCTCAGTAACCACAAGATCTTGAGAAACATCTACCAATCGTCTTGTTAAATAACCAGAGTTAGCAGTTTTGAGTGCCGTATCCGCAAGACCTTTTCTTGCACCATGAGTTGATATGAAATATTGCATTACATCAAGTCCCTCTCGGAAGTTGGCTGTAATGGGTGTCTCAATAATAGAACCGTCAGGTTTAGCCATTAAACCTCTCATTCCAGATAATTGTCTTATCTGTGCTGCAGATCCACGCGCTCCAGAATCCGCCATCATGTAAATGGAATTGAAAGATTTATGTTCTACTGATTTTCCAGAAGATACTTTAGTTGACTCAGTGCCAAGCTGTTTCATCATTGCTTGTGATACTTGATCATTAGTATGAGACCAAATATCAACGACTTTATTGTATCTTTCACCAGATGTTAGTAGGCCAGAGTTGTATTGCTTTTCAATTTCCTTAACTTCTTTTTCAGCATTCTGGACCATTTTAGTTTTTTGAGTTGGTATAACCATATCATTTACACCAATAGAGACCCCTGCTCTTGTTGAATATCTAAACCCGGTATACATAATTTGATCAGCAAGAACAACAGTTGCTTTCAACCCTGCTAATCGGTAAGATACGTCAAATAGCTCAGATATTGCTTTTTTGTCTAGATCTTTATTTATGTAAGAAAACGGAATTTCTCTAGGAAGAAGTTCTGCTAATACTGACCTCCCTGCCGTTGTCTCTACAATTTTAGTAATACTTTCATCCGAACTATCATCTTTAATTTTAATTCTGACTCTGACTTTTGCTTGGAGATCAACGATCTTTTCTTGATAAGCTCTATGAACTTCCTCAACATCTGAAAAAATCATGCCCTCTCCTTTTGCGTTTGGTTTTTCTCTAGACATATAGTAAATGCCAAGCACAATATCCTGTGATGGAACAATTATAGGACTGCCATTAGATGGGGAGAGTATATTGTTGCTTGATAACATTAATACTCTAGCCTCAACTTGTGCTTCGAGAGACAAAGGAACATGAACTGCCATTTGATCTCCATCAAAATCAGCATTAAAAGCAGCGCATACTAGAGGNTGAAGTTGAATAGCCTTACCTTCAATAAGTGTAGGCTCAAATGCCTGAATTCCTAANCTATGNAGTGTTGGTGCTCTGTTTAAAAGCACTGGGTATTCTTTAATTATTTCATCTAAAATATCCCAAACCTCTTCACTCTCTTTTTCTACATATTTTTTTGCCGCTTTNATCGTAGTTGTGATACCCCTTAGGTGTAGCTTGCCAAATATGTGCGGTTTNAATAATTCAAGTGCCATTTTTTTAGGTAGCCCACATTGGTGAAGTCGNAGCGTTGGTCCNACCACTATCACGGATCTGCCAGAATAGTCTACACGTTTTCCTAGAAGGTTTTGTCTGAATCTGCCGCCCTTACCTTTTATCATATCTGCTAAAGATTTAAGCGGACGTTTATTGGTNCCTGTTATAGCTCTTCCTCTTCTTCCGTTATCTAGAAGAGCGTCTACAGATTCTTGTAGCATCCTTTTTTCNTTTCTAACGATTATTTCNGGGGCTTTNAATTCAAGCAATCGTTTTAGCCTATTATTTCTATTTATGACACGNCTATATAAATCATTTAAGTCAGATGTNGCAAATCTTCCGCCTTCTAATGGGACGAGTGGTCGCAAATCAGGTGGTAAAACTGGCAATACGGTAAGAATCATCCATTCAGGTCTGTTGCCTGAGTTTATAAATGACTCAACCAACTTAAGTCTTTTAACATTACGCTTATTTTTNGCTTGAGATTTTGTGCTTGCTATTTCTTCTTTAAGTTCATTAAAACTTTTCTCCAAGTCAATCTCAGAAAGTAACTCCATTATAGCTTCTGCACCCATCCCTACTCTCAAGTCATTACCATGCTCTTCAATTAAGTTTTGATATGCATCTTCTGAGAGTAATTGTCCTTTCTCAACAGGCGCTAGACCAGGATCTAATACAATGAATCTCTCAAAATATAATACTTGTTCAATCTCGCGAAGTGTCATATCCAAAATAAGCCCAATTCTTGACGGGAGCGATCTTAAGTACCAAATATGAGCAACCGGTGACGCTAATTCAATATGTCCCATCCTATCTCTCCGGACTTTAGATAAAGTAACTTCTACACCACATTTCTCACAAATAACTCCTCGATGCTTAAGTCTTTTATATTTCCCGCATAAGCACTCGTAATCTTTAATAGGNCCAAAAATCTTCGCGCAGAATAGACCGTCTCGCTCAGGCTTAAATGTTCTATAGTTTATTGTTTCAGGCTTTCTAACTTCTCCATAAGACCAAGATCTCATAAGATCTGGTGAGGCTAGAGAGATTTTTATATGATCAAAACCTTCCTCTTTGCTGGTCTTTTTGAATAAATTAATCATATCTCTCATCTTAATCTCCTANACTTCTTTATTATCTTTATCGAGGTCAANATTTATACCCANTGATCTAATTTCCTTCAAGAGAACATTGAATGANTCNGGAATATGTGGTTCNGACGAATAATCTCCATCAACNATGTTCTTGTAGACTCTGTTTCTTCCGGATACATCATCAGATTTAACGGTTAACATTTCTTGAAGAGTATGTGATGCGCCGTATGCTTGTAGNGCCCACACTTCCATCTCTCCAAATCTCTGTCCACCAAATTGAGCTTTTCCACCCAGGGGTTGTTGAGTCACAAGACTATATGGTCCTGTAGATCTTGCGTGCATCTTATCATCAACTAANTGATTGAGTTTTATCATATACATATATCCAATAGTAACTGGTCTCTCAAATTTTTCTCCGGTCCTACCATCTATCAGAATCGCTTGACCGTTTTCTGGTAAATCTGCAATTGACAACATTGACTTAATCTCTGNCTCTGAAGCACCATCAAATACTGGTGTAGCCATAGGCACACCTTCCCTTAAATTATTTGCCAAGATATTTATTTCCTCATCAGAGAATGATTTTAGATCATGCTTATCAAAACCTGGACATGTCGAGTAAACCTCTGCTAGATATGATTTTAGTTTTTTTGATACGATCCCTTCATCAAGGAGTGCNCCAATTTTAAATCCAATACCTTTAGCTGCCCAGCCTAAATGTGTTTCAAGAACTTGACCCACATTCATTCTAGACGGTACCCCAAGTGGGTTGAGTACAATATCAACTGGTCTACCATCTTCTGTATATGGCATGTCCTCTACTGGGACAATTTGAGATATGACGCCTTTATTTCCATGCCTTCCTGCCATTTTGTCACCAGGCTGAAGAGTACGCTTTACTGCGAGATAAACTTTTACTTTCTTTTGTATCCCAGGCCCTAAATCATCGTGTTGAGATATTTTCTGTATTGCAAGCTCTAGGTCCTCAGTAAATTTTTGATTAAGCTTGTCTAATTGATCTTGTAAATTGGCCAAGGATATATTTCCTGATTCTGATTTAAGAACAAATTTGAATAAATCATTATCCTCGATACTCTCCAATGTAGTCATGGCAATTTTAGATCCAGATTTAATACCCTCTGGCCCTTTCGAAATCATTTTTCCTGTTAATAGTTTCCTTGCTCTTAGAAATATATTCTCTTGATTAATACGTAACTCATCCTCTAGATTTTTCCTAGCTTGTTTGATGAACGTATCCTGAATTTCAAGAGCTCTCTTATCCCTGTCTATACCTTCTCTAGTAAAGACTCGGACGTCGATAACAGTTCCGTCCATTCCGGATGGAACTTTGAGAGACGTATCTTTAACGTCTGATGCTTTTTCGCCAAAAATTGCTCTGAGTAATTTCTCTTCAGGTGTTAATTGGCTCTCTCCTTTAGGTGTTACTTTTCCAACTAGTATGTCACCTGATTTAACTTCTGCTCCAACGTAAACAATTCCAGATTCATCGAGTTTATTTAGCAGCCCCTCGCTGACGTTTGGTATGTCTGAAGTGATTTCCTCAGACCCAAGCTTGGTATCTCTTGCAACACACTCTAACTCCTCTATATGGATGGATGTGAACTTATCTTCTTGAACTACTCTCTCGGATACGAGTATCGAATCCTCAAAGTTATATCCATGCCAAGGCATAAATGCTATCAGGAGATTTTGACCAAGAGCTAACTCGCCCAAATCAGTTGCTGGTCCATCTGCGATAACGTCACCTCTTTCTATAACATCTCCGGATTGAACAAGTGGGCGTTGATTTACGCACGTATTTTGGTTGGTACGTATGTATTTTGTAAGTGGGTATATATCTACGCCTGTATCATTTTCATTTTCAACTTCATCATCATTGACATTTACAATTATTCTAGAAGCATCAACATAATCAACTACTCCTCCTCTTAAGGCGGTAAAAGAGGCGCCAGAATCAATTGCTACTGTCTTTTCAATTCCTGTTCCTACAAGGGGTTTTTCTGGTTTCAGTATCGGAACAGCTTGTCGTTGCATGTTTGAACCCATAAGAGCTCGGTTAGCATCATCGTGTTCTAGAAAAGGTATCAACGCTGCAGCTACAGAAACAACTTGCTTTGGAGAGACATCCATTAATTCAACTTTGTCTGGTGATGTAATAGTAAATTCATTGTTATGTCTACATGATATTAAATCACCTATAATTTTGTCACTGCCATCAAGTTCAGTATTAGCTTGCGCAATATAGTATTTGCTTTCTTCTATAGCAGATAGCCATTTTATTTCAGGCTTGACTTTACCTTTGCTGACTATTCTATAAGGCGTCTCTAAAAAACCGTAATCATTTGTTCTTGAGTATGTTGCTAGAGAATTTATTAAACCTATGTTCGGACCCTCGGGTGTTTCAATCGGGCAAACTCTCCCATAGTGAGTTGGGTGAACGTCTCTGACCTCAAAGCCTGCTCTCTCACGAGTGAGACCTCCAGGTCCTAGTGCAGAAATTCGCCTTTTGTGAGTAATCTCCGCTAGAGGGTTATTCTGATCCATAAATTGAGATAACTGGCTTGTTCCAAAAAATTCTTTGAGAGTAGCTGTAATTGGTTTTGAGTTAATAATATCTTTAGGTTGAAGTTTTTCAGCTAACTCCATAGTACTCATTCTCTCTTTTACAGCTTTCTCAACACGAACTAAACCAATTCTAAAAACATTCTCTACCATCTCTCCTACACATTTAACTCGTCTGTTTCCTAAATGATCAATATCATCAACCGTATCAAATCCGTTCCTAATATTAATGAGAGTCGTCAAAACAGAGATAATGTCATCGTTTGATAAGACGCCAGGACCTGTCACCTCTGTTCTACCTACTCTAGAATTAAATTTCATTCTTCCAACTGCTGACAAATCATACCTGTCTTCTGATTGGAATAAGCTTGTAAATAGTTGCGTAGCTGCCTCTTTTGTTGGTGGCTCACCTGGACGCATCATTCTGTATATCTCTATCAAAGCAGTATCTTGGTCTGTTGTTGGATCTACGTCTAGCGTGTTGCAAATAAATGGACCTCTATCTAACTCATTTGTATGTAAAATTTTGAATGAGTCGATTTTTAAATCAGTTATTTTGTCTGCGATTTCAGGTGTAATCTGTTCATTACAATTTAATAATACCTCTCCCGTTTTTTTATCTATGACATCTTCTGAAATTCTCTTTCCCCATAGGAATTCAGAGGGGACAAAAAAACCTTTCATTTTATTTTTCTTTTGTAACTCAAGGTGTCTTACGGTGATTCTTTTTCCTTTTTGCACAATCATTTTCTTATTATGCAATATATCGAACTGTGCAATGCTTCCTTGTAGATCTTCAAGTTTTTGATTAATAAAGAATTTACCTTTGTCTACAGTGATCTTATTGCTCTCATAAAAGAGATCTAAAATTTCTCTTGTGGTATAGCCAAGTGCTCTAAGAATTATGGTTGATGCAATTTTTCTTCTTCTATCTATCCTTGCATAGACAATATCTTTTTGATCAAATTCAAAATCTAGCCATGATCCTCTGTATGGGATAACCCTTGCAGAGAAAAGAAGTTTACCTGAAGAGTGGGTTTTACCACTATCATGATCAAAGAAAACTCCGGGTGAGCGATGAAGTTGAGAGACTACNACTCTTTCTGTACCATTTACAATAAAAGTACCATATTTAGTCATAATAGGCATTTCACCTAAAAAAACATCNTTATTTTCAAAAATTTCCAATTGNCCTGCNGATTTAGAATCAATATTAACAGAAAGTTTTAAGTCTACTTTGAGCGGAACTGAATAGCTTTTGCCNGTAATTCTACACTCCTCTTCTGTATACTCTTCTTTGCCTAATCTAAAACCTGTATATTCAAGTTTACAGTTATTGGCATAATCATATATTGGAAAGACAGATTCAAAAACGGAATGAAGTGCAGATTTATTATAATCTATTTTATTTCCATTTTTACCTATAAAATGATTATAAGAATCCATTTGTAACTGTATCAGGTTAGGCATCTGTAAAACATCGCCTAACTTTCCGAAGTTTTTTCTTATTCTTTTTTTTGCAGTGTAACTATATTTCATAAAATACAATAGAATCCGCTAATCACCATAATGATGATTAGTAAATTTACTCAGACTAACCTATTTAAGCTCAACAGTAGCGCCCGCTTCCTCAAGTTGCTTTTTAAAATCATCAGCTTCTTCTTTGCTAGCGCCCTCTTTCAAAACGCATGGTGCAGATTCAGCTTTTTCTTTCGCTTCTTTGAGTCCAAGACCTGTGATCGCTCTCACTGCCTTGATTACTGCTACTTTGTTAGTACCAGCATTTGCTAATGCTACATCAAAGGAAGTTTTTTCTTCAGCTGCAGATGCTGCNTCTCCACNAGCAGCAGGTGCTGCNGCGGCTACNGGTGCTGCTGCTGTAACGCCAAATTTTTCTTCCATTTCTGATATTAGTTCAACAACTTCCATGACAGTCATATTGGAAATTGACTCTAATATTTGATCTTTTGTTGCGGCCATTTTTGTCTCCTTATTACTTCTGTGTTAATTCTTAGATTGTTTTACAGCATCTAAAGTTCTCACCATTTTTGAGGGGACTGCGTTCATTGTTGAAAGCAGTTTTTGTATTGGTGCCTGCATAACTGACATTAGTTGAGCAAGAGCTTGTTCTCTCGACGGTAGAGATGCTAATTTTTTGATTTCTGATAATTCTAACTCTTTNCCTTTATATGCAAGAGATTTTAATTCAATNNTTTCNTGNTCATCNANNAATTTTTTGACNAGTTTTGCAAANTCNCCNGGATTTTCANNNGANGTGGCNAGTATTTGGGGACCANTAACNTTNTCGCNTATAGANTCATAGTCNGNANCNTTNAGNGCCATCTTNAGCATNTTNTTTTTGACAACTTTGATGAATATACCNGGNTTTCTNGCAATTTTTCTAAATTCACCAAGNTCATTGGCTGTTAANCCTCGAAAATCTGCTGTTANNAGAGTNTCTGCNNTNGCNACNACATCTGCAACNTCTTTNACTAAANTCTTCTTTTGTTCNAAANTCAANGGCATAATTAACCTCTACTCTCAACTGACGATAAGTCTACCNTAATTCCNGGCCCCATTGTAGAGGATATTGTAATATTTTTCATATATTTTCCCTTNGCAGAACTNGGTTTAGCTTTNTTNAGNTCTTCAATAAGCGCAATTGCATTTTCGGCNANTTTTTTGGGTTCAAAGTCNTTTTTNCCAATAGTNGCATGNATAATTCCNCCTTTNTCTGTTTTNTACCTTATTTGTCCTTTTTTTGCTANGGAGACTGCATCTGCAACATTCTTTGTTACAGTACCCTCTTTAGGATTAGGCATTAGATTTTTTGGTCCCAAAATTCTTCCTAATTGTCCCAATGATTTCATACACTCAGGAGTTGCTATAATGACGTCTGCGTCAATATCTTTATCTTTTTTAACTTTCTCAATTAAGTCTTCAAATCCAACAACATCCGCTCCTGCTTCCGTAGCTGCTGTTGCATCGGCACCCTCAGCAAAAACTGCTATTTTTGATTGTTTCCCAATGCCATGAGGCAGAGACGTAGAGCCACGGACATTCTGATCGGATTTTTGAGGGTCAACACCTAGGTTTATGCTGATATCAATGGATTCGTTAAATTTCAGATTTGGTATTTCCTTTAATAACGTCAAAGCTTCAAGTATTGGATATATTTTGGTTGACTCCACTTTCTCGTTAATTTGTTTTTGTCTCTTCGAAACTCTCATTACTCTACCTCTATACCCATGCTTCTAGCTGTACCGGCTATAATCTTTACAGCCTGGTCTAAATCAGCTGCGTTCAAATCTCCCTCTTTTTGTTTAACAATGTCTTCAAGTTGTTTTTTTGTAACTTTTCCAACTTTGTTGCTCTGTGGTGTTGGACTACCTTTTTGAATACCAGCTGCTTTTTTCAACAATATTGATGCTGGCGTAGATTTTATTACAAAATCAAAACTTCTGTCTTTATATACATTAATAATGACTGGTAATGCTAGACCTTTTTCATTATCTTTGGTTCTATCATTGAACTGTTTACAAAAATCTTGGATGTTTAGTCCATGTTGACCAAGTGCTGGACCAACAGGTGGCGCAGGATTTGCACTACCAGCAGGAACTTGTAATTTTACTTGTGTAACTAATTCTTTCGCAGCCATAACTTTTTAACCCTTCTCTATCTGACTCAACGATAGCTCAATTGGTGTTGGTTTCCCAAAAACCAAAACTTTCACGGTCAGCCTATTTTTTTCAAAATCTACTTTTTCAACTTCACCATTAAAATCATTGAATGGGCCATCTATTATACGTACTATTTCGCCAGGCTCAAACATTACTTTTGGTCTTGGTTGAGTTGAATCACTTTGAATGGATTTTATTAAGTTTTCTGCTTCTGAATTCTCTAAAGGAACGGGCTTGTCACTTGTACCTCCTACAAAACCGAGTACTTTCGGCGAACTTTTAACTTTATGCCAAGTATTATCGTTTAGATCCATTTTAATCATTACGTATCCTGGAAAATACTTTCTTTCAGATCTTTTTTTCTGTCCTTCCTTAATCTCTAGGACTTCCTCGGTAGGAACTAAAATTTCACCAAAAGAATCTTCTAGGCCCTCTCTTTTGATCATATCTTCAAGTGATTGTTTAACTTTATTTTCGTAACCTGAGTAGGCTTGTAGAACATACCATTTCATATCAGTGCTAATTAACTCCATATAACGTTCCGATTGACCATCCAAAAAACATGTCAATCAGCCACAAGATTAAACCTATAATTACTACTATAGCGATTACTCCCAAAGCTGTTTGCGTAGTCTCTTGTTTAGTCGGCCATACAACTTTTTTAAGTTCCTGCTTGGAATCTATAACATACCCATGAACTGTTTTTCCAAATTCAGTCTGGTATATAATTGCTGCAGAAACGATAATCACAGCTAACATTCCGAGCACCCTGTAAAAAAGTCGTATTTCTGAGAAATAGTAAAACAACACAACACCGGTAAGCATCATTAAAATAGATAAAACTATTAATGGCGTACTGCTATTTGTTGTAGTTTTAGACTCAGACATACACTCACCTTATCAAGTAATCTGCTCAGGCCAGGAGGGACTCGAACCCCCAACCTACGGTTTTGGAGACCGTCGCTCTACCAATTGAGCTACTAGCCTATCAATCTAATTATAAATCAGATGATCGGCATAGACTCTATAATATTTTTGATACAACTCCTGCTCCGACCGTCTTACCGCCTTCACGTATTGCGAATTTTAAACCTTCTTCCATTGCAATAGGTGTAATTAGCTCAACTTTCATTTTGACGTTATCTCCGGGCATTACCATCTCTGTATCTTTAGGTAGCTCAATTGCACCAGTTACGTCAGTGGTTCTAAAATAGAATTGTGGTCTATAGTTACCAAAAAATGGCGTGTGTCTTCCACCCTCTTCTTTTGATAAAACATATATCTCGCATTCGAACTTTGTATGAGGATTTACAGAACCAGGCAAACAAAGTACTTGTCCTCGCTCAACTTCCTCTCTCTTGGTTCCTCTAAGCAATACACCCACATTATCACCCGCGACACCCTCATCTAAAAGTTTACGGAACATTTCGACGCCTGTGCATGTAGTTTTGGTTGTTTCGCGAATACCTACGATCTCTATTTCATCGCCAACGTTTACTTTTCCTCTTTCTATTCTTCCTGTTACGACTGTACCGCGTCCTGATATTGAGAAAACATCTTCTATTGGCATTAAGAATTTTTGATCAACTGGTCTCTCAGGGACAGGGATAAAACTATCCATAGCTTCGATTAATTTCTGAATTGAGGGAATACCTATATCAGATGTATCACCTTCAATCGCTTTCAAAGCTGAACCTGTAATAATTGGGACGTCGTCTCCTGGAAATTCATACTTATTAAGAAGTTCTCTTATTTCCATTTCTACTAAATCTGTAAGTTCTTTATCGTCAACTTGGTCTGCTTTATTTAGATAAACAACTATGTGTGGTACGCCAACCTGTCTAGCTAAAAGTATATGTTCACGAGTTTGTGGCATAGGTCCATCAGCAGCAGAACAAACCAAAACGGCTCCATCCATTTGCGCAGCACCTGTAATCATGTTCTTGACATAGTCCGCATGCCCTGGACAATCAACATGTGCATAGTGACGGCTATCGGATTCATATTCTACGTGAGCAGTCGCGATTGTAATACCACGAGCTTTCTCTTCAGGAGCGTTATCAATTTGATCATACGCTTTAAATTCACCACCATACTTCTCACCCATTACTTTAGTTAAAGCAGCAGTTAATGTGGTTTTACCATGGTCAACGTGTCCGATAGTACCAACGTTAACGTGTTCCTTATTTCTCTCAAATTTTTCTTTTGACATAGTTTAGTCCCCAGTTAGTAATTACAGTTTTAAGTAGAGCAATAATAAACTACTTTTATACTCAAATACACTAAAATTTGAGGAAAATCAAATAAAAACTAGCCCATAACCGGATTTGAACCGGTGACCTCTTCCTTACCAAGGAAGTGCTCTACCGACTGAGCTATATGGGCAAATTCTAATGTTCTCCCTCTTGGATGGTTATATGCTTAAAACACACCATCTAGGACTTTTTCCTGAATCGAGAAAACATCTTTTTCTCCATTTCCCAAAAATATGAGAACTCACCAAAAACCGTTCCTATCACTATCAACAGGATCTGATACACAGGTATTATTACTAAGATTCTTAGAGTCCAGTAGACAACATTTGATACATCACCATGCATCACTCCTATGAAATGTAAAACATCTCCAGCAAGATATAAGGCCAGGGTGCCTGTAATAGCAAAAACAATATTCACGATTATCAATTGATAATTTGAATCTACCCTAAATAATCGTCTGATTTTTTCCATGTCTTTAAAACCGGTGATGAGCGGGTAGCGGGAATCGAACCCGCATCGTCAGCTTGGAAGGCTGAAGTTCTACCATTGTACCATACCCGCATCATGCAAATACTTGGAGGGGGCAGGATTCGAACCTGCGAAGGCAGGGCCAGCAGATTTACAGTCTGCCCTCGTTGACCGCTTGAGTACCCCTCCGAAATCAATTTCGATATCTTAGCAAATCTTATCAACCTATGTGAAGCATTAATATGGACGTTCGGGTTTTTTAATTATCCAAAGATATAATGACCATATGACACCGATAGTCAAAACAGTTTTGGCTGCCGGAATCAAATTGTTTCCATAAAAGATGCCAGATAAACATAAAGTAACGAACATTATCAACGCTGACTCTATTCTATTAGAGGTAATTTTCAATCCAAAGAATCTTGGCGGTGGTCCTAGTGGAGGCATACTATACTCTCTTAGTTAAAATTTTAAATACGCTAAAATTGAGCTCATTTAATTTATATTCTCTCACTATTTGGTGTATCTCGCCAATACTAGTGTCATATTTTTTTGCTATCTCACTTAAACCGGGTTTATTAATAAATTCTTCAATAATCACTTTGTGCTCTCTAATATGTTCATATCTTTTTATCAAGAAAAAGTCATGGATAAAGTCTATAATTTTGTTATTCCTTTCCATCTATTATTAAAATAATCTCATCTATTTTTTGTTGTTTTTTTATATCAAATCTCTCGAAAATATTCAGATATTTTTTGCACAAACTCTTTTTTCTTTTCAGACCCAGTTGAGTAAGCTGCGATGTTGTAGACTTCTTGATTCTAAAATATTTATCTCTCAATTTATATACTTCTTGCTCATCTATGCGAATTATTTCTCTAAAAGACTCAATTAAGTCAAATAGGTCCTCCTCGGCATTTTCAGAGCTAAAAGCCTTAACGCACATTTCGCTGTACGCATCAACACTTGCTGAGAACTGGACAAGGTTATTAAAAATAGGTAGAGCTCTATCATCTGCACTAGATTTAATTGGAACGAGTATTAGAGTAAGAACAATAAGTAAATTAATTTTCATATACAGAAGATACAACTTTAGAGATTAGATTGTGTTCGATTTTGATCTTTTTTTTGCTTAGGTATACCATCAATGAATCCAAAGATTTTTCTTTTTGGATATTATTAATCTTGTTTTTTACGACCTGCGCGATAAATCCCTTAACTTCCCACTTAATATATTTATTGAGGGTAAGTGAACTGAATCTTGAACTATGATTGTTTTGAATGTTATCAAGAAACACATTCCAAAATACTGTTAGATTCGCATCGTTCAGAAGCAAATTGAGAATCCTTAGCCAATCACCATCCCAGATAGTCCGGTCTGGTGTCTCAAAGATTTTTTTAATAATTATGGGTAAATCTTTATTCATAGACAATAATTCTATATCATATTTACTTTAATATATAATCTAGAATATTATTAACATTGTTGCCACCTTAGCTCAGTTGGTAGAGCAGGGGTTTTGTAAACCTCAGGTCGTCAGTTCGAATCTGACAGGTGGCTCAAGTTTAGGTTGTGATAATGAATAAAGTACCTATGACTGCAGAGGGTGCAGAAAAACTCAAAGAAGAGCTTGATAATTTAAAGCATAATGAAAGGCCAAAAATTGCCCAAGCGATTAAAGAAGCACGCGAAAAGGGTGACTTGAAGGAAAATGCCGAATATCACGCTGCAAGAGAGCAGCAGAGTTTCGCTGAGGGTAGAATTAAGGATATTGAAGCTAAGTTATCTAATGCCCAAATTATTGATATAAAAAATATCCCTGCATCATCCAGAGTGATATTTGGTACGACCGTTGATTTAATTGATTTAAGTAATAATTCTAAATCTAAATATAAGATAGTAGGAGAAGATGAGGCAGATCTTAAAGAGAATAAACTTGCTGTAACATCACCTCTTGCAAGATGTCTCATTGGAAAGGAAGAAGGAGACATTGTAGAGTTAAAAATGCCCGAAAAAACAATTGAGTATGAAATAATTAAGGTGAAGTATGTCTGATAACAAAAATGTTCTTGGTGAAAAATTAGAAACTTGTGGAACGGAACCATTAACTGGATATTTTAGAGATGGATCTTGCGCGTCTGATGAATCTGATATTGGTTCGCACACCGTGTGCGCTAAAGTGACAAGAGAATTTTTGGAATTTTCAAAGTCAATGGGTAATGATCTTACAACTCCAAGGCCTGAACTCGGTTTTGATGGACTCAAAGAGGGAGATTCATGGTGTTTGTGTGCAAACCGATGGTTAGAGGCGTATCAAAATGGCGCTGCTCCGAAAGTGAAACTCAAATCAACTAATATGAAATCATTGGAAGTTATAGATATTGATGTATTAAAATCGTATGCGATAGACCTATCTTGAGCTCTCATTCAATGTATAATGTAATCATGTTTAAAAAGTTTATTTTAAGTGTATTTATAATTTTTTTTTCAGAGGTAAGCATGGCAAGTTGTCCTAAATCACTCGATTTTGATATTAAACTTCTTGGTGAAGAAAAAACAGTGAATTTATGTCAGGAATACCTTGGGAAGGTGATATTGGTTGTTAACACTGCAAGTAAATGTGGATTCACTCCACAATATGAAGGACTTGAAAAGCTTTACAAAGAAAACAAAGATAGGGGTTTGGTTGTTTTAGGGTTTCCATCACATGACTTTTATCAGGAGCCTGCGCCAGAGAGTGAAATAAAGGATTTTTGCAAGCTAACTTACGATGTTAATTTTCCAATGTTTACTAAGACGAGTGTACGAGGTAAAAAAGCTCACCCATTCTTTAAATTACTTGCCGAGGAAACAAGGAGTTCTCCTAAATGGAATTTTCATAAGTATCTGATTGCGAAAGATGGAAGTGTAGTTGATAGCTTCTCTACAGTTACTGGACCAGGTAACAACAGAATAGTAAAAAAAATTGAAGAACTATTAAACAAATCAAACTAAAATTTCAAAAACACTATAATCGATCGGAAATCAATCCTAGGCACTTTACAGCTAAATTAGGTATGTACTTATTTCTAATAGATAACTGTTTTGAGATAAACTCTCCATATCCACCGCTGACTACTAGTATGGGGTTTTCCCCAATTTGTTTACTGAAATTGTTATAAGATTTCTCAATTGCAGAAATCACCATTAGAACATAACCACCCGATATTGCTTTTTCTGTAGTTTTTGCTGGCTTAAATTTCAAACTGGATTGAATATTAGATAATTTGATTTTTTTAAGATTATTAGCATCAACGAATGATCTAGAATAACCCTTGGTGCCGCTCAGTATAAATCCTCCAATATGATTTCCTTTTTTATTAACACAATCAATCGATATCGCAGTACCACAGTCTATGATGTACAGAGGTTTTTTATATAATGAGAATAACCCNACAATACTTNCCCATCTNTCACTTCCTAATTTTCCNGGAGANTCGTAACCNTTAGTCACGTTNAGTAATTTACTCGATGATTTNATTTCAATTATTTTNGCAGATATNNNNTTTNTAAGACTTTTTTTTACTTTNGAGAGAATATTTTTTGNTACTACGCTTGTTAAAAATATTTCNTTTATAGGNTTGTTCTTTATTTTTANNAATGCTTNTGAAAAATTNTTAGTNTCAACGGTAATTANGCTTGATANCTTAGAATTAGTCCAAANNCCCAGAGTTGTNTGTGTATTTCCAATATCAATGAGTAAACGCATAAAATNTNACTNAATAAATTTGTANTTATTTATTNATTCTACAAAAGAATTAGGNCCTTTGTCTTTTAATNTTGAAATATTCCTAAAGATACTTTTNATTATATNCCTCANAAGCANTCCANCTTGAGATGNATTGATCNTTAAATTACCTGGATTNCCATCAATTATATTCANAAGCCGNNTNGGTATNGATAAGTTTAANCCAANTCCNATGGTAGAATAAAAATAGTNTGGATTATCNANAATATTTTCGATAAGAATTCCGCAAACTTTTTTTCCTTCAAGCATNATGTCGTTNGGCNCCTTGAGNNTAAGATTATNAATATNTAAATTTTCACAACTTTNGATGACTGATAATCCTACAATNTGACTGAGNTTTTCATAATTNGTTATTTGNCCTTCNAGTTTAAGNCATAGAGAGAATGATAANGAATGATTTTGATANTCAGACCANANTGANCCTCTTTGACCTCTNGGNTTTCTCTGATTATTTGTAAAAATNATGANNGGAGTTTGATCCTTTATATATTTNTATTGNATATAGTCATTCGTGGANGACACATAGTTCTTCAGAAAAATATTTATTCCCATATCCTGTATACTGTTTTTAATTGAAGAATCTATGAACATATTTTTGACATAAATTTTTGTTTAACTTATGATGTGTAGCTATTAAATAATATTANGATAAACATAACACATTATGGCAATTAATTGGATAGAGACAGAAGTAATAGAGCATAAACACTGGACTGATGTTTTGGCATCCATTAAATTCAAAGGAGATGTTTTACCTTACAAGGCTGGTCAGTTTACCAAAGTCGGTTTACATATTAATGGAGAATTAATATCTAGACCATATTCGTATGTAAGTGCACCAAGTGATGACTTCTTAGAAATTGTGTATGTTAAAGTTCCTGATGGNGTTTTAACTCCACAACTTCATGATTTAAAAAAAGGTGACAAGCTTTTTGCTATGGAAAAAGCATCGGGNTTTTTCACGATGGATGAGGTACCAGATGGTAGTAATCTNTGGATGTTTGCTACGGGAACAGGATTGGGTGTTTTCATATCACTTNTAAAAACTGATGATCCNTGGAAAAGATTCAACAATATTNTTTTGGTTCATGGNGTNAGAACGAGNGANGAGTTAACTTANAAAGAAANNATAGACGCNTTAAATACNAANAATAATAATAAATTAATATATATTCCTACNATAACAAGAGAAAAAAANGATGGAGCATTTAATGTTCGCATCCCTGAAGGTTTAAAGAAAAATCTATTTCAAGAGAGAGCTCAATTAAATATAACGCAAGATTCTCAAATAATGATTTGTGGTAACCCAGATATGATTAATGACACNGTCGAATTTTTAGGTGAGAGTGGACTCGAGAGAAATCGAAGAAGCAAGCCTGGTAATATAACTTTAGAAAAATATTGGTAACTAACCGATCAACCAATCCTTATAACTAATCCATCCGCGACCTTTGTATGCAACATTTGGTAAGACTGGAATGTCTTTAGGTTTTGTTTTTGAATTTTTATTACACCACGTATCCCATTCACTTCTGGTTGAGAGTCCTAAAGTACGAGCAAACTCTCTAGCCTTCCCAAAGTCTCTTAATTTAAGAGTGTATTTAATTTTTTCATTTGGATTCATGGTTATAAGGAAAGTCGCATATATTACAAAGAAATTTCTAAAGAAATGTAATTAACATTTAGGAAAAATCAATAAGCATTTTCCTAATTTCAAGACTATGTACTTCTTCGGCCTTAATCATTCCGCGAGCGTATTCCTCAATATAGATGCTTTTATCTTTTACACTATTTAAAAGTTCTTTATATATATTTACTGCATTTTCTTCGTGTTCTAGGCTCTCAGTAAGTAAATCTTTTGCATGATGATTATTTGTCTCTTTTATATTAGAAATACTAACTGATGGATGACCGCCCAAACCAGTCACTAATTCCCCTGCCTCTTGTGCATGAAGCAGAGATTCATTTGCTTGTTCTTTAAAAAAAGCTGATAAAGATAATCTATCTCTTCCAGTAATCATAAGCGAGTAATGTGTATATCTTACGACTCCAGAAAGTTCGTATTGCATTATTTTATTTAAAATTTCAATTATTTTTGGTGTATTAATATCATTCATAAGAAAGACTATAACTGATTTATTTAAAATTAAAAAGGCCCTAAAAATAAGGGCCTTTCTTTTTTACAAGCTGACAGTGACCTACTCTCACATAGGGAGACCCTATACTACCATCGGCGCTATATGGTTTCACTTCTGAGTTCGAGATGGATCAGGTGGTGCCCATATGCTATGGCCATCAAACATGTATTATTCTTAGGAATTGTAAACTGACTTTAAATCTTATTTATCATTTTTAATGTTATAAGAGCAAGCCTCACGATCAATTAGTACTGGTTAGCTTCACTTGTTACCAAGCTTCCACACCCAGCCTATCAACGTCCTGGTCTTGAACGGATCTTCAGGGACCTTAAAGGTCCAGTGATATCTAATCTTTGGTATGGCTTCCCGCTTAGATGCTTTCAGCGGTTATCACAACCCTATATAGCTACCCAGCAATGC
>PBXG01000007.1 GCA_002728355.1 Gammaproteobacteria bacterium | reverse complement strand
AAAATACTAGAAATCAAAAATTTATCTATTGATTATACAAACAATCATTCAAGTAAAAAAATTCTTGATGACATAAATATAGATTTATATAAAGGAGAAACACTGGGTATTGTAGGTGAGTCTGGATCTGGAAAAACTATAACAGGTCTCGCTATTGCCGGATTACTGGATAAAAAAGTTTTTTCTGTTAGTGCAGGTAAAATCATACTTGAGAATAAAGANATTANTTTATTAGANGANGAGAGCCTCATAAGATATCGTGGTCGAGAAATCTCGATGATTTTTCAAGAACCTATGTTATCTCTGAATCCGGTACAAACTATATTTCAACAACTCTCTGAGATGATTAAATTACATATAACGAGAGATTCTAATCAAGTTAATGAAATTTGTGAAGAAATTATTACAAAAGTTGGGTTAAATAAAGTAAGTAAGATACTGAAGAGTTATCCACATATGATATCTGGAGGCCAGAGACAACGATGTATGATTGCTTTAGCTTTAGTATGTAAACCTAAAATAATCATTGCTGACGAACCAACGACAGCACTAGATGTGACATTACAAAAACAAATATTAGAACTATTGAATGATCTGAAAAAAGAGTCCAATACCTCTCTGATTATTATTTCACACGATTTAGATCTTATTAAAAACTATACCNATCATGTTCTTATAATGAAAGATGGGATTGAAATAGAATATAATTCGACTGAAGATATTTTTAATAATGCTAAGCATCAATATACAAAAGAACTAATAAATAGCAAACCANTTAGATTATTACGAAATGCTCCTTTGGATGATGAATTATTAAAAATTAATAATTTACACTGTAAATATNTGACAAAAAATTCATTTTTTGANAGTAATAAAAANTATTTTAATGCACTTAANAATATTGATATCANNCTAAATCAAGGAGAAACCATAGGGATAGTGGGAGAGTCAGGATCAGGAAAAACAACATTAGCGATGGCAATCTTNCAGTTGCTTAGATATGAAGGAGAAATAACTTTTTTAGGAAAAAATCTNAATGAATGNGCAGATTCTGAATTAAGGAAGATTAGGAATCAATTTCAAATTGTATTCCAAGATCCTTACTCATCTTTGTCACCAAGAATGACAATAAGACAGATACTCTCTGAGGGCATTGTAGAATATGAGAATATATCTTCAAGTAAGCTCAATGAAAGATGTGAGTTATTGATTAAAGAGGTAGGGCTTGACCCGATAATGTTAGATAGATATCCACATCAATTTTCTGGAGGGCAACGTCAGAGAATTGCTATCGCAAGAGCTCTTTCATTACGNCCAAAAATGATTATTTTTGATGAGCCAACAAGNGCTTTAGATGTAATTGTTCAAAAAAATATTCTTGATCTTATCGTTTCATTACAAGAAAAGTATTCGATTAGCTATGTATTTATTACTCATGATTTAAAAGTAATTCGAGCTATTTCTCACAGAACATACGTTTTAAGAGATGCTGAAATAGTGGANAGTAATTTAACAGAGGATTTGTTNTCCTCTCCATCTAATGAATATACAAAAAAACTTATTGATTCATCATTTATTNATTAAANATATTAGACAATAACTCAGAATATATAGCACTCAGATTTTTTACATTATCTGAAGTAGTATGTTCATTTACCTTGTGTATAGTTTCGTTCACNAGACCAAATTCTATGACATCTTTACATATCTTGGCCATAAACCTCCCATCGGATGTTCCTCCATCAGTAGATATTGTAGCANTCATGCCCATAATATCCTTGACTGCAGTACTGCATGTTTTCATTAATATNCTTTTTTCTGATAAATAAGGCTCACCAGATAAAGTCCATTCTATATCATANTTTAATTTGTGTTTGTTAAGTATTGTAGTAACTTCATTTTTCAATTCATCTGAATTAGTTTCTGTTGAGTATCTAAAATTAAATTCACAAGTCAATTTTCCAGGTATNATATTACCTGCGCCAACGCCACTATTAAGATTAGATATTTGAAANGATGTCGGNGGAAAATATTCATTGCCTTCATCATATTTTTTATTTATTAGCTCATTAATAGCTAAAGAAGAGGTATGAATTGGATTTTCTGCATTCATCGGATATGCAATATGGCCTTGAATNCCATTAACTANTAATTTNNCTGACAATGATCCTCTTCTNCCATTTTTAATTGTATCTCCTAGTNTTTTTTTACAAGATGGTTCACCGACNAGACACATGTCAATATCATATTTCTCTAATTCTTCATCAACAAGCTTTCTTATGCCATTNANTGCAGGACCTTCTTCATCACTTGTGAGAATCATCATTATAGANCCATCAAAACTCTTTTTTTTACTCACAAATGAATTAANTGCAAANAAAAATGCCGCAATGCTTCCTTTCATATCAGAAGTTCCTCTTCCATATAGTTTATTATTTTCTTCGGTTAACGNAAAAGGATCATAAGNCCATTCATCAATATCTCCAATAGGAACAACATCTGTATGACCAACAAATGCTAANGTTGGTTTTTTTGTNCCTAATTTTGCTATCATATTATTCACATCACCATACTTAATATTCTTGATTTCAAATCCTAGTTGTTTTAGGTATCCCCCAATAATCGTTTGACAATTATCATCATTAGGCGTTACGGATTTGCAAGCGATNAGATTCTGCAAAATTTCTATTGGATTATTATCAGTTCTCATATCAGCTCTTCATCTCTTTTAGTTAAAATTTCAAATCCATCTTTGGTAACTAGAATCGTGTGTTCCCACTGTGCCGAAAGNGAGTGATCTTGNGTTACTACAGTCCAACCNTCGTTTAATACTTTAGTATTATGNTTTCCAGCATTAATCATNGGCTCAATAGTAAAGGTCATTCCTTCTAATAACTTCATACCAGTATTTTTCGTTCCATAATGCAAAATTTGAGGACTTTCATGAAATTCTTTTCCTATGCCATGTCCACAATAATCTCTGACTACACTAAATTTATTATCATGTGCTATTTCTTGTATTATTGCTCCAATATCACCAATATGCAATCCTGGCCTGACTATCTTAATTGCTTCATACATACATTTCTGCGTGACCTTGCATAACCTATCAGCCAGGATAGACGTTTTTCCAATTTGAAACATTTTACTAGTATCGCCGTGAAAACCATCTTTAATTACTGTTACATCAATATTGACAATATCACCTTTCTTTAATATCTTCTCATCAGATGGAATACCATGACAAACTTGATGATTTACAGATGTACATATTGACTTTGGAAAGCCCTTGTAATTCAGCGGGGCTGGAATTGCATTTTGTTCTTTGACTATATAGTCATGACATATTTGATCCAATTTTAGTGTACTTATTCCTGGTTTGACGTATTCTTCAACCATTTCAAGCACTTGAGAAGCTAATTTTCCAGCAATTCTCATTTTTTCTATATCTGATTCTGTTTTAATATAATCCATTACCTATTTTGCTCAAATTTCTAGCACAAAATATCAGATTTTTATTGTTGAATCCATGTAAATATGCTAAAAAAGCTTTCATGTTTGTAATATTTTATAATATAAGTGCTTTAGAGGATAGCTTCCGTGCATAATTTATCCTTGAAAGAAATGATCGACGCCGGTGTTCACTTTGGTCATCAGACAAAGTACTGGAATCCAAAAATGAAACCATTTATCTTCACTACTTATAAAAAACTACACATAATAAACCTCGAGAAAAGCGTAGAACAATTCAACAAAGCTCTTGAATATATTGATAAGATTTCAAAGAACAATTCAAAGATACTATTCGTAGGCACTAAAAGAGCAGCAAGAGAATTGATTAAAAAGCATGCCATCGATTGTGATATGCCCTATGTCAATACTAGATGGTTAGGAGGGACGTTGACGAATTTCAATACTGTAAAGAAATCTATTGAAAAGTTAGAAAACCTTAATTCAGATATTAATTCGAACATTTCAGGGGATTCAATGACTAAAAAAGAAGCATTAGTCGTAAAAAAACAAATCTCAAAATTAGATAAGAATTTATCAGGTATTAAAAAATTGACAAAAGTACCAGATGCTCTTTTTATAATAGATACAGGCTATGAGAGGATTGCGATTCAAGAAGCAAATAAGCTCAATATCCCAGTTATAGCAATTGTTGACAGCAACAACTCTTTTGATGGAGTAGATTATATGATACCAGGCAATGATGATTCTATGTCATCGATTAATCTTTTCTTAACTGAAGTTACAAAAATAATTAAAAATAATAGAGTAAAAAAGGACACGAAAGATTCAAAAATTCATTCAGATAAATCACCTAAAACAAAATCACTAAGAAAAAAACAAGTAATAGATGTAGAAAAAAACAAGAAAAATACAGATGATGAGCTTAAAGCTCATGTTCAGGACGAAGACTAAATGTCAAACTTAGATTTACTAAAAAAACTTCGTGATATTACAGGCGCAGGGATGATGGACTGTAAAAAATATCTTGATAAGTCAAATAATGATCTTGATGNAGCAGTAAAATTAATGAGNTCAGAAGGCGGTGTTAAAGCTGATAAAAAATCATCNAGAATAGCAGCTGACGGATTAGTAAATTATATTTCTAATTCAGAAAAAGCATTACTGATTGAAGTTAATTCNGAAACTGANTTTGTGGCAAGAAGTGATGATTTTAAGAATTATGTAGACGATGTGTGTCAAATAATACTTGAGACAAACTATAAAAATATTTCTGAACTTGAAAAAGATAAAGAGGTTTTTGATAAACTCGAAGATATCAGAAATAATATTATTACTAAGCTTGGTGAAAATATAATTATAAGACGTTTTAAAGTAATTGATAATAGAGATGTTTATATATCTGGTTATACTCATAATGGAAAAATAGGTGCATTTGTTGTGCTCGAGAGCGAGGATCCTGATATTGCTAAAGATATATGTATGCAAATTGTTGCATCTAATCCGTTAGCACTAGATGAATCAAGTATTGATCAAGCTATATTAGATAATGAAAAGGATATATATAAAGCTGAATTAGATAAAATTGATAAGAAAGATGATATAAAAAGAAATATTTTGGAAGGGAAGATTAAAAAGTTTATAACAGAGAACACACTGATAAACCAACCATATATAAAAGATGGCTCTTTAACTTTAAAAAAGATTCTGAAGAACAACAAAATCATCGATTATACTAGATATCAGCTTGGTGAAGGTATCGAGAAAAAATCTGATGATTTTGCCGAAGAAGTATATAGTCAAATTAAATAATCTTAAGTAATACCGAGCCTATTTTCTTATTTTATTATTCTGTTGTGATGCTAAAATATTGTAATGATAGATGATATCAAAAAAGATTTAGAGAATACAATGTCTAAAGCATTGGACACTCTTGTAAGAAATATCGCAAAGATTAGAGCAGGTCGTCCTAATCCAAGTCTGCTAGATGATATCGAAGCAGATTATTTTGATACAAAAACACCAATTAAACAACTAGCAAATATTTCAGTTTCAGATGCTTCGACATTAACCCTTAATGTGTGGGACAAGTCTGCTATAGCACCAATTGAAAAAGCAATAATGGAATCTAACCTTGGTTTATCGCCAGCTGTATCAGGAACTAATATACATATAAAAATACCTCCTCTAACCGAAGAGAGGAGAAATGATCTCATAAAAATTTTAAAGAAAGAGTCAGAAAATACTAAAGTTGCTCTAAGAAATATAAGAAGAAATACTAACACATTAATATCAAATCTTGAAAAGGATAAAAAAATTTCTAAAGATTTTGAGAGAGACTATATGATAGAAGTTCAAGATATAACTGATGATTATATAAAAAAATCTGATACTATTATTGATGAAAAAACAAAAGAAATTAGCGAAGTTTAATGAATAAAAAAATCAACCATATATCAATAATCATGGATGGTAATGGAAGATGGGCTGTAGAGAGGGGATTAGTGAGGTCTCTTGGGCACAGAGCAGGAATAAAATCCGTCCAAACAATTATTGATGCTGCATTAGTAAGGCAGATTGACACTTTAACGTTATTCGCATTCAGTAGTGAGAATTGGAACAGACCGAATGATGAAATCACAATTCTAATGAGTCTTTTTAATGAGTCGATAACAAAGTATATGCATGAGTTAAATAAAAATAATATTAAAGTAGAATTTATTGGTGACATTGAAAGATTTAATTCAACCCTGCGAGAAAAAATTCATAAATTAATTACTTTAACACAAAATAATACTGGTCTAAATTTGAACTTTGCCGTTAATTATGGCGGAAAATGGGATATTGCCAATGCTGTAAACTCCCTTATTAGAGAAAAGGGTCATAACATAAATTATCCTATAACAGAAAAAGATATAGACGATTATCTAACTCTCTCAAATAATCCCCCAGACTTACTTATTCGAACAGGGGGAGATCATCGTTTGAGTAATTTTATGCTTTGGCAACATGCTTACACAGAATTATATTTTACTGATTGTCTTTGGCCAAATTTTAATGAAGTAGAATTTGATAAAGCTATAAAATATTTTCTAAATACCACAAGAAAGTTTGGTGGGTTAGTCAATATTGATGATTATAAGAGTAATGTTTGAGCGTTTTCTTACCGGTACAGCACTAATCTTTTTTGTCTATTTATTATTATTTTATACAAATACCTATATTTTTTACTGCATTTTATCTTTGTTGTTTGTATATGCATTTTATGAATGGTTATCGATGACCGATATTACAAATATTAGAAAAATTTTATATCTTCTATTTTTAACATTCAGCATGCTCATCTTATACATCTATATTACTCCTGAACTTTTGATATTTATATTTTATCTATCCATTATTTTCTGGATAATCATATTAATTTTGTTGAAAAATTATAAGCTTTTATTGAATCTAATGCTTCGTAACTATCTTAGCATCGGGTTATTTATATTTTTAACATCTTGGTTATGCGTCATTAGTTTGAATAATTTGGATAATAAACTATATTTTGAATTATCTTTATCTTCTGATAATCTGGATTCCGTTACTGCCTATCATTTTTTATTTATAATTATATTGATATCATTATCTGATATCTCAGGCTATCTTATTGGAAAAAAATTTGGCAGAACTAAACTTATCGAAACTATAAGCCCCAACAAAACTACTGAAGGTTTTATAGCGTCAATAGTCATTCCAACAGCGATATTTTATATATATTTTATCGTAATACTATCTTATCCATTTTTCATATTAGATTTAGTCTTCGTGACATTATGTTGTATATTTTGTACAGTAGGTGATTTAGCAGTAAGCTCTTATAAAAGAGCATTTTCTGTTAAAGATTCAGGGAATTTCTTACCGGGCCATGGTGGTCTATTAGATAGACTAGATAGTTACTTGCCTACAGTTTTTATTTATAAGTTTTGGATGTTTTTATAAAAAATGGATATAATTATATTAGGATCTACTGGAACAATTGGCAGGAATACTCTAAAAGTAATAGATTCCTCGGAATCGAATTATAAAATTTTTGGACTTACCGCTAAATCAAGCCTAAAATTATTAGCAAAACAAATTTGTAAATATAAGCCTAGTTATGTGGTTGTTGAAAAAAAATCTGATATTCAAAAAATTAAATCTCTTTGTGGAGATTATTCAAAAAAGTTAAAAATCCTCCATGGGAAAGAGGGATTATGTAGACTAGCATCTTTTAAAAAGGGAAAATGTTTAGTTTCAGCTATATCAGGTGCAGCAGCATTAGAACCTACGTATAGCGCAGTCAAAGCAGGTAAAAAAGTTTTATTAGCTAATAAAGAAGCTCTCATTATGTCAGGTGATTTACTTTTACGCGAGGCAAGAAAAACTAAATCTTTAATCATACCAATTGACAGTGAACATAATGCCCTTTTGCAATTAATAAGTATATTTGGTCTAAACTATATCCATGGCAAAAAAAGCTTACCACAAAATATTGATAGTATCTCATTAACTGCCTCTGGAGGACCTTTTCTTGGATATAATAACAAAATGTTATCTCAAGTAACGCCTAATCAGGCTATTAAGCATCCTAATTGGAAAATGGGTAAAAAAATTTCTATTGATTCTGCTACTATGATGAACAAGGGTTTAGAAGTTATTGAGGCATCCCTTCTTTTCAATATCAATCCAGATAAAATTAATGTTTATATCCATCCCCAAAGTCTCATCCACGCACTTATTACTTTTTATGATGGCTCAACTCTCTCACATATAAGCTATCATGATATGAAGATTCCAATTAGTTACGCACTTAATTGGCCTAATAGACAGAGATTATCCAAGAAAATGAACAACTTGAATGGTACATACGAACTTCGAAAAATTAAAAAAAGCGAGTATCCATGCTATGATTTGTGTATTGANGCATTAAAGATTGGTAAAAATGCCACTACTATAATAAATGCAGCTAATGAAGTAGCTGTTGAATATTTTCTTCAAAATAAGATCAAATTTACTGANATACCAGTTATAATTAAGTATATTTTAAAACAGTCTAAAATAAGGAATATCTCAAATATATCTGATATTCTCAAGTATGACATCGAAACCAGGAATTTGACTGAACAACTAATAAAGACAAAATGGAAATAATTCAGAGTATTATAGGTTTTTTTATTGCAATTGGAATACTTGTTACTTTCCATGAGTATGGACATTTTATCACTGCTAGACTATTCAATGTTACTGTTCTAAATTTCTCAATTGGCTTTGGTAAATCTATTTACAAATATCAACCTAGAAGTAGCAACACAGAATACTCAATAGGATTAATACCACTCGGCGGATATGTAAAGATGCTGGAGTCAGATGAACTAGAGAAAATTGATAAAAAAAATGAATTTTTTGACAAAGAGTTCTGTTTCGATAAACAGAAAGTTTGGAAAAGATTTCTAATTGTAGCTGCTGGACCGGTCTTTAATCTAATATTGGCTTTTTTATTTTTTATTTTTGTTCATATGAATGGTATGAATGGACTGAAACCTTTGGTCGGTTCATTTGGTGATTTAAAGGATCCTATTTTTGATAATAATTCAATTGTTGAAATTACAGAAGTAAATAATATTGAAACTAAACGTTGGCAAGATGTAAGAGTTGAAGTTCTTAATGCTGTAGTAGAAGGAGATAAAAAAATAGATTTTCTTGTCAGATCTAATACTGGTGAACGAAAAATCTTATCAGTCAAGGTAAATGAGGATATTCTAAAAAAAGATGGTGATGTCATTAAAAATATAGGAATTGTCCAAATGAATCCTGAACTTTCTACTACGATATCTTATGTGCAGAATAATTCTCCTGCATCATTGGCAGGTTTTCAAATTGATGACGAAATAATATCAATTGATGATTCTCCTGTTAGAACTTGGAACGAGTACGTCCAGATTATTCATAATAATCCTGGGAATATTCTTCAAGTGGGTATCCTCAGAAATGATGAAAGAATTGATTTAATTTTAGTCCCATCACTTAAAGATATTAATGGTAAGAAAATTGGGTTTGCAGGAATATCACCCACTAGGAAAAATCTTGATATGTATAAAGTGAATGTAAAATACAATTTCATAGATTCTATTAATAAATCAGTTGCTTTGACTATCGATTACACTGTCTTGACTTTAAAGATGATTATGAAACTATTTACAGGTCAAGCTAATGTAAATAATTTGAGTGGACCGCTAAGTATAGCTGAATTTTCAGGTAAATCTCTCTCGATGGGATTAGTTTATTTTGTGTATTTAATGGCGATTTTAAGCATAAGTCTTGGTGTATTGAATCTATTGCCAATCCCACTTCTTGATGGCGGACATCTAGTATACTACACATTCGAGATGATATCAGGTAAGCCGGTATCTCTTAAAATTCAATTAATTGCACAACAAATTGGCATTATCATTCTTTTTGGAGTGATGATATTAGCTTTCTATAATGATTTTTTGAGAATATTTAAGTGACAGAGTTTTTTAAGAGATATTTTTTTATATTTTTTCTTATAATATCATGTGATATCAATGCTGAAGATATAAAAATATCCAACATTATTATTCAAGGTAATAATCGAGTATCTAATGCAACTGTATTAAATTATGCAGAAATAAATGAGGGAGATATTATTCAGCAGGAAAATATTCAGAATATTATTAAAAAACTATATGAAACTGGATATTTTGATGATATTGAAGTAGTACTGAATTTTAATGACCTTGTAATAAAACTGCAAGAGAGGCCTATTATTTCGGATATTGTAATTGAAGATAATAATATAATTGAAGATGAGGATATACTTAATGCATTAGAGAATGTTGGTATAACAAGATCAAGGCCATTTGATAGAAATATCTTTGATAAAGTAGAACAAGAACTTGTCAGATTATATTTTGACAGAGGAAGATATAATGCGAAAATTCAAACTAAGATTAATACGCTAGAGAGAAACCGTGTATCAATTAATCTTCAAATTAATGAAGGAGAAGCTAGTCGCATAAAAGAAATTAATATTATTGGAAACTCTGCTTTTTCTACNAAAAAACTTAAAAGTTTAATGAATTCAGGTACAAAATATTTTTTCATGTTTTGGTCTGACAAAGATGTCTATTCAAACTCAACTTTAAAAACTGATATAGGTAAAATAGAAGACTATTATTTTAACAGAGGCTATATTCGTTTTAGGATTTTGTCTAATCAAGTTAATTTGTCTAATAATAATAAAGATATCATTATTACTATAAATGTAGAGGAAGGTGAAAAATACGAATTTGGTGACATAAAACTCTATGGTAATACGATATTAGAGTCTACAGAAGTAAAAAAATATGTATCTCAAATTCTCTTACCAAAACAAACTTTCTCTAGAAGACAAATTCAGCAGGCTGAAGAATTGATGAAAAATATGTTTGGTGAAAAGGGTTATGCATTCCCTGAAATCATTTCTGCCCCAATCATAGATGATGAGACAAGGATTGTTGATGTTGAATTTAGAGTTACTCCTGGTAATAGAAGTAAAGTAAGAAGAATTACAATTTCTGGAAATGATAGTACTAANGATGAGGTATATAGAAGAGAAATTAGGCAAATGGAGTCTGCTATTCACAAACAGTCTGCAATTGATCGATCAAAGATAAGATTACAGCGTCTAAAGTTTGTTGATAATGTTGAAGTTGTCAAAACAAGGGTCCCTGATAGTTCGGATGAAATCGACATCACTTTCAAGATTACTGAGAGAAAAGCTGGTGAATTCCGTGTTAGTGCTGGTTGGTCTGATACCGATGGAGCTGTCTTTGACATTGATTTAAAACAAGATAATTTTTTAGGTGGTGGAAATAATATTGCTGTAAAAGCTTCTAGAAGTAATGTACAAACCTCCCTACAATTATATCTGACAGATCCATATTACACTATGGATGGGGTGAGTAGGACTACGAATGTAATTATAAGTCAAACTGATGTGAGTAGCACATCTACTGCTTCATATTTGTCTGATACTTTTGCAGGAGGTGTAATGTATAATACACCGTTGTCAGAAACAGAATCATTTGGCCTTGGATATGATGTGAGTCTCACACAATTTACAACTACATCAGGTTCACCGATCATAGTTACTCATCATTTAGATGATCATGGTTCTGATTCATTAGGAGTTATGTTAAAAGCAGAGTATATTTCAGATACTAGAAACAGAACAAGATTTGCCGAAACAGGAATACTAAATAGATTTTCAAGTAATTTGTATCTTGCAGCTGAGGGTGCATCGTATGTAACTGCAAAATATGATACGGAATTTAATGTGCCATATGTAGTTGATATTTTTGGTTTTGATTGGAATACAGTTTTTCAAACTAAAACTATTGTAGGAGTTGGCGCAGGATTGGGAAGTGCCACATCAATGCCATTTTATGCAAAATATTTTGCTGGAGGCAATAGAACCGTACGCGGTTTTAAAGCATCTAGTCTAGGTCCGCTAACTTATAATGCACCAAGAGGGGCTAACACATGTGCGGCAATACAGGTTCCAGGTAAATTTATAAAATGTGATGCAGTAGGTGGAGATTTTCTCACCGTTTTACAATTTGATTGGTTATTTCCACCGCCACCTATACTTGCTGAAGATACAAGAAATATCAGAACATCACTTTTCTTTGATGTTGGTCAAGTGTTTGAGAAAATGAATGATTTCGACTACAATGAGTTAAGAGCTAGCTATGGTGTACAATTCAATGTTATGACACCTGTAGGAGGTGTATCTGTGGGTATTGCAAATGCACTTCGTGAGAAAGAGGGAGACGATTTTCAGGCAGTCATATTTAGATTAGGAGGTAATTTTTAAATATGAAATTATATAAATCATTGCTATCGGTATTATTATGTGTTTTGGTATTTATCCCAACATACTCCTATGCTGAAATGAAAGTAGGTATTGTTAATCTAGGTAGACTGCTTAACGAAGTACCTATGTACACCGAAGCTAGAGAGAAGATAAAAAAACAGTTTGATCCTCGTGCTCGTAATTTAAAGACGCTAGAAAAAGAGTGGAATACACTTAATGATAANTATCTCAAAAATGAAGCAGTTATGTCTGACTCAGAAAAGAAATCATTGGTAGAGAAAATTCAAAATATAGAGACAAAATTTAGAACAGGCCAAGAAAAATTACAAGTTGATTTGGAGCAGACTCAAAGATCTGAATTTAGCAAAATTGAGAAAATCGTTAATGATGCAATTACGGAATATGCAGAATCTAATGATTTTGATATCATTTTAAGAGCTGATGGTACTACACTGTACGCAAAAAAATATATAAATATTACTGAAGATATAATTTCTAAACTTCAATAATGAAGCTTAATAGAGAATATAGTATAAAGGAAATTGCGGATTTATATCATTGTAGTTTAAGTTCCAATATTGATTATAAATTTAATTCTATCTCCAGTATTAATAAGATAGAGAATCACTCATTAGTTTATATATCTGATAAAAGACATCTTGCCAAATTAGATTCAAATATTGACTGCGCAATACTTATAGCTAAGGATATTTCTTTGAATACTAAAAATGCTCGTATTATATGTGATAATCCCTTGTTTGTTTTCTCTAGATTCTTGTCTGATTATATTGATAACAATAAAATTGAGTTTTTTACACCGTCTTCTGGTAAATTAAAATATCCATCTTCAACAACTATATATCCAAACGTTTCAATTGGATCTTCAGTTGAGATTGGTGATAATTGTATAATTTATCCTAATGTATCCATATATGATAATTGCAAAATAGGAAATAATGTCATAATTCAAAGTGGCTGTGTCATTGGTTCTGATGGATTTGGCCTGGTAAAAGATGAGAGCAATTTTTGGTTTAAAGTTCCCCAAATTGGTGATGTAATAATTGAGGANAATGTAGAGATTGGTGCAAACTCAACTATTGATAGAGGTGCTATTGATAGCACTATTATTCGTAGGAATGTTAAAATAGATAATCAGGTTCAAATTGCTCATAATGTCGAGATTGACGAAAATACTGCAATAGCTGCCTGTGTAGGAATTGCGGGTAGCACAACAATTGGAAAAAATTGTACTATTGGAGGAGGTTCTGGTATCAATGGACATATTCAAATTTGTGATGATGTTCATATTAATGGAATGACAATGGTTACTAGAAGTATTAGCGAAGCAGGAAGTTATGCTTCAGGAACTACGGTTCAAAAAGCAAGTATATGGAGAAAAAATCAAGCTAGATTTAAAAATCTTGATCAAATTGTAAAAAAAATTAATATTGAGGAAAAAAATAATGAGTAATAATGATATAAGAAACTACCTTCCGCATAGATACCCTTTTTTGTTAATTGATAAAATTCTAGATTTTAAAAAACATGATTCTCTGAGAGCTCAAAAGAATGTTTCGAATAATGAGCCATGTTTTCAAGGTCATTTTCCAGATTATCCTGTCTTTCCTGGTGTTCTTATTCTTGAAGCTATGGCTCAAGCTACAGCACTATTAGATTTTAAGAGTAACAATCGTGACAGAGAGAACTTACTATACTATTTTGTAGGCATTGATAAAGCTCGTTTTAAAAAACCTGTATTTCCTGGTGATATTATGATCATTGATGTGAATTTAATTCAAAGTAAAAAAGATGTTTATAAATTTGATGCGAGTTGTAAAGTCGACGATATTATTGTTTGTTCTGCAGAACTATTAGGTGCTATTCGAGACAAAAATGATACATGAAACAGCAATAGTAAGTGACAAAGCTGATATAGATTCATCAGTTTCAGTTGGCCCTTATTGTATAATTGATGAAAATGTAACTATAGGACCGAATACAATTCTTGAGAGTCATGTTGTTATAAAAAAAAATGTGGTAATAGGTAATGGNAATCATTTTTATCAATTCTCATCTATTGGAGAGCAACCACAAGATCTTAAGTTTAAGGGCGAAGACTCTCTATTAATCATTGGNAATAATAATATATTTAGAGAGTATTGTACTTTAAATCGAGGAACNAAAGAGGGTATTAATAAAACTCAAATAGGGTCGAATAATTTGTTCATGGCTTATACTCATGTTGCCCATGATTGCGTGATAAAAGATCATTGTATTTTCTCAAATGCAGCTTCTTTAGCCGGACATGTGATAGTTGGTGATTATGTATCTTTGGGTGGATTTACACTTGTTCATCAATTTTGTAATATTGGTGATTATGCATTCAGTGGATTGGGTACAGTTATCTCTAGAGACGTAACTCCTTATACACTAATAGCTGGAAATCACGCTAAAGCTTACAAAATTAATACTGAAGGTNTAAAGAGAAAAGGCTTTGATAGTGATCTCATTGTAGCGCTTGAAAAAACTTTCAAATTATTTATAAAGTCAAAAAAAACTAGAGAAGAGGCTACTATTATATACAATAATTATAATTTTAATTACAATGAGACAAAGTATTTTTTTGACTTTTTAAGAAATAGTTCAAGAGGAGTCACTAGATAGTATCTCTTCTACTAATATTGCCAAATTTGATGATGCGCCACTTTTTAGTTTTGCNCTGATTTTTGAAAAATTAATCTCCATTTCCTCTCTATATTGTTCGTCATGATCAATTTTTTCTATTTCAACCATTATGTCAATTTGATCGTTATAATCCGGTTGAATAAATTCTTTAACTACTTGATGCNTTCCNAGATTTTCACCAAGTATAAGATTNACTAGACCAATATACTTTATCTTNACTANTTTTCTCATCAACATGTATGTTATTGGCGATAATCTATAGACTATTATCATGGGTATGCCCATTAATGTAAGTTCTAATGTTACTGTTCCCGACGCCGTAATTGCTTTTTTACATTGTTTTACAGAATTTAAATCTTTCCCAGAGCAAAGCATACTATGAAACTGATCTGGCAACATATTCATAATTATTTTTTTACAAGTTTCATTAGAATAAAAAATCTTAATATTCTTATACTTGTCAATTGTGTTCTTGCTTTGTTTTATACAATCAAGCATTGTAAAAAGATTATTCTTAATTTCAGATTCCCTACTCCCTGGAAATATTCCAATATCAAATTTTTTTTCATTATAATCGATGTTTGATAGAACAAGATCTTTATTTTCTAGTAACGGATGTCCTACATAGTGAACGTTCTTCATATGTGCATCAAAGATTTTTTTTTCGAAAGGTAAAACAACTGCTAAATGATCTACCACTCTAGATATTTTAGTTATTCTTTTTTTTCTCCAAGCCCATACTTGCGGCGCAATATAAAATAATACTGGAATATTAAGTTGTTTTGCATATTCTGCAATTTTAAGGTTAAACTCAACATAATCAACTAAAACNATTAAATCTGGTTTATTATTTTTTAGATTATCCTTCACTATTTTCATAGCTTTCTTGATAGTAAAATATTTTGAAATTACCTCAATAATTCCAACAACTGAAATTTCTTCAGAGTCAAAAANTATTTCAACATCTTCCTTTTTTAATTCATTTTGACCAACACCTCTAAAAATAAGATTAGGATTAATTTTTTTATGTTCTCTCACATATCTTGCTGCGTGTTGATCTCCTGATGATTCTCCAGCTATTATGAAAATATTTTTTTTCATTTAAAAGAATTCAAAATATTTGATATGTATTCCGCATCTCTAATATCCATNTCAGGATATATTGGTAAAGATAGGCATTCATTTGAGACTACCTCACAGCATTTCAAATTTAATTTCTTATAATTATTTTTAATAGCGCTGATTTTATACATCGGCTGAGGATAATATATAGAGCATGGAATCCGATGATTATTCAAATGCTTAATCAACTTGTTTCGATTTTTAGTTCTAATTGTATATTGGTTATATGTATGAAATGCTTTTTTCTGCTGGAATGGAATCATTATCTTATTATTATATATGGTATCTGAATATACTTTAGCTAAAGCCCTTCTTTGATTAATATATTTTTTTATATATTTAAGCTTTACAAGCAGTATAGCTGCTTGTATTTCATCTAATCGAGAGTTGTATCCAACGTATATATGTTTATTTCTCTCTAATCCTCCATGATTTCTAAGCATTTGTAATTTTTTTGCGTATTGACTACTATTTGTTGTGATGATACCTCCATCTCCATAACATCCAAGATTTTTAGTTGGAAAAAAGCTGAAACAACCAAAATCACCAAACGTTCCTGTTTGTTTATTATTAAATTTTGCTCCAAATGATTGAGCACAATCCTCTATTAATTTCAGTTTATTTTTTTTACATATTTTTTTAATTTCTGTCATATTACATGATTGACCAAATAGATGTACTATCAGTAAAGCTCTAGTTTTTCGAGTTATAACATTTTCAATTTTTTTATGATTTATATTATACGTATGCGGATTGATATCAATAAATATAGGTTTAGCACCAACATGAATTATGGCTTCTATAGTAGCGAAATATGTAAAAGGAGTAGTTATTACTTCATCACCTTCACTAATTCCTTGAGCTTTTAAACTTAGTATTAGAGCATCTGTCCCAGAGTTACAACTGATTGCATAATTTATACCAAGGAACTTGGCTATTTTATTCTCAAGCGACTTAACATTTTTCCCAAGTATGTATTGTCCAGACTTAAGAACTTTATTAATATCTTTTTTAATATCCTTCGAGATTACACTGTATTGTTTTTGTAAATCAAATATTTTAATAGATTTCATAATTTTTTTGATATAGCAGCAGCAAGTTTTAAGGCTTCCATACCTTGAATCCCATCAACCAACGGTTTTTTATTCATTCTTATCGAATTGATAAAATCTATAATTTCATCATTTAATGCATCAGTTTTTTTATAATTATACTCTAATGTCTTGAATAATTTGCTAGATTTTTTTTTAACTTTCTCAACTATTTTTAACTTTGGTTGAAGAAAATCTAATGACAAATACTTGTCTTTCTCAAAAATTCTTATTTTTCTCTCGCTTTTTTGACTAATTCTACTTGCTGTTAGATTCGCAATAGTTCCATTAAAAAACTCAAGTCTTGCATTAGCAATATCAATTTTATTGGTGATGATGCTTTTCCCAAATGAGGATATCTTTTTTATTTTACTAGGAACAAGAGAAGTAGTAATGTCTATATCATGAATCATAAGATCATATANAACATTTACATCAGTCGACCTGGGATTGAATTGTGCTAATCTATGAACTTCTATAAAAAGTGGATTTTTTATCAAACTTGAGACTTTTCTGATTACCGGATTGAACCGTTCTAAATGACCTATCTGTATGGTCTTTTTATGTTTTTTTGCTAGATTTATCAATTTTTTTGCTTCACTCACTGTCTGCGTCATTGGTTTCTCAATTAATACATGTTTATTTTTCTCAATAAAATAACGTGCAATTTCATAATGATTTACTGTTGGAGTGACTATTGAGACTGCATCTACATCATTAACGATTTCTTTATAGTTTGTGCTTACATTATATTTATCTTTATANTTTTTAAGATTTNTAATATTTTTATCAATCAACCACACTAATTGACAGTCTTTATTCTTTTGAAATTTTTCTAAGTGAAATTTACCTAAATACCCTATNCCTATGACTCCTATCCTGATTTTTTGTTTTTTCATATAAGTAAATTTTNGTTTTTTTTGCTATATTGAATATATAATAATTATATAGAGTGCCGTATTTATGACAAGCCAAATTTATGCAGGCGTAGATGAAGTAGGCAGAGGATGTTTGGCAGGTCCTGTAGTCTCTGCTGCTGTAATCCTCAAAAAAGAGATTGATCGCAATATACTAAAGGATTCAAAGAAGTTGTCAGAGAGAAAACGTATATTAATAGCTGATTATATTCTAAATAATTCATTATCCATNGGNATTGGAGTATGCTCTAATTATATAGTTGACGACCTCAATATTCATAATGCATCGTTGTTAGCTATGAAAAGGGCTATTATGAATCTATCAATTAAGCCTTCTGAGGTTTTAATTGATGGGTTATTTGCTCCGCATGTTGATATAGAGACTTCAACTATAATTAAAGGAGATGAGAAAATACCAGAAATTTCTGCCGCAAGTATAATAGCTAAAGTTTTAAGAGATAATTATATGGCTTATCTAGATAGAATAGCTTTTGGCTATGGGTTCTCTAAACATAAAGGCTATGCAACCAAAGAGCATGTGCTGGCACTTGAGCTTCTTGGTCCTTCTATCTTTCACAGATTCAGCTTTAAACCAGTTTGCGAGTTATAAATAAGTATGAAAAAGTTATTTACTCATCTTAATCTCAGATCATCATATTCACTAGTAGATAGCACAATAAACCTCAACAGTCTTATCAAGAGAGCAAAATCACAAAAAATGTCCACTTTAGCGTTGACAGATTTTACTAATATATTTAACTTAGTGAAATTTTATCAAAAATCGATAGAGAATAAAATTAAGCCTATTTTGGGTTGTCAGATTCCTTTGATAGAGTTTAGCAACAAATATCAAAATCCTTATATTACATTGTTGTGTAAAAACTATGACGGATATAAAAATATGATAAAAATATTATCAGATNCTCATGTAAATTCAGATAATACTCTTNCTACAACCTCAATNAAGAAACTATCAAAATTTAGCGAGCATNTAATTATNCTTTCTGGAGGAAGAGAAGGGATTATAGGAAGAAATTTGCTACAAGCGAATCTATCTTCTATTTATCCTCATATTGAGAATTTAAAGAGTATCTTTAATGATAATTTATATATAGAAATTCAGAATCTTTCATTTACTGATGAGTATAATTATAAATCAAAATGTGTTGANCTTGCTGAAAAATTTGAAGTGCCTCTTGTAGCAACTAATGCAGTAAGATTTATCGAAAAAGATGATTTTCGAACTCATGAAGTCAAAGTATGTATCAATAAAAAAATTAAACTCGAAGAGAGGNGCGATCANCAAGACTATACGGAAGAGCAATATTTAAAATCTTATGATGANATGAATCTGCTATTTGATGACTTTCCTGATGCCTTNGAAAATGTATCTGAGATAATAATGAGATGTAATACTCACATACCTGTCAATAATACTGATTATCTTCCTATATATAGTCCGCCTAAAAATTTTAATGTTGATACTTATTTTACTCATAAAGTTGAACAAGGTATGAATAAGATTTTATCTTCTGTATCTGATANCGATAAACTTAAATATANGGAGAGACTTGAGACAGAAACAAATGTGATNACAAAAATGGACTATGTCAGTTATTTTTTAATTGTCCATGAGTTCATCTCTTGGGCGAAAGATAATGATATCCCGGTTGGCCCAGGACGTGGCTCAGGTGCCGGTTCCCTTATAGCATATGCGCTCGGAATAACCTCTATCGATCCCATAAAGCATAATTTACTTTTTGAGAGATTTCTTAATATCGAGAGAGTATCACTGCCGGATTTTGATATAGATTTCTGTAAAAATAACCGACAAAAAATTATTGATCATATTACTGATTTGTATGGAGCTAACAAAGTTTCTCAAATTATTACTTATGGAACATTGATGGCAAAACAAGCAATAAGAGATGTTGGAAGAGTAATAGGCTTACCATATTTGTATGTTGATAGAATTGCTAAAATGATTCCTTTTTCTGTAGATATAACTATCGATGAGGCAATCAAACAAAACAAAGAGTTAAAAAAGGAATATGAGTCAAAAGAAGAGGTCAAAACCCTCATCGATCTCTCTAAAAAACTTGAGGGTTTACCTAGAAATCCAGGTAAACATGCTGCTGGTATTGTTATTTCTCCAGATGTTATCGATAAATTTGTTCCACTATATAGAATTGAGGAGAGCAATGAATTAGTGACGCAATTTGATAAAGATGATATAGAGAAACTTGGTTTAGTAAAGTTTGATATTTTAGGTTTAAGAACACTAAGTATTATAAAAAAAGCAATTGAGGATATAAAAAATATTAAAGGAGATATAGTTAATTTAGAAACAATAAGTATGACTGATAAAAATGTTTTTAAACTTATGCAAAATAAACTTACAACAGGAGTTTTTCAACTAGAATCACCAGGAATGAAAAGATATATGGGGCAATTAAAGCCAGATTGTTTTGATGATATTGTTGCATTAGTAGCCCTCTATAGACCGGGTCCACTCGGTACAAATATGGTTGATGATTTTATTGAAAATAAGCATGGCAAAAAGATTGTTTATGAGCACCCTCATTTAGAACCTATACTTTCAAGTACTTATGGTCTTATCTTATACCAAGAACAAGTAATGGAAATAGCAAAAACACTTGCAAACTATACTCTTGGTGAAGCAGATATACTTAGAAGAGCAATGGGCAAGAAGAAGAAAAAAGAAATGGAGACACAGAGAAAAAAATTTATCGATGGGGCAAAAAGTAATAAAATAAATTTAAATATCGCTGAGTCTATATTTTCAAAAATGGAGAAGTTTGCAGGATATGGTTTTAATAAATCACATTCTGTAGCATATGCATATATCTCGTATCAAACTGCATTCCTAAAAACTTATTATCCATCAATATTTTTAGCTTCTGCATTATCCTCAGATATGGATAATACAGATAAGATATTATCACTCACAGATTCTAGTTCCGAACATGGGATAAAAATAATTCAACCTTCTATAAATAATTCTGAATATTCTTTCGTCTCTTTAAGTGATACCGAGATTATTTTTGGATTGGGAGCAATAAAAGGCGTCGGTTATAATGCAGCAGAACATATTATTCAGGAAAGATCAAAAAATGGTAATTATAAAAATATTTTCGATTTTTGCGAGAGGGTTTCACATCATATCATTAACATCGGCACTATGGATGCTTTAATATACTCTGGTGCATTCGATGATTTTGATTGTAGTCGATATGTGCTAAAAGAGCTTTTAAATAAAGCAATCTCTTACGGAAACAATAAACAAAATAATAAACAACTTGGACAAAAAGATTTATTCTCATCAGAATCATCTGCCGATGATATAGAGTCACTTATTAATCTAAATGATTATCAAATAATTGAAACAAGAGAGCAGAGATTACAAAGTCTATCTGATGAAAAGAGGGTAATAGGTTTGCACTTAAGCGGACATCCAATCAATGAATATAAAGCTGAAATATCATCTATGTCAATAAAGCCAATTCTTTCATATATATCAGACTTTCAGACTCAATCCTTAATTCCAACAGATAACATAATTTTATGTGGAGTAATTACTAAACAACGACTTCAGAAGATTGGTAAAGATAAGTATATCAAAATTTTAACTGTAGATGACTCATCATCACGAATTGAAATAATCTTGTATACTGAATCGATAGAGACTAATCAAGAAACTATCATTGATAATCAATTATATTTTATAACCGGTCAATTATCATTCGATGATTATAGTGGTTCACTCAATATGAAAGCTTCTTCAATTATGGATTTAGAAAAAACTCGTACACGATATTCAAAAGGTATAGAGTTGTTAATTAGAGAAAGCAAAACAAATGATGATACATTAGAGAAATTATCATCAATCCTTGAACCTCATAAAAATGGCAAATGTCCTGTAATAATTAAATGTGTNAGCAATAATCATGTTGTTCCAATGAAACTAAATAATGAATGGCATATAAATCCAACTACAGNCATTATNGATAATTTAGGTGATTTACTTGGAAGTGAAAATATTATCGTGAAATATCATTAGTGATTTCAGCCTATTAGTTTATAATTATTAAGAATGAATGAATATGATCCAAATTATCTTGATTTTGAACAACCNATCTTAGAACTTGAAGCTAAGATCAAAAAAATTCATGATGATCCTGAGAAAACAGCCAAAAGTGACAAGACTCTCGATAAATTACAAATAGAACGCGATAATTTAATTAGTAAAATATTCAATAATTTATCGGACTGGCAGATTTCACAAGTAGCAAGACACCCACTTAGACCTCATACATTAGATTATATTCCGAATATTTTTGATAATTTTACTGAGCTTCATGGAGATAGAATGTTTGGAGATGATTCAGCTATTGTCACTGGTCTTGCAACTATAGATAATTATAAGTTTGTACTGATAGGACATCAAAAAGGTAGAGATGCTAAGGAGAAAGTAAAACGTAATTTTGGAATGTCTAAACCAGAGGGTTATAGAAAAGCATTAAGAGTAATGAGGTTGGCGGAAAAATTTAATTTACCAATTTTAACTTTTATCGACACTCCGGGAGCTTACCCGGGTATTGATGCAGAATCTAGAAATCAAAGTCAAGCAATTGCCGAGAATTTATATGTAATGTCAAATTTAAAAGTTCCTATTATATCTGTTGTAATTGGAGAAGGAGGCTCTGGTGGAGCATTGGCAATCGGTATAGCTGATAGACTATGCATGTTACAGAATAGTATATATTCTGTTATTAGTCCTGAAGGTTGCGCGTCAATACTCTGGAAAGATTCAAAAAAAGCTTCACATGCAGCTGAGGCATTGTGTATAACTTCGAAAAAACTTCTTAAATTTAATTTAATTGATAAAATTATTCCTGAACCGCTAGGTGGAGCTCACCGAGATATAGTAGCGACTAGTTCTTCGTTGAAAATGAATATCCTCTCAATAATTGATGAATTAAATAATTATCCTGTAGATCAATTATTATCTGAAAGACATAATAAAATCCAATCATATGGTGAGTTTGAAAAATAATTTACTAGAAAATCATTGTTTAAATTTTTTTAGTGATTTGCCGTACCGTAAACTTATCCTAGCTTATAGTGGTGGTATAGATTCTTCTGTTTTACTTGAATGTATTTTAAATATCAAAGATAAATTAGGTATATCATTGCGAACAATTCATATTAATCATAATTTAAATAATTTTTCGAATCAATATCAGGATCACTGCGAGACAATAGCGAGACAAAAAAATATTCGCCATAATAATTTTAATGTTTTTTTAGATGATACGAGTAATTTAGAAGAGAAGTGTCGAGAGCTTAGATATAATGAATTATCAAAAAATTGCAGGAAAGATGAAGTTATTATTTTAGCTCATCATCTTGATGACCAGATTGAGACTTTCTTAATCAGAATGTTTAGAGGATCATCTATCAAAGGCATGTCTGCTATGAGTAATATTACAGTTATAAATAATGTAATTTTATTGAGACCATTATTAAATATCAAAAAAGAGGATATTATTACATACTCTAAAAAAAACTCCATATCATATATTGAAGATATAACTAATGTTGACGAAACACATGATAGAAACTTTATTAGAAAAAATTTGTTNCCATTAATAAAAAAACGATGGACCTCAATAGAGAAAAGNATTCANAATAATACNTCAATATTTTCAATTCAGAATCAATTTCTTAATGATCAAGCCNGTATGCTTCTTGAGAGTTGTAGTGAAAATAATTTTGAAAGTCTATGTATTTCTAAAATTAAAAAACTAAGCTATTCGGCGCAAGTAATCATAATTCATCACTGGGTTTTTCAGCTAAATCAAACTATTTTAAATTTAAGACAAATACATGAAATTATAAAATTTTTTGATGCAACTAATGACAAGAATCCTTTATTTGAGTTTAATAATGTAAGGATTATAAAAAATCGTGATTGGTTATTAATCAAGCTGCAAAAGTGAATATATCTATATTTTTCATACTATTTCGTCTATAATCTATGTAGTTAAACATGACAAGATACGTTTTTATCACTGGCGGCGTTGTATCTTCCCTGGGCAAGGGTATAGCCGCAGCCTCCCTTGGTTCTTTATTCAAACTTCGTGGTTTTAAGGTATCTCTTCAAAAACTTGACCCATATATTAATCTTGACCCAGGAACGATGAGTCCTATTCAGCATGGCGAGGTATTTGTAACNAAAGATGGTGCAGAAACAGATTTAGATTTAGGACATTATGAGCGATTTGTTGGAATAGAGATGTCACAAGACAGTAACGTTACGGCAGGNAGAGTCTACTCTAATGTAATCAATAAAGAGAGAAGAGGCGATTATCTNGGTAGCACAGTTCAAGTTATACCACANATTACTGATGAGATAAAAAAATTAATAAAAAGAGGTTCTAGAGGTGCAGATATAGCATTTGTTGAAGTAGGTGGNACTGTAGGTGATATAGAGTCACTTCCTTTTCTTGAAGCTATTAGACAATTCTCATTAGAAGTAGGTAGCGACATGTCGCTTTTTGTGCACTTAACACTATTACCTTATATAGATGTTACGAAAGAGATTAAAACTAAGCCTACTCAACACTCTGTGAAAGAATTAAGATCAATTGGTATACAACCAGACATTCTCTTGTGNCGTGGGAAGAATGAGATAGATNACAGAATTAAAAAGAAACTCGCATTATTTACAAACGTATCAAAAGAGGCGGTTTTTTCNGCTATAGANGCTGAAACAATATATGATATCCCGGTATTATTGCAAAAACAAAATATTGACACATATATTACTAAGAGTTTGAAGCTGAAAAATAAAAAATTAAACTTAAAACCGTGGACAGATTACAGAAAAAAACTTAATAGATGTAAAAGGATTACAACAATTGCGATGATAGGGAANTATGTTGATTTAGAGGATTCTTATAAATCACTTAACGAAGCTCTTTATCATGCTGGAATCATTAATGGGGCAAGAGTAAATATTGAGTATATTGATTCAGAAAAAATAAATAAAACATACCTTAAAAATCTTAAAAAGGTTAATGGTATTTTAGTGCCTGGCGGTTTTGGAAATAGAGGTATAGAAGGAAAAATTCTTGCTGCTATGTATGCGAGAAAAAATGATATTCCATATTTTGGTATATGCCTAGGGATGCAAATCTCTGTGATTGAGTATGCAAGAAATGTTATAAACTTAACAAAAGCAAATAGTACAGAGTTTGATTTGAAAACAAAAAATCCAGTTATTGCGCTTGTTGAGGAATGGAAAAACTCATCTGGAAAAAATATTTTAGTTGATAAAAAAAATCTAGGCGGGACAATGCGCTTAGGATCTCAAAAATGTGACATTATTAAGAATTCTCTAGCATTTAAAATGTATAACTCTCTTGTAATTAATGAGAGACACCGTCATCGATATGAGGTTAATAGTAATTTTTTGGATTTTTTTGATAATAGTAATATGATATTTAGTGGAANATCTCATTCGGATAATTTGATGGAAATTATTGAATTAAATAATCACCCCTGGTATCTTGGTTGTCAATTTCATCCAGAGTTCACTTCTTCCCCAGTGAACGGACATCCGTTATTTAACGGNTTTATTAAGGCAGCTATTAAAAATAAAACATAAGAATAATTATATGATAAATATTGGAAAGACAAAAAATTTGACATTAATTTCAGGACCATGCGCGATTGAATCTGAAGATTTATGTCTCAAGATTGCTGAACACATGTGCGAAATAACTGATCCTTTGCCCATTTCGTATATATTTAAAGCATCATTTGATAAAGCTAACAGATCTTCNATTAATTCTAATAGAGGAATAGGTATAGAAAAAGGACTGAAAATACTTGATAGAATTAAAACTGATTTTAAAATACCTGTTCTGACCGATGTTCATGAAGACACACCTATTAATGAAGTTGCAGATTGCGTTGACATACTTCAAACTCCCGCTTTTCTTTGCAGACAAACAAATTTTATTCTAAAAGTCTCATCAGCTATGAAGCCAGTCAATATTAAAAAGGGTCAATTTCTATCGCCACTTGAAATGATCAATGTCGTTGAAAAAGCAAAATCTACAGGTAATAAAGATATTTTTGTTTGTGAGAGAGGTGTTAGTTTTGGGTACAATAATCTGGTGTCTGATATGAGATCTCTNGTGTTACTTAGAGAGACTAAATGTCCTGTAATCTATGATGCATCACATTCTGTTCAATATCCTGGTAAAGATATAACTTCATCTGGTGGTGGCAGTGAATTCATTCCAAGTCTAGCTAAAGCAGCCACAGCAGTAGGTGTTGATGCTTTATTTATAGAGACTCATCCTAATCCGGCCATAGCACTGAGCGATGGTAAAAATAGTCTTAATTTAAATAATATGAAATCTCTTTTAGAATCAGTTGTTAATATTAATGATATAGTTAAGAGATAGAGGATTATAATGAAGATTAAAGATNTAAAAGGTAGGCAGATACTTGATTCAAGGGGAAATCCTACAGTAGAGGTAGATATTAAGCTAGATGATGATAGTGAAGGAAGAGGCATTTCTCCATCAGGAGCTTCAACAGGAAGTCTGGAAGCATTAGAGCTAAGAGATGACAACAAGGAAGTGTATAATGGTAAATCTGTTTTAAAAGCAGTAGCAAACGTTAATGAGAACATTAAAAATGCCATAAAAGGTAAATCATTTAATTCTCAAGAGGATTTTGATAACTTTCTTATAGATCTTGATGGATCAGAGAATAAGAGTGTATTAGGTGCTAATGCAATTCTTTCGTCTTCTCTTGCTTATGCTCATGCTTCTAGCTTATCTAAAAATATTCCTTTATATAAATCATTTATTAATAATAATTATACTTTACCAGTTCCAATGATGAATATACTCAATGGTGGAGCTCATGCTAATAATGANCTTAATTTTCAAGAGTTTATGATATTACCAATTAAGTTTACTTCATTTTCTGAATCACTCAGAGCAGGAGCAGAAATNTTTCATGAATTAAAAAAATTATTAATCTCAAAAAACTTAAGTTCAGCAGTTGGTGATGAGGGTGGNTTTGCTCCTAACTTATCATCTAACGAGGATGCGTTAGATATTATATTAGATGCAATAAAAAGTGCTGGATATACTGCTGGNGAAGATATCTTTCTTGGATTAGATGCAGCTAGCACTGAGTTTTATAAACAAGATAAATATATATTAAATGATAAAACTACCTTAGATTCATCATCATTTTGTGATTATTTAGTTAAACTATGTGATAACTATCCTATCATAAGCATTGAAGACGGCATGTCAGAGGATGATTGGAATGGCTGGCAAGAAATCACTGAAAGACTCGGAAACAAGATTCAGCTTGTTGGCGATGATATATTTGTAACTAATAAGAATATTCTTCAAAAAGGCATAGATTCCATTGCTGCTAATTCAATATTGATTAAACTGAATCAAATTGGGACATTAACAGAAACACTTCAAACAATTGATTTGGCTAAAAAAAATCACTATACNTGCATTATCTCACATAGATCAGGCGAGACAGAGGATACAACCATAGCAGACCTATCAGTTGGCGTAGATGCGGGACAAATAAAAACTGGTTCATTATCTCGNTCAGATAGAGTAGCAAAATATAATCGGCTCCTTAGAATTGAAGAAGAATTAGGAAATAATAAATATAGTAATAATGTTTTTAATCGGTGGTTATCTTGAAACTGTTTTATTTAATTGCTACTATCTTGTTNCTGAATCTACAGTACTCTCTGTTACTTAGTGAAAATAGTTACTTTTCCTATAAAAATACAAAAGAAATGCAACAGTTAATCATGTCTGATATTAATGACTTATCTGATAGTAATCGTATTCTTNAAGGCGAGATTTCTGATCTTACTAATAATGAAAACAGTATTGAATTGTATGCTAGAGAAAAATTTGGATATATAAAAAAAAAGAGAATCATTTGTTCAAATAATAAAAAATGATCAAAAATAAAAATGATGTTATCATCTTAGCTGCCGGTAATTCTCAACGTTTTCGAGATAAGCAAAAAAAGCAGAANAAAAAAATATCCAATCAATCTCTGGTGGATATAGCAATACGATACTTTATTAATCGCAAAGAGATAAATAACATATTCGTTGCATATAATAAAAAAATACCTCTGAATACAAAATATAAAANCAAAATAATATTCGTANCAGGTGGAAGAACAAGAAGTCACTCAGTTTATAATGTTCTTAATCATATTATNACCAATTATAAGCCATCAAATAATATTATTATTCATGATGTTGCAAGACCATATATCAATAAAACTGATTTGAATAAATTACTTAAGATATTTACAACTACAGGTGTTGCATTAGGCTATCCTCTCACTAACGCAATTAAATATGTAAATAATAATGATGTTGTAGAAAGCAACATTGATCGTAATAATTTAGTTGCTTCATTTACACCACAGAAATTTAACTTTAAGAAACTATATAATGCTTATAAGAAAGTAATTAATGATAAAATCAATGTGGATGATGATTTAGAAGTAATGACATATGATTCACATAAAGTTAAAATAATGATATCATCACCTGGAAATATAAAAATAACTTATAAAGATGATTTATATGTTTTAAGTAAATTATTATCATGAATTTTANAGTAGGATTGGGATTTGATATCCATGAACTGATAGCAGGCACGATGATTAAACTAGCAGGCGTCAGTATTCCTAGTAAAAAAATGATTAAGGCACATTCTGATGGAGATATCATTTATCACTCATTAGCTGATGCTATACTTGGAGCCTTATCAAAAGGCGATATAGGTATGCATTTTCCAGATTCAGACTTAAAGAATAAAAATCTAGATAGTGGTAAAATTCTTTCGCATGCATACTCTTTAATGACAAGTAATAAATATATTATAAACAATATCGATATTACTCTGATACTGGAAGAACCAAAAATCAAAAAATATAAAGATAATATGTGTCAAAATATAAGTTCATTNCTTCATTGTAATAGTGACTTAATTAATATTAAAGCTACTACATCTGAGAGTATTGGTTTTGTAGGAAGAGGCGAGGGTATAGCTTGTCATACCATAGTTTCTATCATAAGTGACTAGTCAGCATTATGAATAATCTTGGACCATTAATAGTCAATATAGACGGATTATCACTTAGTAATACAGATAAGTTATTACTTGTTGATGATTTAATAGGAGGTGTCATTCTATTTGGTAATAATTATCAATCAACTTCACAATTAAAAAATCTTTTAAATGAAATTAGAGAAATTAAACCTAATATTCTCATCAGTATTGATCATGAGGGAGGTCGAGTTCAAAGGTTCCGTAATGATTTTACAAATCTACCAAGTTTCTATCAATTAGCTAATGCAGTTGAATATAATCGAGAAAAGCTTAGTTACTATTCTGGCATTGTAGCGGGCTATGAACTATCTCGAGTTGGTATTGATCTAAATTATTCTCCAGTCATAGACATTTGCGAAAATGAAAACAATTCATTGCTTTCCACAAGAACCTTTGGCAACAATGAAAGCGACATTATTTCATTGTCGTCTAACTATATAAATGGTTTGATGGATTCAGGTATAATACCTGTTATGAAGCATTATCCTGGACATGGCCTTGTACACTCAGATAGTCATATTGAGGAATGCGTGTCATATGAGAGAGAACAGTCTGATAAATTCTGTAAACATTTCTCAATTTTTAAAAAACTTNCACAACTATATGATATACCGATTATGACAAGTCACATACATTTCAAGAATATTGATGATTATATTGTTACATATTCTAAAAAAATTCTTAATATGATTAACAAAAATAATCAAATGTTTTTAATAAGTGATGATCTAGAAATGCACTCNGCAAAATATAAAAATTCTGTTGAAATTGAGCCTGTAGAGCGAGNAAGTTTAGCGCTTAATGCAGGATGTTCATTTCTGATTGTAACAACTATGCTGTTAGATGAAGTACGAATACATAATAAAACATCCGAATATCTTATAGAAAACTATCTTACAGATGAAGTCAGGAATATNTATAAAGAAATAAGACCTGATGGAATTTCTTATAATAATTTTAAATATTTGACTAAAAAAACAAAGAAGTTTGATGAATTAAGTAATTTATATTTCGAAGCAAAAAAAAATCTTAGTGGTATAATATANTTATGATGGATTTTTTATCTTTAATAAATCAGAATGATATTTATTCTCACTCTCTACTTGTATTACTGTTAGGATTTTTCTTGTTATTCATCAAAAAATATCTTATTAAGATANTATCTGGGATATCCAGTAAAACACAAACACAAATTGATGATGTTATTTTATTTTCACTCGATAGGCCAATTACATTTCTTATTTTCTTATTAATATTTATACATCTATTAGAACCAATAAATTATCAATATCAAATAATTGAACATTATGATGCTAATTCATTTATATATTCATTACTAATTATCTCTTTAGCATGGTCAATTATAAGATTCCTNAATGAATATTATAGAAAAGAGCTTTTCTTATCATCTGTTACAGATAATGAAGATAAAGCTAATCTCTCTCAAACGTATGAGATTTTTATAAGAATTATTAAAGTAATAGTATTTATAATTACATCCTTAATTTTGATGCAAGAGTTCGGCTTAAGTGTGTCTGGACTCTTAGCTTTTGGAGGAGTTGGNGGTTTAGTTGTTGGTTTAGCAGCAAAGGATCTCTTGTCTAATTTATTTGGAGGATTGATGATATATTTTGATCGTCCTTTTAGAGAGGGTGAGTTCATAAAATCTCCTGATCGAAATATTGAGGGCATTGTTGAGAGCATAGGCTGGCGACTTACAGTTGTTAGAACATTTTCAAAGAATGTGCTGTATATTCCAAATTCAGTATTCTCAAATATTGTTGTTGAAAATGCTACTAGAATGACCAATAGAAGAATAAATGAGGTTATTGGTATTAAATACTCAGATTTTAGTAACATGCCAAAAATTGTTGATGCTGTAAGAGAGTTATTAAATCTTCATCAGGATATCGATCATAGCATTGAACCTGTTGTGTATTTTAATAGATTTGAATCTTCCTCTTGTGATTTTATTGTATATGCCTTCACAAATACTAAAGAATGGAGAGAATTTTTAAGAGTAAAAGAGGATATATTATATAAAATTTCAGAAATAATAGACAAAAATGGTTCTTCAATTGCCTTTCCTACTACCACAATCGACTTGGATCAAAAACCTTAATTCGAATTATTCACTCGCTCTATTATTTCATCACAATTTGTTCTTAAGTCATCAGATTCTAAAATAAATTTTAANTCAGACTCTTTATTAAATTTAATAGTTACTGAGTCGTTGTAGATTTTTAATCTTTGAATATTTTTGTCAGATAATTTTTGTTTCATTAAGCTTATGATAAGAAGATTATTNAATTCTTCTGGTACTGGACCATAGATATCTTGAATGGTGAATAATAATTCTTCAAGTTCATTTTCGTCTTTACAGGATGATATCATTCTGTAATATTTTAGTCTCATATAAATATCATCTATATACATTTCAGGTATAAGACATGGTTTATTAATTTCTATATCATAAGAAGAGGGNATCTTGATTTTNCCNCTTTTATTTAATTCTATNGCTTGATTGAGAAGTTGTATATATANTGCATANCCTATTTCATAGATCTGTCCACTTTGTTCATCACCTAGTAACTCACCAGCTCCTCTTATTTCTAAATCATGAGTCGCAATTTCAAAACCTCCACCAAGACTATTGACTGAATCTATAGCATCTAATCTTTTTTGCGCTACTGATGATATTTTGTATTTATTCGGTATTATCAAGTAAGAATATGCTTGACGGGATGTCCTGCCAACTCTTCCTCTTATTTGATGTAATTGTGACAATCCAAATTTATGACAATCATTGATAATAATAGTATTTACATTTGTAATATCAAGACCACTTTCAATTATACTACTGCATATGACNAGATCATATTCTTTGTTAATAAATTTATTCATTTGATTTTCTATTTCTCTGTTATCAAGTTGTGCATGTATAATACCAATATTAAGTTTTGGTGATATCATACTTAATTTAAGTTTAATACTATTCATTGTTTTGATATCATTATGAACAAAATAGATTTGACCACCTCTATCAACTTCTCTCTCTATTGAATCTCTTATAATATTATCATCCCATTCAGTTATTTTGGTGATGATAGATTTTCTATTTTCAGGAGGTGTTTCTATTAAGCTTAAATCCCTAAAACTTGATAAAGCAGCATTTAATGTTCTAGGTATAGGCGTTGCTGTGAGTGATAAAACATCAATAGAGCTTTTTATTTTTTTTATCTTTTCTTTTGCTCGTACTCCAAACCTATGTTCTTCATCAANAACAAGTAATCTCAAATTATCAAATATTATACCTGAAGATAATGCTGCATGNGTACCTATGATAATATCAATATTTCCATTTTCTATATCAATTAATGATTGATTCTTCTCTTTTGATCTAGACAATCTTGATAATCTACCAATTTTTATTGGTGTATTAATAAATCGCTTTTTAAAGTTTTTATAATGTTGTTCAACNAGTATAGTAGTTGGCGCTAAGACTAGTACCTGTGTAGAATTCATCGCAGCAATATAGCANGCTCTCATAAAGACTTCAGTTTTCCCAAATCCAACATCTCCACAAATTATTCTATCCATTGGATTAGCAGATTTCATATCATTTATTATTTCTAATATTGTTCTCTCTTGATCTGGTGTTTCTGTAAAAGGAAAGTCTTNAGTAAAATTTTCATAATCATTATTATCAACACTAAAACTAAACCCTTTCTTNGATTTTCTTTTAGATTCAATTTCCAGTATTTCAACTGCTATATCATTTATTTTAGTTTTAGCTCTTTTTTTTGTCTTTTCCCATTTTGTAGAACCAAGTGAGTGAAGAGGAGCTTTATGCTTAGAATGAGTAGTAAATTTCCTTAATAAGTCTATTGACGTTACAGGAATATATAATAAATCATTATCTGCATATTCAATTTTAATTAGTTCTGTTTTAATATCTTCTACAGTCATATTCATTAAGCCCTTATATCTTCCAACACCATGGATTTCATGTACAATAGGATCATTAATTTTAATTGATGAAATNTCATTTATATGCTCATCAAATATAGATGAATAGTTTTTTTTATTTTGTTGCATCATATACTTTCCAAAGATATCTTTAGAAGATACAACAGCTATTTTTTTTTCGTAATCAATAAAACCTTCNGAAATTTCATCATGAAGAATTGAAATTTTATTTTTCTTAAAATCATAAAAAGATTTAATATAATTGAAATTAATATTATTCGACTCAAAAAAATTACATAATTTGTAAAAAAGACTATTTTTTTCTATACATATTATTATTGAATAGACATTCATATTTAGAAATTTATTAAGATTATTAAAAGGTTCTTTAGTTTTATTATCAATCAATAAAGGATATATTTTTTTTATAGGATAGTTTTTAGAATCTATATTTGTTTCTATATTATATGAAGATATAGAATATATATCAGATTTATCAAAATGTTTTTTAATTTTATTACTGTCTACAAGCAATTTATCAGGATGAATTATGTATTTAGAATCTGAAAATTCACTATAATATTTAAGATATTTATCATCCAGTAATTGACATTCCTCTGAAATATTATCTGAATGCAAAATTAATGTTTTTGCATCAATGATATCTAATAATTTGAATGGTTTTTTATAAATAACAGGAATTAGATCATAATNTGATTCACTATAATTATCTTTTATATTCTTATATGATATTTCTTCTGAAAATTCATTTCCAAATATTTTAAGAGATTCACTAGTAAAAAATTTTTGATCATCATTATTAATGATTATCTCATGATTGTAGGATATAATCGTTTGAGTAACTTCAGATATTGTAATTTGATTATTTAAATCAAATAACTTCATTTTCTCAATCTTATTATCATTAAAAATAACTCGCACAGGAATTTCAGAGCATGCTGAGAATATATCAATAATTGGTCCTTTGATTGCATATTGTCCTCTCTCTAAAACTCTGTTAGTTTTTACAAACATCATCTGATTAAGTTTCTTAATCAAGTCATTGTACTCAGTTTGTATATCAATTTTAAAAAAATAATCTTTCGTAAATGGGTGTATTGATTGATATTTTTTTAGGCATGATATAGTCGTAACTATTATCCATGAATCACTATTTAAATAATTTAATCCTGTTTTGATTCTTGATGATAGTATACTAGTATCGATATTTATATTTTCATATGGAACAGTCTCGTAATCTGGATAAATACTAACTCTATATTTATTTCTTTTAAAAATATTAATTTCTTTTTCTAGTTCGTATAAATCATTATTATTTTTAAGAATTACTAAAACCCTTTTATAATCACATTTTAAATTATCTAATATATATCCTAAAGAAGACCCATGGACGCTTCCTATTATTTTTTCTTTGAATTTATTCACTTTAGTCATATTANAAAAAAAAGCAGCACTTTTGTGCTGCTTTCATCATAAATTATTTTTATTTATTTAACTGTATTAAAACCTAAGATTTCCCAGTTCTGCATACCACCACGGTACCATTTAATTTTATGAGCTGGATAACCATATTTTAATAANCTTTTAATATTATTNGGAGATTGNCCACACCACATGCCATTACAGTAAAGCACTAGTGTTTTAGCTTGATCAAAATAGAATAATCCATTCTGTTCATTNGCTCCAAATTGTTCTGTCATAATTTCTGCGATTGATATTGGGTCAGCACCTTTTCTCTCGCTAAGNAATGTCCATGGCAGATTTACTGCNCCCGGAATCATTCCNTTTGCAGTCCAGTCAGGTGTTCTTGAGTCAATAATCATTATCTCAGATCCATCAGGCATTTTTTGTCCTTTACTCATCATAACTGCATAGTGAATCATTTCTTGCTCACCAATCGTCTCNATACCAGGTCTAAGTTGCATTGGTTGAATGCAAAATGGTGGACATGGTCTTGANGTTTTTGCAAATGATGGGTTTACTGTGTTTTTATTGTTTTGGTTTCTCATAATTTTGTGTTCACCAACATCAACTGAAACACCTAGCTCAAGAGAGTAAGGACCATCGCTTTTGGAGATAGCCACTGGTTTTTCAGCGTATGCTGTTGAAAAAGAGAAAACCGTAACCAAGGTTATGGTTAANATTGATTTAAGGTTCATACTCCTCCTCCTAAATTTACTCACAATCAGGTTCTTCTTCAGCTTCATCAGAATCTTCATTAAACACGATATTTTTTATTTTAATATCTACATCACCAAAACGGTATGTATCAGCATAACTTATGTTTAGTGACAGTAATCCAATGAAAAGAAATAATAATATTCTCATAATGTTCCTAATTCACGAGTTTCCAGCAACAACCACGTTGCCTCATATCTTGATTTTACAGTATCTATAATACTAAATGAACAGTTTTTTGGAGCTAATACGGAAAAGTTGACTCCTAAAAACGCCTAAGTTGCTCAAAATAATATNCTTATTTAATGAAACCCCATTTTTTTTGATGAATCTTTCGCTCTTTAGTATTAATTTCACAATTCATTACCCCAGATTTACTCTTGAGATCATGAATGATTTGTCCCGAGTGGTTTGTTACAAAGCTTGATCCCCAAAACCTAATTTTTCTGNTAGTTGATGATTCAACGCCAATTCTATTGACTGCCACTATAGGGATGTTGTACATAAGACTATTAGCCTGCATAACCATTCTCCACATTTTTTTCTCATTTTTAAGTGAAATAATTTTATTTTTTTGATATGCGGTACCTATTGATGTAGGAAACGCAATTAAATCTGCTTCATTTTGTACAAGATTTTTATAAGTAGACGGATGCCATTGATCCCAGCATATACCNACACCAAGTTTACAAAAACCTAAATCAAAGACATTTTTAGTATTTTTAAAACAAGAAAAATAGTATTTTTCATGATAACAGGTTTCTTCTGGTAGATGTTGTTTTCTATATACCCCAATAATCTTATGATTAGGGGAGATAACTATCGCGCTATTATAAAATTTTTTCCCTTTTTTTTCAAAAATGGGTAATAAGAGATGAATATTTTTACGATTACAAAGTTTAATAAATTTATCAATAACATTATCATCTAATTTCAGCGCAAATTTATGATATTTTTTTGTTTTTGTTATTGCAATGTATCTGTAAAAAGAAAGTTCGTGCAAGATTACTATACTGTTTTTCNTATATTTAATCTCATCAATCTTTTTTAATAAATTATTTATGCTAATATCCAAATCTTTAGATATGTTAGACTGGATTGCTACTATATTTATTTTAGTTTTCATTATATTTAAAATTAAANGTACAACAGTGTAGTCCTCCGTATTCTTTCAACAAAGAACTAATATCAATAAATTTTATTTGATTCTCTCTAAATATTTCATTCATTGTATTTAGNACATTCTCTGATACATTTCCTATTTTTGGGATAAAAATTGACTTACCACAATGTAAGTAATTCAAATACGAAAATGGCAGGAATGTTCCTTTATTAGTAATTGTATCATCGNATGTGTGATTAATTGGTATAAGATTATATTCTGGAAAAATTTTACTTTTAACCTTAAGCTGGGCACTTAATTTTTTTAAAATCTTGTAATCAGGATGATTTTTATCATCAGTGCTCATGTACAGAATATTGTTTTTATAAATTCTTACTAGATTATCAATGTGACCATCAGTATCATCACCGGATATATTTTTGATATCAATATTCTCTATTTTATAATTCATACTAGTTAATATACTTCTAAAACTTTCTAGTGCCAAAGAGCTTTTATTATGANTCCTTAATGTTTGTTTGTTAAATAGTATAATTTTATCATCATAGATAATATTTCCGCCCTCAAGAAATATATCTCTGATATTTAATGATTTAAATTTTTTTTTAAACAAAATACTATTAAATTTCTTATTAAAATCCTCATTTTTTTTATAATTATATTTNCCACCATATCCATTGATGNTGTAATTNATGCATATATATTCANTAGTGATAGTATCTAGNGCNATAAGTGGGCNATAATCTCTTATCCAAATATCATCACATGAAAATTTNATCATCTTTAGATTAGCTATAAGATTACTAGATAATTTATTTGTTAATTTTCTCATATCATCTTTATCGTTTATAACTAAAAATACCTTTATATTGAATTGTAATAATAAATTTATGAAATCACTGTAAAAATCTTTGAGATCATTTTTATATTTTTTTACATTTTTCATATCAGGCCATACTAAAGCAACTGAGTTAGTCTCATTGTCTTGTAAAAGTTTAGTGCTCATATAAAATTCTTAGTATGTTATAGTAATATTATGCAGTTTTTTTTAGCACATAGATTCATATTCTCAAAAGATAATATAGGTTATTTAAATACTCTATCAAGAATTTCTATTTTAGGGATTATTCTAGGTATAGCAATACTCATTACCGTAATGTCTGTAATGAATGGTTTTGAAAGAGAGATTAAAAGCAGAATATTAGGATTCACCTCGCATGCGACAATTTTTGGATCAAATATGAATTCATCTGAAAGTATCAAATTGTTAGATGATTTAATTACATCCGAGAGAATTGAGGCATATTCATATTATACTGAAAATGAATCCCTAATCTCCTTTAATAATATATCTACTGGTATCTATCTGAGATCAATTAATCCTTTGTTAGAGGCAAAAGTCAGTATAATTGATGAGAACATAATTCAAGGAGAATATTTTAGTCCAGACAATGATGGCGTTATTATTGGTATAGGAACTGCAAATAAACTTGGTGTAACTATCGGCGATGATTTAAGTGTCTTCACTAGATTTATAATCAATAATCAATCCATCGACTTCAATGAATCATTTAAAATTATAGGTATATATGATATTGGGTTATACGAATATAATAATGCCTATGCTTATGTCAATTTTGATGCTTTTTTAAGTAATTCCAAATTATCTTCATCTGACTTACCAATTTCACTTGTGCGTATTCAATTATCTAATCCCCTTGATGCTGACGAGTTCACAAGAGCCTTTAATAATAAACATGCAACAATGTATGCAAAAGACTGGACTCAATCATATCAGTCACTCTTTCTGGCAATAAATAACGAGAAGAGAGTAATGTTTATTATTTTGATATTAGTCATTGTTATAGCTGCATTTAATATTGTTTCATCTTTATTGATATCCATTAAAAACAAAGAAAAAGAGATTGCAATTCTCATGTCACTAGGTGCTAGCAAAAATCAAATTGTAGGAATATTTTTAATTCAAGGTATTATATTTGGTACGATAGGTATCATATTCGGAGTACTTTTAGGATTATTGTTATCATCAAACATAAACGAAGTTATCCTCTTTCTTGAATATATTTTTAATAGGACATTAATGCCCCCAGAAATCTATCATTTAAGTACAATACCATCAATTGTAGAAATTAAGGATATACAATATATCGTACTAACCTCATTCATTTTAATTTTTTTAATGTCATTATTTCCTGCAAGAAAAGCAGCCTCTTTGAGACCAGTTACAATTTTCAAGGAGAAATTTTAAAATGTTAGAATGTAGGAGTATAGTAAAAACATATTCTAAAGGTGCTACAGAAGAAATAAAGGTACTTTCAAATCTTAACTTAAAAATTGATTTAGGAGAAATAGTTGCTTTAAAAGGATCTTCTGGAACAGGAAAAACAACTTTACTTAATCTAATTTCTGGACTTGATTATCCGTCTTCAGGCGATGTCGTTTTCAGAAATAAGATAATAACTAATCAAAATACAAGTCAATTATCTTTATTTAGGAGAAATCATATTGGAATAGTTTTTCAGTTTTTTAATTTGATTAATGATTTAACTACATTGGAAAATATTTGTTTGCCATTAATAATAAGAGGACAAAATAAATCATTAGCTATGTCACAGGGATTACAATTAGCAACTTCATTTGAACTTGATTCAAAAATAAATCATCCTGTTCAGCTATTATCCGGTGGAGAAGCACAAAGAGTCTCAGTAGCGAGAGCAATGATAACAAATCCTGATTTGATACTAGCAGACGAACCAACTGGTAATTTAGACTCTACTAACGCAAATTTAGTTATTGACTGTTTAATAAACCAATGTAAAAAAAATAATACATCACTTTTTCTTGTTACGCACAATGAGAGTATTTTAAGTAAGTTTGATAGAGTCTTGCATCTTGAAAACGGAACTATTTCTTAGTCATTTCATTTTTTTAAGTCTTTTGTAGGCGTAGATTTTCCACAAAAGATGCATTATTAAATAACCTACGACACTTGAAACTATGCCAATAATTACACACCCAAAAAGCAATGGTTCCCAAATATTTCCAAATGCATTCATAAACCACTCAGCATCCATTGTGAAACTCTCGTAAGTCGGATTAAGACCTAATAATTTATTTCCAAACAAATATGCAAAGTACATCATTGGCGGCATAGTAATAGGATTGCTTATCCAGACTCCTGCAACTGACAAAGGAAGGTTAGCTCTAAAAACTACTGCAAAATAAGCAGCAGGAATCATTTGAAACAACATAGGCATCCATCCTAAAAACACTCCTATTGCAGTTGCTCTACAAAATGAGATCCTATTAAATTTCCAAAGTTCTTCATGAAACAGTGAAGAACCAAGAAAGTTAAGCATTTTATTACTTTTTACCGTATCTCTATTTGGGGTATATTTTTTGAAAAATTTTTTCATATAAATATATATAGCTAATAATTCTTAAGTTTTCATGTAAAATGTATTATTATCATATATTACAATAATGTGGATATCATTAATTTTTTAGCTAAACATGTCAGCAAACAANANCTCTTCTAAAGGTAAAGAACTTTACTTAAGACTTCTTAAATANACATTCAGNCATAAGTTAGTTTTTGTAATTTCATTAATTGCAATGGCAGCTTTTGCTGTTACAGATACNGCGTTTGCNGCATTAATNAAACCNCTTCTAGACGGAAGTTTTGTTGAGAAAGATCCGGAAATTATTCAGATGTTTCCATTTTTATTAATAGGGCTTTTTTTATTAAGAAGTATAGCTGGATTTATTTCTACATATGGAATTGCATGGGTAGGAAGAAATGTAATTAAACAAATAAGAAAAGAAATGTTTTCAAANTTGGTTCATACGCCAACTAGTGTCTATGATTCATCATCCTCTGGTGAATTATTATCTAAAGTTACATATGATACAGAACAAGTAGCTGAGGCTGCAACTAAAGCTATAACTGTTTTAGTAAGAGATGGTCTAACTGTACTAGGTTTACTTGGTTTAATGTTTTATCAGAGTTATATTTTATCACTTGGATTATTAATTATTGGTCCAGTTATTGCAATATTCATAAAAATNATGAGTGTCAAATTTCGTGATACAAGCAAACATATCCAAAAGTCAATGGGGTATATCACCAATGTTGTTGAAGAACTAATAGAAGGACATAGAGTTGTTAAAGTTTTTGGTGGNGAGAAAAGTGAAAAAAATTCATTTGAGATAGTTAACGATAATAATAAAAAGCGTCACTTACATTTAGCATTCATACAAGGAATAAGTATTCCATTAGTTCAGTTTATAGTAGCTCTTTTTCTTGCAGGTATAATCTATATTGTAACCTCTGAACAGTTTATTGAAAGCTTATCTGTTGGCACTTTTATGTCATTTGTTACTGCNATGATACTCATCTTTGCTCCCTTGAAACGACTTGCTGAGATAAATGTTGTACTNCAAAGAGGTATTGCTGCAAGTGAGTCAATTTTTGAGCTGTTAGATGCAGAATCGGAAATCTCAAATGAAGTCTCAGATAATACTAATAGAGAAATTAATATTAATTTTAGTTCAATTAAATTCTCAAANATATATTTTTCCTATAACTCTAGCAGTAAATANATTTTAGAAGATATTAATTTAGAGATAAATAAAGGCTCAACATGCGCAATTGTTGGNAAGTCAGGAAGTGGCAAGTCAACCNTAATGAACCTTCTACCAAGATTTTATGATATCGAAAGAGGTTCTATACANATTGGTGATACGAATATTTCAGATNTATCACTTAAACAACTACGAAATCTCATCTCTTATGTTGGTCAGGATTTAACCCTGTTTAATGATACGATAAAAAATAATATTGCATACGGTCTCCTAGAGAATAAATCATTTGATCAGGTTGTTGANGCGGCTAAAACTGCTAATGCATATGATTTTATAGAAAAATTTAAGGATGAATTCAATACAGTAGTTGGTGATAACGGTGTCCTCTTATCGGGCGGACAAAGACAGAGAATCGCAATAGCAAGAGCTGTCCTTAAGAACAGTCCTATATTACTTCTTGATGAGGCAACTAGTTCGCTAGATTCTGAATCTGAAAAATTAATACAAAATGCTTTGTTTGAACTTCAAAAAAATAGGACAACTCTTGTGATTGCTCACAGATTATCTACGATTGAAAATGCTGATACAATTATAGTGTTAGATAATGGAAAAATTGTCGAAGAGGGCACACATGCTCAGCTTCTTAATAATAACGGTTTGTATTCAAAACTTCATAAAATTCAATTTCCTTTATCAGATTTATGATTCTAAAATTTATTGAAAATATTTGGTATAAAAGTTTTTGGTCATTAACTGGAGTCATTGTGATTTTGATGTCACCATTATCACTTCTCTATCTTTTTGTAATTAGACTTCATGATTTATTATATAAGATGAAAATCTNNAGAGTTTTAGTATTAAAAACACCTGTATTGATTGTTGGAAATCTAACCGTAGGTGGAACTGGAAAGACACCCTTTTGTATATGGCTCAGTAACTATCTCGAAAAATTACAAATCAAAGTTGGTATAGTAGCGTCCGGCTATAAGTCATATGGGAGCTCACCAAAAGTTGTAGATAAGAGCTCTTCTCCTTTAGACGTAGGTGATGAAGCAATAGAATTGGCATCAATGACTAATGCGATTGTTGTTAGTAGCGACAATAGAGCAAAATCATCTTTGTTTTTAGAAAATAACTTCGATTTGGATTTAATTATTCATGATGATGGTTTACAAAATAANAAGATNAGCAGAGATGTAGAAATTCTTCTCATTAATGATAATTTGAAATATGGTAATGGATTTTTATTGCCTGCAGGTCCGTTAAGAGAGTTGCCTGACAAACGTATACAAAATTCTGATTTGATTNTTCATAGTAAATGNANGNAACATCAATATAATATTTATAATTCAAAAAACATCCCTGCCTTTATGGTTGANAATAAGTTNGTTANAAACTCAATCTCAAAAGAATCTAGACAAATAGATTCATTTGAAAGGATACATCTAGTTTGTGGTATTTCTAGTACTAAAATTATCGAAGAAAATATAAGAACACTGAATGTGGAATACATTCTCCATGAATACAGTGACCACTATTTATTTAAAGGANATGAAATATTATTTGACGATAATCTACCGGTCTTTGTAACAATGAAAGATTATGTTAAATTAGAACCTTATAAGATGAATAATCTATGGATTATAAAAAATAATTTGATTGTCAATCAATCTATAGAAAATGCTATAAAAAAAATAACTACTGATATTAAAAAACTATGAATGTTCATATTATAATACCAGCAAGACTAGGTTCGACTAGACTAAAAAACAAAATGCTTAAAAAGATATTAGGTAAGACGCTTATTGAACATATGTGTGAACGTGCTCTCAAATTAAACTTTAAAAATCTTGTTGTTGCAACAGATAGTAAAGAAATCGTAGAGACTGTTGCTAAATATAATATCACTACTTATTTTTCATCTAAAAAATTCAACAACGGAACTGAAAGGATAAGAGATTATCTAATAAAAAAAAATATCCCTGGTAATGATATTATTATAAACATACAAGGAGATGAGCTAAATTTTTCACTAGCTACCGTTAGAAAAATGATCAGCTTTTTAAAGAAAAATGGTAGTTATGAGATAATTACTCCTATATATAGAGCTCCATCACCTTCAGTATTCAACGATCCAAATAATGTTAAAGTTACTGTGAATAGCAAACTTGATGCTATTTCATTTACTCGTTCTCAAGTTCCTTATAAATCATATAAAGAATCATATATCCACATAGGTATATATGGTTATAAGGCATCTATTATAAAAAAATACAATACTTTAAAAAAATGTTATTATGAATCTGTCGAAAATTTAGAACAATTAAGATTTGTATATAATATGATTCCTATAAAATGTATTTGTGTTAAGAATAATAATTCCTTTAGCATTAATAGTAAAAAAGATTTAATTTCAGCAGAGAGGTTCTTCAAATGAACAAATGTTCAATTGCTATTACTGGAGCTGCTGGTAATATAGCCTATTCACTGATATTTAGAATACTCTCTGGGAGTATTTTTATGCCTGATACCAAGATTGACTTGAGACTTTTAGATATACCAGATGCAAAGAAAATTCTTCATGGAGTAAAACTTGAAATTGAGGACTGTGCATTCAATAGTTTAGATACTATCACCGTGACTGATAAACCGGATGTAGCATTTACAGATTGTGATTATATACTTCTGGTTGGGGCTAAACCAAGATCTAAAGGTATGCAAAGATCTGATTTGATATTGGATAATGCACATATTTTTTGTGATCAAGGAAAAATAATCAATAAGGTTTCAAAGAAATCAGTTAAAATAATTGTTGTAGGAAATCCAGCAAATACTAATGCACTTATTGTTTGTAGCAACACACCAGATATTCCTAATGAAAATATTTCATCATTAATGCGTCTAGATCAAAATAGGGCAAAAAGTATTTTATCCTCAAAGGTCGGTCAGCACGTAAGCTGTGTTACTAAGTTGGTGGTGTGGGGAAATCATTCAACAACTCAATATCCAGATATATCTCATGCACAAATTAATAATAGTAATAATTTTTTAGATACTATTGATGAACACTGGATACATGATGATTTTATTCCACGAGTACAAAAAAGAGGTGCAGAAATAATAGAACATAGAGGCCTCTCGAGTGCCGCTTCTGCTGCTTCAGCTGTTTATGATCATTTCAATGTCCTTGTGAATGGTTCAGATGATTGGGAGTCAATGGGAATATTAACGTCAAATAACTATTCAATAACATCAAATTTATTTTATTCTCTGCCACTCAAGATATCAAAAAATAGTTTTGATATAATTGAGTCTATTGAAGTGTCAGAAAAAATGCGAACTTATTTATCTGCTACCGAGAAGGAGTTAATTGACGAGAGGGATACTGTAAAGGAATTTCTCTAGATTTCAATTAATTGAACTTGATTTCCATTTATATATATTGAATCCGATCTATTTACTTCTCGTATCATAATCATATATAAATTAATTTTCTTATTCATAGAAAAAATATCATCNATAACTTCACCAACTACTTCATTATCTTGATTATTTATTTTGTCGGAATTTTTAAAGACATTATCAGTTTCAATAACCGCAATATTTTTTTTTACTTTCCCTAGGTAATGTGTCCTAGCAATAATTTCTTGACCAATATAGCATCCCTTTTTAAAATTTATTCCCATCTCTGCGCTCATATTCAGATTTTGCGGAATAAATTTTTCAAATGTATATGAATTCAAGTGATGAATTCCTTTTAACATATCTACTAATCTAATAATGCTAAAATCTGATCTCTGATAATTTTCAATCACTTTTTTAATACCTTTGTCTTTTTCAAAAGTAACATATATGTATGAAAGAAGTTGACCATGACAATTATTTAATATTATAAAGTCATCTTCATATTTGATCTGAAAATTTTCATTTTTATCAAATGCATTAATTTTTACATCATTTATTGTGCTATAAATGCTCATATTATCATCTAATGCAACATTCACATCAGAGGCCAATTTATACATATTTAGCTTGTCTATAATCTTGTCTACTACCTGCGTAGTTATTAACATTATGTAGTCATCTCCAATTTTTAATATTATGAAGATTCCTAATACTTTACCCTGATTTGTAGAATACGAGGATATTTGATAATTTTTGCCATCTAGTTCTTGTATATCATTGCTAAATTGACCCTGAAGAAAAGACGCAGCATCCTTCCCGGTAATCTTTATAACCGACATTTCATCTTCTATGTTATATATATTTGTTTCTGTAATATTCATATAAGTTGTTGTTTATTAGCACTTTTATTATATTTTATTTCCTGTTTTATTATTAAAAAAGCTAGTATCTTTAATCATAAATAAATTAGCACTTACTAATAAAGATTTGTTTATTTAGAACATATATTTGAATATAATACTTCATGGAGATTTATTATGCACACAAATAAAAGTGATAAAAACAGTCAATCAAAAAAAAANAGAAACACTAAAAAAGTTAAGGAAATTGGTGGAAGAAAAGGACCAGAACCAACACGTTATGGTGATTGGGAAAAAAATGGTCGCTGTATAGATTTTTAGAACGAATATGACTAATAATAGACCATTATCACCCCATCTGCAGATATATAAGCCACAGCTTACATCTGTACTGTCTATATCTCATAGAATTACAGGAGTAATATTGTCTGTATTATCCCTAATGATTCCATTATCACTTTTGATCATTAGTTTTGGGCAGGAGTATTATGGTTTACTACTCGTGATACTAGATCATATTTTAATTAAGTTAATTTTAGCTGGTTCGCTATTTACCCTAACCTACCATCTTTTGAATGGTATTCGTCATATATTTTGGGATATGGGTTATGGCCTGGATATTAAAGATAGTTATATTAGCGGTTATCTTGTCATCCTTTTTTCACTTGCAGTGACAATTATTATTTCATTAATGTTTATGTAGGTTATATGTATATTAATCATTGGAAAATTCAGAGGTTATCAGCAATTATTTTAGTGCCGGCTATGTTTTATCTAATTTACTACCTAATAAACTTATCAAACCTTAGTTATAATGATGTAATTACAGACTTATCATCTTTGACTGGTGTCTTATATGTTGTGCTACTCTCATTTGTTTTATTTATGCATAGCTCTCTCGGTATTGAAACGATTCTTGAAGACTATGTTCACAATGCGTATTATCAGAAATTTTTTATAAGCCTTTCTAAAATAATTCATGTTATACTTTTTCTGATTACATTAGTTTGTTTATATCTCGTAGTAGGTGCATGACATGGATAGTTATAAAATTATAAATCATCAACACGACGCAATAGTTATTGGAGCAGGAGGCTCTGGATTAAGAGCAACCATGGGATTAGCTCAATCTAAACATAGCGTTGCTTGTATTAGCAAAGTTTTTCCTACCAGAAGCCATACTGTAGCTGCTCAAGGTGGTATTAGTGGCGCCCTGGGTAACATGGGTGAAGATGATTGGCGTTGGCATATGTACGACACAGTAAAAGGTTCTGATTGGTTAGGTGATCAGGATTCCATTGAGTATATGTGCAAAAATGCAGTCGATTCAATAATTGAATTAGAACACTACGGCGTGCCTTTTTCACGAACTGAAGAAGGGAAAATATACCAAAGGCCTTTCGGTGGAATGACTACAGAATATGGAAAAGGAATTGCTCAGAGAACATGTGCTGCAGCAGATAGAACTGGACATGCAATATTACATACTCTATACACACAATCTTTGAAAAATAATGTAGATTTTTTTATTGAATATTTTGTTATAGATCTTGTTTTTAAAAATGGAAATTGTATCGGTGTTTTAGCATGGTGCTTAGATGATGGATCGATACATTTTTTTCAATCTCACATAGTTATACTTGCTACTGGCGGTTATGGTAGAGCTTACTTATCATCAACATCTGCGCACACTTGTACTGGTGATGGTAATGGAATGATACTAAGATCTGGATTACCTCTCCAAGATATGGAATTTATTCAATTTCATCCGACTGGAATATACGGCGCTGGTTGTCTTATTACCGAAGGAGCAAGAGGGGAAGGTGGTTATCTCACTAATTCAGAAGGAGAGAGATTTATGCCTAAATATGCTCCTAACGCAAAAGATTTAGCCTCAAGAGATGTTGTGAGTCGTGCTATTCAAATTGAGGTCAATGAGGGAAGAGGAGTCGGAGAAGAGAAAGACCATGCATTATTGCACTTGGAGCATTTAGACTCTGAAATAATTAATAATAAATTACCTGGAATATCTGAAACTGCCAAAATTTTTGCAGGAGTTGATGTTACGAAGGAACCTATCCCTGTAATACCTACCGTTCATTATAACATGGGCGGAACACCAACTAATTATAATACCGAAGTACTGCAATCGGGTGACTCAGCTGTTGTTCCAGGGTTAATGGCTGTTGGAGAAGGTGCATGTGTTTCTGTTCATGGCGCAAATAGATTAGGTTCGAATTCACTACTAGATTTAATTGTCTTTGGAAGATCGGCTGCTGATAGAGCTATTTCCATACTTAATGATAAACCTAAAAATCATCAAGCTGTTAGTTCCTCCGATTTAGATGAAATTCTTGGTCGATTTGATCAAACAAGACATTCATCTGGAGATATAGCTACTTCAGAATTAAGAAATAAAATGCAAAAAACCATGCAACGATATGCTCCAGTATATAGGGATGAGAAAACTCTAAAAGAAGGTATTGCAATAATGCAGGGAATTTTTAAAGACTACGAACAAGTTAAAATCTCAGACAAATCTTTGATTTGGAATACTGATCTTGCGGAAACATTTGAATTAAATAATTTGCTGTATCAATCATTAGCAACTTTATACTCTGCTAACGAGAGAACTGAAAGCCGAGGCAGTCATGCAAGAGATGATTACCCTGATAGAAATGATGAAGACTGGTTAAAACATNNAATGNTNTNNNTTTTTTAANAAAGATGGAACTAGCAAGTTTGATTTTAAACCTGTAGAATTAAANACATTNACTNATGAAGTAGAAACTGTACANCTTAAAGCAAGGACATATTNATGGCAAAATTTACATTACCNATAAACTCAATAGTTAAAAAAGGTAAAACATTTAATGATAATCCATCATCTGAGAATAAACTTAGAGTAGATATATATAGATACAATCCTGATCAAAATAAAAATCCTTATGTTGATACTTATATACTCAATAAAGAGAAATTTGGCCCAATGGCATTGGATGTACTTTTTTATATTAAAAATAATATCGATTCAACATTAACCTTTAGAAGATCTTGTCGGGAGGGTATTTGTGGTTCATGTTCTATGAATATTAATGGGACAAATACTCTAGCATGTATACTAAACATTGCGAATGAATCATCTCTTAAATTTTACCCTTTACCACATATGCCTGTAATTAAAGACCTTGTTCCTGATTTAAGTAATTTCTATAAACAATATGAATCTATCAAGCCGTGGCTCATCAATGATACAAAACCTGAACGAGAACATCATCAAAGTCAGGATGATAGAGAAAAACTTGATGGACTCGTAGAATGTGTTCTATGTGCTTGTTGTTCAACAAGTTGTCCAAGTTATTGGTGGAATTCTGATAAATATCTAGGTCCTGCATCTTTGTTACATGCTTATAGATGGATAATCGANAGTAGAGATCAAGCTAGTGATGAGCGTTTATCAAGCATAGCTGATAAATTTAAACTTTTTAGATGCCATACAATTATGAATTGTACTAAAACTTGTCCAAAATCACTAAACCCTGCCAAGGCTATCTCTCATATCAAAAAAATGATTGCATCTAANTAAATGCATGACTCGCAAGTAAAGTGGAAATGTAGAAAGGGATTAAGAGAGCTAGATATTCTTTTATCTAAGTATTTTGAAGAAAAATATCCCCACTTAACAGATGAAGATAAATTAATTTTTCTAGAATTCATTGAGCTAGATACATACGCAATACTTGATATGCTTACTAATAAAGCTACAGATGATTTTAAATATAAAAATATCTTATTAGCTCTAAAATCGCTAAACTAGATTAAGTATGAGTAAAATTAAACTTGGCGTAAATATTGATCATATTGCTTTTATAAAGAAATCTAGAGATACTAAATATCCAGATTTAAGAGAAGCAGTTTCAATATGTGANTCATCNGGAGCAGATTCTATAACTATCCATCTTCGCGAGGATAGAAGACATATCCAAGATCAAGACGCTATACTTATAAGAAAAAATGCAAAAAAGCTGAATTTTGAAATGGCGAATACGTCAGAAATGGTTGATTTTGCGACTAATCTTGGTCCAGATTTTTGTTGCATTGTTCCTGAAAAAAGAGATGAGAGAACAACTGAGGGAGGCTTAACTTTATGCGCAATGTCTGATAGCCAAAAAAATAATTTAGCTGACAATATACAGAAACTTAATGATAAAAATATAGAAGTTTCTTTGTTNATAGATCCCGTTAAAGATGAAATTGAAATTGCTAAAAATGTAGGTGCCCAATCTATAGAATTACATACAGGAGCNTATGCAAATAGCAAAGATAATCAAGTTATGATTGAGATTGAAAAATTGAAAACNGCATCAAATTATGCACATAACTTATCATTGAAAGTGAACGCAGGACATGGATTACACTATAATAATATTTCCGAGATATGCAAAATCCAGTACATAAGCGAGCTTAATATAGGACATTCTATTATTGCAGAATCAATTTTCTTAGGTCTTGGTGATGCAATTAAAAAAATGAAGCGTATAATAAATAGTTGTGATTAGAGGTTTNGGTATAGATTTAGTTGAAAACTTTCGTATCAAAAAGATTTACGATCGTTATGGTAATAGATTTGCTAAAAGAATTTTAGATAATGAAGAAATAAGAGATTTTAATATTAGTAATGATAAGGTTTCTTTTCTTGCTAAAAGATTTGCTAGCAAAGAAGCATTATCAAAGTCTCTAGGTCTTGGTCTTTACAGAAAAAATCTTTACCCGAATAAAATTAGAATTAGTCATGATGATTATGGAAAACCATTTTTCATAATTGATAAAACATTATCTCCATTAATAAATGAATTAGAAGTAACTAGTATACATCTATCAATATCGGACACTTCTCATTATAGCACTGCTATTGTAATTACAGAGAACAATGGAAGCTTATAATCTTATAGACTTGATAGGTAGAACACCTCTTGTAAAAGTATTTTCGGATCAAGGTAGTGTTGTTCTAGCAAAACTTGAAGGTAATAATCCAGGTGGTTCAGTTAAGGATAGGGCTGCACTCAAAATGATTACGGATGCAGAAAATTCAAAGATAATCAAGCCCGGAGACACTATTATAGAGGCAACTAGTGGAAATACAGGGATAGCACTGGCCATGGTTGCCGCAATGAAAAACTATAAAATTAAACTTATTATGCCTGAGACTGCATCAGAAGAAAGAGTAAAAACCATGAAGGCTTATGGAGCTGATGTAATTTTAGTAACAAAAGAAGAGGATATGGAAGGAGCACGAGATCTTGCTATGAAGCTTAAAAATTCTGGAGANGGAATTGTATTAGATCAGTTTTCNAATGANTCTAATTATATGTCTCANTTTGANGGAACAGGNCCTGANATATTCGATCAGACAAATGGAAAAGTNACACACTTNGTNTCAGCTATGGGGACAACAGGTACAATTACCGGTGTGTCNATGTATTTAAAGTCAAAAAATCCNNATATACGNATNATNGGAGTTCANCCTGANGAAGGATCTAGAATACCAGGTATCAGAAGATGGAAGACTGGATATGAGCCAGCGATAAAAAAACATGCACTTATAGATAGNACNATAGATATTAATCAATCCATNGCAGAGGANTNGTGCGNNGAGTTAGCTAAGAAANATGGNATATTTTGNGGAATTTCNGCAGCNGCAAATATCTTCATATCTAAAAAAATTGCTCGTGAAAATCGCAANTCTGTAGTAGTCACAATAATATGTGACCGAGGCGATAGGTATCTATCTAAAATTTAATGTCTATTTTTTTATTNATAAACTTTTNCCAGCAACTAAATATCTNGTCTGTTTTATATTATTTTGTTTTAAAAGTNTTTCGGNTGTNATATNAAANCCNGAGGAAATNATAGCTGCNGTATCCCCNGTNTTGACAACATATCTTAGATTAANGGTTTNANCAGAGGATANAATAGGTTTCCTCATTTTAATAATTACTTTATTTCCAACATAAAGCTTTGTATTTTTTTGAGCATTATTCCAATCAAGNATTTGAGATAGTTTGACATTATANTATTTAGCAATTTTGTACCAGTTGTCATATCTTTTGACGGTATGATAATAATCAAATTTATCATTGATGATTTTATAAGATTTATTTCTAATTTTTATTTCATTATTATTTTGACTTACACCTTCAATAGGAAGTTTCAATTCCTTTCCTGCTATAATTAAATCTGATTTCAAATCATTTAAAACCTTAAGAGATTTTATAGATACATTATATAATCTAGAAATTTTTGANAGACTATCACCNCTCTGNATTGTATGTGTTTTTTTGCTATATACTATGCGTACGAATTTAGCATATCTNTCTTTAAATTTTTCTATTTTATTTATAGGAAGAATTAATTTATTTTGAAATGAAGGTATGAAATACCATGCACTAAAACCAGGATTTAACATGTAAAGCTCATCTAGTGGTACATCTGAAAGAATAGATAATGAATAGAAATCAATTGAGCGCTTTATTTTAACAAATCCAGTAGTAGGCTTATTAGGAAGGTTTGCTAATCTAATTCCGTAACGATCTGAGCTGGCTATGATATCTCTTAATGCNAATAGTTTTGGAACATATATTTCAGTCTCTTTAGGTAGATTTAACTCCCAGTAGTTCACATTGCCAAAAGTAAAATTTGCTCTCCTAATCGATTTTCCAACATTACCAGCTCCGGTATTATAAGATGCTATTGCTAATAACCAGTCTTTTTTGAAGTGCCTATGCATATCNCGTAAAAATCTAGATGCTGCTCTTGTTGAATTTACAATATCTCTTCTTCCGTCATACCACCAGCTTTTACTTAATTTATATTCTCTTGCTGTTGGTGGAATAAATTGCCATATTCCGGAAGCTTTGGAAGGNGAATGAGCAAATGGCTGATATCCACTCTCAACCAATGGCAGCAATGCTAATTCAAATGGTAAATTACTTTTTTCAAGNTCTTTGACAATATGAAATAAAAATGGTTTTGATCTTTCAATGGATCTATAAATAAAATCTTTATTATTAAGGAACCATTTAATTTCTTTATCCACGCGTGATGAGTGCACTGTGTCNAGACAGAATCCTGTGTTTAATTTTTCCCATATTGATGAGAAGGTTTTGTTAGNTAAAGACCGTGTATTACAATTAAAATCACCAAAGTTGGTAATTAAAGAGGGTCTGGTATAACTTATTGGCTGCGCACAGCTTGATATTAAGATTACAGATAATATAATTAGAGTTACTTTAGAAAAATTTTTTTGATACATACTCACATGTAATAGATTATCAAAACAATTTACATTTTTCTAATCAAAAATATATGAAAATACAAGATAATAAAGAGAAATATCAAGAACTAAGCAAGTGGTACAGGAGATCAGTATCATCTGTATTCAAAAAAGAGGTTTTTAATAATTTCTCTAATATAAAAAAACTAGTTCATGGCAAGCATGCATTGTTCCTTGGATTGACAGAATATAAAAAGAAATTTGAATCAGCACATTATCTAAGTTTCTTAGATATTGACGGAAATACTCTTTATGAGCATGAATCAGAGTCAAAGAANCTGCCATTTGAAGACAATTCTCATGATGTAATAATAATACTTCATGGGTTAGATTCTACTAACAATCCTTATAATTTAATTCGTGAGATTGATAGAATTGCAACTGATGATGCAAAAATAGCTCTAATTGGATTTAATAATTTTAGCTTATGGGGATTGATGAAACCGTTAATGAAAAAATCATCATCTCCTTGGTCTAGTGATTTTCATTCTGTTTTCAGTGTTAAAGAGTGGTTTAAAATTTTAAGTTATGATGTAATTTACAAGGATACGAGTAACGTAATGCCTATACCTAATCAAGTTTTTCAGAAATATCTTANNAAAATANGATTTCTTCAGAAGTTTTTATTACCTAATCTTGGCGGGATTTATTATTATGTCTTTAATAAAAAAATATTACCTCTTACTCCTGTTAAAGTAAGTTTCAAACAAAAATATGTTGTAAGCCCATTTCCTAAATCATCTTTAAATAGAGTTAAATGAAGGTATATAGAGTATATACAGATGGAGCATGTAGCGGAAACCCTGGGCCAGGAGGGTGGGGAGTTGTAATTGTTCATNATAATCAGATAGATAAACTTGATGGTCATGATCCTCAGACAACCAATAACAGAATGGAGCTTTTAGCGGCGATAAAAGGTATAAAAGAAACTCCAGATAATTCAGAAGTTTTGCTTTATACAGACTCTAAATATGTCAAAGATGGAATTACAAATTGGATAACAAAATGGAAAAAAAATCAATGGGTTACAAGNTCAAAGACTACAGTTAAAAATAAAGATTTATGGATTATACTTGATGAATTGAANAGTTCNCGTAAAGTNTCNTGGCATTGGGTAAAGGGACATCAAGACAGCAAGACAGACGATAGCTTATATAANAATTTAGCGGATGAACTAGCAAGGAGCGCAATTAAATGACCGAAAGATATATAGTTCTTGATGTAGAGACTACTGGTTTAGACGTTAATGATAATCATCGTATTATTGAAATTGGATGTGTAGAAATTATTAATAGATCAATTACTGAAAATACATTTCATCAATATTTAAATCCTGGAAGGCTTATTGATGCTTCTGCTACTTCTATTCACGGAATCACTAATGATAAATTATCAAATCAACCAATATTTGCTGATATTAAAGACAAACTCATTCGTTTTATCAATAATGGGCAAGTTATCGCACACAATGCATCTTTTGATATTGGTTTTTTAGAAAAAGAATTTAATGACTGTGGGATTGATATTTATAAAATCAATTTATTTTCAAAGATTCATGATACTTTAGCGATGGCTAGAGGTTTATATCCCGGAAAGAGAAATTCTTTAGATGCATTATGTAGTCGCCTTAATGTTGATAATTCTTCAAGAGAACTTCATGGCGCTCTACTTGATGCAGAACTATTAGCTCAAGTATACCTAAGAATGACAATGGGACAAACGACAATGTCAAATTTACTTGAAGATCATGAATCATCAAAACCTGTCAACAATAATTCTTCTGAAATTCTAAATCACCAAAAAAAAATAATCAAAGCAACTAAAGAAGAAATTGAATCACATCAAAACTATTTTTCTCAATAATCACTGTTTTTTTAAAATTCTTTTTTTATTACGCTCCCATTCTCTAGTCTTAATGTCTAGTCTTTTATCTCTTATGTTTTTACCTTTTGCAATGGCTATCTCTATCTTGAGGTATGATTTTTTAACATATATCTTTAACGGTATTATTGTATAATTATTTAACTTAATCTCATTTTTAATTTGATTCAGCTCATTTTTGTTAAGTAAAAGTTGGCGTAATCGTGTTGGATCAAGATTATCACCATCAGAAAAATTAGGGAGTACTTTTAAATTAGAATTTATCAAGAATGCATGATTATTTTTGATTGATACATAGCTTTCAGAAATCTGACCATGTCCTGCTCTAAGACTCTTGACCTCCCAGCCTTCTAGAATTAACCCCGCTTCAATTTTTTTGATTATTGCATATCTAAAAGTTGCCTTTTTATTACTGCACAAAATATTCATTAATAACCGACTTTATGTATAATATAATATTATCATATTTCTATTGGAGTGAATTATCAATAACAAGGCTAGAAAATCAATTCATGGTGAGTGGTCTTCAAAAATCATTTTTATTTTTGCCGCGACTGGTTCTGCTGTTGGGTTGGGGAATATTTGGAAATTCCCGTGGATGACTGGTGAAAATGGAGGTGGCGCCTTTGTATTGCTTTACATCATCAGTGTTATTCTAATTGCTTTACCCATAATGGTTGCTGAAGTTTTTATCGGGAGACATGGGAAACAAAATCCCGTAGATAGTCTAAAATTTACAGCAAATGAATCTAGTCGTTTTGATTTCATTGAAGTAGATAATGATTTGAATCGAATAAGATCGCGAAGACAGCAATATTCTAATACAACTGATTATACTAATTGGCAATTGATTGGATGGTCTGGAATTATAGCGGGAATTTTAATATTGTCATTCTATAGTGTTATAGCTGGATGGACTATGTCGTATGTTTTTAAAGCAATATCAGGATCATTTTATCTTATCGATCTTACGCAATCTCAGGAAATTTTTACTAATTTAACGTCTGATCCAGAAAAGTTACTTGCTTGGCATACTTTGTTTATGTTTTTTACTTGTTATATCTGCTCTAAAGGTGTCAAAGGAGGTTTAGAAAAGGCAGTTAAACTCCTTATTCCGATATTATTTATCATACTGATTGGGCTTGGCTTTTACTCTTTCACGCTACCAGGTTTTAGTGACGGAATAAATTATATGTTTGTTCCCGATATAAATAAAATTACTCCTGAAGTTATATTAGGTGCGATGGGAATGGCTTTCTTTTCCCTAAGCATAGGCATGGGATCTTTAATGATTTACGGATCATATCTCTCGAAAGATTCCTCTATTTCTGAAGTTACCTCAATCGTTGCTTTTGCAGATACTTTTGTTGCTATTCTTGCAGGAATAATAATTTTTCCTATGGTGTTTACATTTAATCTCGACCCTTCAACTGCAGGACCTGGTTTAATATTTCAAACCTTACCAATAGCATTTGGCGCAATGCCATTTGGTAATATCATTGCAACTTTTTTCTTTATTTTACTTTTTTTTGCCGCATTGACTTCATCAATATCTCTCATTGAACCTGCTATCAGCTATCTTATAGAGAGATTTTCTTTCAATAGGATAGAAGCCACATATCGCATTGGTTTTATAACTTGGTTAATTGGATTAGGAACATTACTATCATTTAATCTATTATCAGATATAAAATTCTTTGACATGACTTTTTTTGATCTACTTGACACATTAACTTCTAAGGTTATGCTTCCGCTTGGCGGATTAATGATGGCTATCTTCGTGGGTTTTATTGTTAAAAAAAATATAGTAGAAGCTGAGCTTTCATTATCAACTTTCATTTTTAATTTGTGGAGATTCATTATAAAATTTATTGCACCTATAGCTGTAACTTTAATCTTTATCAACGGATTTATTCAGTGAATTATATAGATAAGTCAGAGGATATTAATGTTGATATAAGTACAATATTTACACTTATTAACAACGTTAATGGATATAAATCTTTTCTTCCTTGGTGTAAGAATTCTACTATAATATCTAATATAGATAATATAATCATTGGGGAAATAGAAATATCTAAAAATCTTATTAATTGGAAATTTAAGACATCAAATAGTTATATCAAAGATAAAACAATTAAACTAGAGTTAGTGGATGGGCCATTCAGTCATCTAAATGGTGAGTGGAATTTTAAAAAAAAAGATAATTTTAATACACAAGTAAGTTTATATCTAGAATATCAATTTGATAACAGAATAATTGAAATGTCACTAAAGCCAATTTTCTCATCAATTATGAATTCAATTCTTGACTCTTTTATATCTGAAGCTTTTAGAATAAAAAATGACAAACAAACATAATTTCACAGTAAAAATCCTACACTTCAAAAAGAATAAAGTATATATCAATGAAATTGAAGTCGCAGAAGGAACAAAAGCAATAGATATCATTGAATCGTTTGATAGAGATATTTTTATACAAATAAAAAAGAATAACTTGAGTTTGGGTGTTTTTGGCAAGCCTGTGAGTGATAATTATATAGTAAAAGATAACGACAGAGTGGAGCTCTATGAGCCTGCGCTGCTGGATGCAAGAGAATTTAGAATTTCTAAGATCAAAAAATCCTCATAGCAATATGTAGACACCTATCCTGATTGTAGTAAGATATAACTATGACAGAGAACGATGCAGCACTAAAGGAGGCCGGGCTTAAAGTTACTCATCCGAGAGTAAGAATATTGGAGCTTTTTCAATCAGACCCTAAAACTCACTACAATGCAGAAGAAGTACATAACTACTTAATTAAAAATAACGAATCAATTGGATTAGCAACAATATATAGGGTGCTTACCCAATTAGAGACTGCTGGATTACTTCAGAAAAATAATTTTGATGACAGTACCTCTACTTATGAAATTAAGAAACAACATCATGATCATCTTATATGTACAGAGTGTGGAAAAATTATAGAATTTATAGACGAAGATCTAGAAGTCATGCAAGAAAAAATATCTAAAAAACATAATTTTAAATTAACTTCACATGTTATGACGCTTTTTGGAACGTGTAGCGATTCAAAATGTGTCAATAGAAAAAAAAGTTAAGATCTGCTTCCCCATTTTAATTTAGCATTAAGCATCTGGAAATAATTGTAATCAACTGGATGTATTAAGTTAAGTTTTTTAGTACTTTTCCTTACAATTACCTCTGATGGATTTTTAATATGCATATAATTAGATCCATCTAAAGTTGCAACAGTATGCTTAATAGANTTNTTGTCNACACTGATAANTATCNTATCATTACTATCAACTATCAATGGNCGATTACTNTATGTNTGTGGTGANACAGGAGTTATACACATTACTTTCGAGTCAGGACTTACAATTGGGCATCCATTCGACATTGAGTATGCTGTTGACCCCGTAGGTGATGAAATAATAATTCCATCTGATCGTTGTATATTCACTAAAAAATCATTGATATATATTTTTGCTTTAATCATTTTTATTAAACCATAGTTATGAACTACGATGTCGTTTAAGCATACATTTTTATAAATCTGTTTAGAATGATCTTTTACTTCTGTATTTAAAAGCATCCGTTCATCATTCGAGTAGTTGCCGTCTAAAATTTCTTTAATTTTATTCTTTGCATCTCTTTTATCTATATCAACTAGAAATCCAATTTTCCCAAAATTTATACCTAAGATGGGGATATTTAGTTGCACTGCAATTTTTGATGCAGAGAGAAATAGACCGTCACCTCCAAAAACAATTATTATGCTTTGTTTGTTGTGCTGAACTCCTGATTTTATATTTTTTAAATTTATACTNTCTCCAGTATTCATATTTATCACANCTGAAGAAGTATGAGTGATGATAGTTAATTTTTTATCCCTTTTTTTNAGAAAATTAATTATTGAAGCAGCATCCTTNTTTTTCAGATACCTTTGATGNGTAAACAGNATTATGTCTTTNAACTTCTTCATNTAAATCTCATTTGTATATAAATTAATTAACAATTATTATACTTTAATTTATCATATTCATAAATGAATGAAATAAGTCAAATCATAAAAAAAATTAAAAGACTATCAGAGTCAAAAAAATTAATGATATCATCCGTTGAGTCTTGTACTGGNGGCCTTATTAGTAAATTACTTACAGATTTTCCAGGCTCTTCGTCTTTTTTTGACTCAGCTATTNTATCGTATTCGAATAATTCTAAAATCAGGCTTCTCAATGTATCTCCTAATACTTTGTCAGCATTTGGAGCTGTTTCTGATAGAGTGGTTATAGAAATGGCAGAAAATATGATTAGAATAAGCTCGTGTTCTATTGCCATAGCTGTTTCAGGTATTATGGGTCCAAATTCAGATGCTACTGATAAGCCTGTGGGCTTAGTTTGGATCTGTATTATGTCAAGTAACGGTGTTTGCTCCACAAAATCATTAAATCTTAAGGGCTCNAGAAAAGAGAATCGAGAAAAGACNGCACATGAGGGATTAACTTATTTATATGATTTCCTTAACCAGCTTTAATTGATATNATAGATATAATAACTTTAACAACAGGAATAATAATGGACGAAAACAAGCAAAAAGCACTCCAGCTAGCAATAGGGCAAATAGAGAAAGATCATGGNAAAGGAGCATTGATGAAACTTGGTGAGGGAGCAACTTATCCAGATATTGAGGCTGTATCTACTGGTTCTCTGACNCTNGATGCCGCACTAGGTATTGGTGGTCTTCCTAAAGGNAGAGTCATAGAAATTTATGGGCCAGAATCATCAGGAAAAACAACTCTTGCTTTGCAAGTTATTGCAGAAACACAAAAGCAAGGAGGTAGCGCTGCTTTTATAGATGCTGAGCATGCATTAGATCCAAAATATGCGGAAAATTTAGGAGTTAATATAGATGATTTATTATTATCCCAACCCGATTCAGGAGAACAGGCCTTAGAAATCACNGATACCTTGGTTCGATCTGGTGCAATAAATACTCTTGTCATTGATTCTGTTGCAGCATTAACACCTAAAGCAGAGATTGATGGCGATATGGGTGATTCTCATATGGGCTTACAAGCTAGATTAATGTCTCAAGCTTTAAGAAANCTCTCTGCTAATATAAAAAAATCTAACACTCTTGTAATTTTTATAAATCAGATACGAATGAAAATAGGCGTTATGTTTGGGAGCCCTGAGACAACAACCGGGGGAAATGCTCTTAAATTTTATTCTTCAGTCAGATTAGATATCAGAAGAATAGGAGCAATTAAGAAAGGTGATGAAATTGTAGGTAATGAGACCCGTGTCAAAGTTGTAAAGAATAAAGTTTCTCCGCCGTTTAGAATAGCTGAATTTGATATACTATACGGAGAGGGTGTTTCTAAAGAATCTGAGCTTATCGATTTAGGTGTGAAATATAATATCTTAGATAAATCTGGAGCATGGTATAGCTATGGAAAGNATCGNATTGGCCAAGGTAAAGATAATTCAAGAATATTTCTCCGAGATAACATAAAAATTGCAAANGAGATTGAANCAAAAATAAGAGATATTATTGCTGGTGAATCAAAANCAGAACCTACATCAAAAAATAATGGAGCATTAGAAGACGTAGTAGATGAGTAGTTACAATACTGAGGATATAAAAAAAGCTATAAATAGATATCTAAAAATTAGAGAACACTCAAGGAAAGAACTTCAGCATAAATTATTGATTAAAAACTTCAATGAGGAAGATATNAATAGCTGCATTGATTTTTTCAAAGATCAAAACCTNCAATCTGATGAGCGATATGCTGAAAATTTTATACGTGTTAAATATGAGGCAAAAAAAGGACCATTATTGATCAAAAATCACTTAAGTCACACTGGTGTTGACAAAGTGATTGTAGAGACTTTGTTATCTAATTATACAGAAAAGCAGTGGATTGATAGCGCTGTATCCGCATTACAAAAAAAATATAGCAGTGGAAATGATACCGCTGATAAGATGAGAAATTTTTTAATTTCGAGAGGATTTTATAAAACTACAATAGATAACGCTATAAAAATTTTTTACAATCATGGACATTAGAAAAATATTTTTAGATTATTTTGTAAAAAATAATCACTCATTAGTAGAATCTAGTTCATTGATTCCTGCTGAGGATAAAACTTTATTATTCACTAATTCAGGNATGGTTCAATTTAAAGATGCTTTTTTAGGTATAAANAAACCAANNTCATCAAGGATTGTTTCTTGTCAAAAATGTGTAAGAGCNGGAGGNAAACATAATGATTTAGAAAATATTGGGTATACAAANAGACACCATTCATTTTTTGAGATGCTTGGAAATTTTAGCTTTGGTAACTATTTTAAAGAAGAAGCGATAAATCTAGCTTGGAACTTTCTTACTAAAGAGCTGCAGCTAGATGTCAACAAACTCTACATATCTGTCCATAAAGATGATATCGTTTCGTCAGACATATGGCTGAAACAAATTAAGATAGCAAAAGATAAGTTATGGTATCTCGGGGACAAAGACAATTTTTGGCAAATGGGAGATACGGGACCATGTGGACCTTGTACCGAAATATACTACGATCTGGGTGATAAGCTAAAAGGATCACCAGCAAGCTCTGGAGATCCGGGAGACCGATTTATTGAGATATGGAATTTGGTATTTACCCAATATGATAGAGACTCAAATAACAAACTGAATGATCTTCCAAAAAAATGTGTTGATACAGGCATGGGTCTTGAGAGAATTCATGCAGTAGTAGAAGGTAAACTAGACAATTTCAAAACAAGTATTTTTGCTGACCTTGAGAATTATTTAGACCATAGTCTTAATAATGAAAATATTAATTATACTATCAAAAAAATTATTATGGATCATAGTAGATCATCATGTTTTCTAATATCTGACGGAGTTATACCTAATAACGAGGGTAGAGGTTATGTTCTGAGGCGTATACTTAGACGGGCAACACGCTTTTTGTATAATGCAGGTATTAAAGAACCATTTATTTATAAGTGTACGGATATACTTGAAAAATCTATGGGAGATATTTACTCCTCTCTAAAAACTAAGAAAAAAGCAATTAAAGAAATAATATATGCTGAAGAGGAGAACTATCTCTCTACTTTAGAGAAAGGCTTAAATCTTATTAATAAATTAACAAAGAATACAGATAAAATTTCTGGAGAGGAGATTTTTAAACTTTACGATACTTATGGATTTCCTACAGAAATAATTCAAGAAATTGCTAGCGAAAAAAATATTTCTTTAGACATGATGTCATTTGAGAAACTTATGTCAAAACAAAAAAATTTGAGTAAAAAAAATACTGCATTTTCTAGCGATGCACTTGGTTTTGTGGATAAAAATCTCATATCATCGTTTGAGGGTTATAATCAAAATTCTCTTTCTGCAAAAGTATTAGCAATATATAAGGATGGTTCTATTGTGGACCTNGNTNAAGNAAAANATTCAGAACTTATTATTATTTTTGATAAAACACCATTTTATCCTGAAGGTGGAGGCCAAATTTCTGATATAGGTGTATTAGAAAATAATGACTGTAGNTTATCNATTGTAAATGTTCAAAAGATTGGAAATTCGATTGTACATAAAGCGNTTTTAAAAAATGGGACAATTAAGAAAANTGATAAATTTAATCTCAAAATTGATACACGTAGGAGAAAATCTATCNCCATTCATCATTCTAGCACACATCTTCTCCATCAGGCATTAAGGGATGTTCTAGGGAATCATGTAGAGCAAAAAGGATCACTNGTTACTGANGNGGGCNTAAGATTTGATTTNTCNCATAACAAAGCATTAAGCAAAGACGAGATAAGCCGTATAGAAAAAATTATAGCATTCGAAATTGATGAAGCTAAAAAAACTTCGATAAATCAAATGAGTTATAAAGATGCAATTAAAGCAGGNGCATTAGCTTTTTTTGANGAAAAATATGAAGATGATGTAAGAGTTCTTAATATTGGAACTAAATCTATGGAATTGTGCGGGGGAACTCATGTCGATAATACAAATGATATAAAAATTTTTAAGATTTTGAATGAACAAAGTATATCAAATGGCGTTAGAAGAATTGAAGCAGTTGCAGGCAATGAAGCATATAACGAATTCCAAAAAGCATTTAATCTGAATAGAGACATAGCAAGTTTATTAGGAGTAAGTCCTGATAAAATTGCTAATAAGATTGATTCGTTTAAACATAATGAATCAATGCAACAAAAAGCTATTAAAAAACTTAATAAACAACTTGTATCGTTATTTTCAAAAACTATTAATTCATTTGTATCTAATAAGACGAATATTTTTCTTCAGGATTGCTCTAACTTGAATCGTGATCAAATTAAAGATCTTATTGACGAAATAAAATCAATTCAATCTAATTCAATTTCTGTTCTTTATTTATCTAATGAAAATAAAATTGATTGCTTTATTGGAGTTTCAAAAAAATGTACTCATGAATATAATGCTAAAAAATTACTTGAAATATTAAGTAAAAAATATACACTCAAAGGCGGCGGAAGCGATACGTTCGCAACTCTTATTATAGATGTTCAAGACAAGTCTGCATTCCATAAAACACTAGAACAAATCTTTAATGTTACAAAATGAATTTAGTTGTAAAAAAATATGGAGGAACTTCTGTTGCTTCCATAGCAAAAATTTCTAAAATTGCAGAAAATCTTATTGACGAATACAATTCTAAGAAGAAGTTAGTTGTTGTTCTGTCAGCAATGGGTAATTCTACCGATAAATTAGTTAATCTAAGTTCGAGAGTGTCGAAAAATCCTAATACAAGAGATTTTGATATGTTATTGTCATCTGGTGAACAAGTGAGCGTGTCATTACTCTCAATGATTCTTAATGAGAGAGGTATAGCTGCAAAATCATATACAGGATGGCAAGCAGGCATAAAAACAAATATAGATTATAGCAACGCTCGCATATTATCTATTGACACTAAAAGAATTAAAGCTGATCTAAAGAAAGGTTTTGTAGTTGTTGTTGCAGGTTTTCAAGGAATTAATAACAGAGGAGATATCACTACTCTTGGNAGAGGTGGCTCTGATACTACCGCAGTTGCATTAGCTGCCGCATTAAAAGCTCAAGAGTGTCANATTTACACAGATGTTGATGGCGTATATACGACAGATCCNCGANTATGTGCTAAAGCCAAAAGAATTGATGTATTAACTTATGAAGAGATGCTTGAAATGGCAGGGTTAGGGTCTAGAGTTTTACAATTACGTTCTGTGGAGTTTGCAAGTAAATATAATGTTCCACTACGAGTATTACATGCACATAATTCTAATAATATTGGTACACTTATTAAAAAAGAGGAGAAAAATATGGAAGGGGCGCTTATATCCGGTATTGCATTCACAAAAGACGAGTCAGAGATAATTATTAAAGGAGTAAAAGACCAACCAGGAGTTGCTTCAAAAATATTGGGTCCTATTGGTGATGCAAATATTGAGGTTGATATGATTGTCCAGAATGTTGGTTCTGATGGTTTGGCTGATTTTACGTTTACAGTTAGTAGAAATTCACTAAATAAAGCTGTAAAAGTTATTGAAAAACATAAGAAAATTATGGGATATCAAAATATTGAATCTAAGAGAAATATTGTTAAAGTTTCGCTTGTTGGAGTAGGAATGAGATCTCATGCTGGAATTGCTAGTAAAATGTTTAAATGTTTGGCGAAAAATAAGGTAAATATAAGGATGATTTCTACATCTGAAATAAAAATTTCTGTGGTAATTGATCAAAAAAATCTAGAAATAGCTGTCCAAGCATTACATAATGAATTTAAGCTAGAAAAAAAGAATAACTAAGCTTCTACAAAAGAATATAAGGAGGGGTTGGATGCTTATACTTACACGAAGAGTAGGTGAAGCTTTAATGATCGGAGATCAGACTAAGATTGTGGTTTTAGGCGTTAAAGGTAGCCAAATTAGACTTGGAATCAATGCACCGAAAGATGTTATGGTTCATAGGGAAGAAATCTACGAGAAAATACAAGGCTCTGAGGATTTAGAGCATGAGGAAAAAGTCCAGAAAATCTAACACATTCAGGAGAAGTGGCTGAGTGGTTGAAAGCGGCACCCTGCTAAGGTGTTATAGGGTTTATATTCTATCGAGGGTTCGAATCCCTCCTTCTCCAATATATGATTATCTTATTGATATTAATCAACTCTATGATTTCGATAATTTCTTGAATGCATCTAAGGCCCTTTGCCTAGTCTCTGATAAATTAACAATAGGATACGGGTAATCATGATCAAGTTTAACGCCATAACTACTAAGAGCATTGTCATCAAGTTCACTGGGGANGTGTATGAATTTACTAGGAATATTTTCTAATTCTGGAACATATTTTCGTATGTATTCACCATTTGGATCAAATTTTTTACTTTGTGTTACAGGATTAAAGATTCTAAAGTAGGGCGCTGCATCTGCGCCAGTTCCTGCAACCCACTGCCAGCTTGCGCTGTTGCTAGCAACATCGGCNTCCATAAGNGTATCCCAAAACCATTGAAGCCCATATTTCCAATGAATCATTAGGTTTTTGACTAAAAAAGAACCAACAATCATCCTAACTCTNTTGTGCATNTATCCTGTTTGCCATAACTCTCTCATGCCTGCGTCAATGATTGGATACCCTGTTTGACCCAACTGCCATTTCTTAAGTTCAGTTTTATTATTAATCCATGGAAATGTATCAAATTTTGTTTGAAGATTATTTCTTGGCAATTGTTTGTTAAAAAAGAGCAGATTATATGAGAATTCTCTCCACACAAGTTCGCTATAGAATCTCTCATGATCTTTATTATTTAGATTTAAACAAGAAGCAATTCTTACTACCGAGATTTCTCCAAAGTGTATATGGGGCGATAATCTTGAAGTATTAAGTTTGTCAGGCCTATTTCGGCCTTCATCATAATTATTTATGCCAGTGTTCAAGAAATCATTTAATTTCTTCTCGGCGCTATTTTCTCCATGTTCCCAAATTCCATCAAACTTTTTTGTCCATCTGGACTTTGTTGCAATCATAAAATCTTTGATTGAGTCAATGTGTGTTTTTTTTGATGAGGAGGGAATAATCTTTAAATCTTTTGTCTTTAAATTATTGGTTGGAAATTTGATATTGAAGTAGTTTTGTTTATAAAAAGGAGTAAATACTCTGTAAGGTGTTCCATCTTTCTTGAGAGTTTCCGAAGGATTTAAAATAAGAGATGAATTATAAACAAACGACTTAACTTCATGTTTTATAGTTATTTTATTAATTTTATTTTCAATTTTTAACGATTTTTCATCATACATTTTATTCCATGAAATCTCTTGATACTCTCCAGTTTTAAGCAATTTTTCGAGTATTTCAGCAGTACTTCCGTAGAAGACGCGCAAAGAATCATTCAAAGACTCGTTCAGTGATTTTAGGCTATGAAAGAGCCAATATTTGCTGCATGAGCCAATATCTATATCTGGATCAAAGATAAAAATCGGCAAAATTCTTACATTCCTCTCTTTGCAATACTGAAGCGTCAGATTGTCCCGGATTCTAAGATCTTGTCTAAACCAAACTATACATTTATCACTCATCGTCATCCCTGAATATGTTATTAAATATAAGAATAACAGATACTTATCAAACTTTTAATAAGCTATGATAGTTTCTGGACATATCAGATGAAGAGAAATATTTAAGTGCTCTCAGACGTCCGTTTTCTGCCATCTTTCTGCGCTTCTCATCATTCTCAATGAGATAAATAATTTTCTCTGAAAAATCTTCAGAGTTATCACGATCAACATAGAAACCGCAACCGCCATTTTCACCAATAGTCTCAGGTAATCCTCCTATATTAGTTGAAACGATTGCGTTATTGCATAGCATAGCCTCGATAGCGGTCAATCCAAATGATTCATCTGCCTGGCTTGGAATTACAAGCAAATCTGAGTCTTTTAAGTAAGAGGTAGCATTCTCCAGTTCTCCAGTAAAATGCACCGATCTATCTTTAAGATGATGCCGTGAATAGTAATTTATTTTCTTAATTTCTTCAGGAGTACCTGTACCAATTACTATAAGCGATATATTATTATATTTATCATATACTTTTCTCATACTTTTAAATAAAAATTCATGTCCTTTTCTTTCTTCAAGTGAACCAATCATCGTAATAATCTTATGATCTTCTGGTATTTTGAGCATTTTTCTAAGACTATATGTAGGACTATTATTATCTGTAGCCTTTATTCCATTCCGAATTATTTGAATCTTGCTCTTGTCAATATTCTTCCTCTTATTTAGACTGTTTGCGCAATTATTTGAGACACTAACTATTGCATTAACTGATTTAGAGAGTTTTTTATCAATTATATTTTCTATGGGCCGAATGATAAGACGGCTTTGTATTGCATAATTATGTATGTTGTGAATTGATTTGTTTCTACCTAACCTGTGCCACACTATACTGGCGATCCTGCATGTTTCACCTCCAGGATACGCACCATTTATAGATATCAAGGCATCACCACTGACACTTTTTAAGAGTGTTTTGATTTTGAAGTATTGATAGGGCAAAAGTAGTAATTTAAATATTTGTCTTAAAAATCTCTTTAAAATACTCGGTAAAACACTGATTAATATAGATAAAAAGGACCATGATAACGGTATATTATGTTTAATTATTTTTATATCGAGATTATCACTCAAGTACTTTAATCCTGGATGATTCTCATTACAGATTAGCAAAAAGCTATCATTCTTATCTGGCCATGCTTCAATAAGATTCGTTATAAAGGTATCCATGCCTCCAAATCGCTGATTTTCTGTAAATAATACTATCTTCATTGGTTGCCTAGATATAATTTGATAGTGTTATAATTGCATAAAGAAGATATGTTTTTTGAAATATTTATAATAATTTTACTCCTAATAGCCATTATACTCCTAGTGGTTAATTTGCAACAAAATAAGACAGTGTCACGGTCCCAAGATATGCTCGATCAAAAGGTTGACCTCAAAGTTCTAAGAGAGGCTATGGATAATCTTAAAAATACTCAACAGTCTACTACATATGAGCTATCTAAGAATGTCTCTGAACTATACACATTAATGACCAAAGGCAGATCTGGTCACCAGGGACAACTTGGAGAAGTTACTCTTAGAATGATACTCGAAAGTAGCGGTCTTAAATCAGGTATTAATTTTGACGAACAAAAGCAAATTGGTAGTGAGAAACCAGATATAGTGGTTCACTTGCCTGATAACAGAAAGGTTGTGATAGATTCCAAAGTTTCTTTAAATGATTATAGTATGTTTTTGAATGCCGACAATGATCAGAGCAAAGATTTGGCGAAGAAGAATCATATCAACTCAGTGAAAAAACACATTAAGACACTCTCGTCTACGGAATATAGGTCTCTTTATGGGAATAGCTCACTTGATTTAGTTATAATGTTCATGAATGTGGAAGGGGCATATATCCTTGCATGCGAGGATGATTTGATTAAAGAGGCTCTCAGAAATAAAATAGCAATTGTTGGTCCAACAACTCTCATTGCAATTATTCAGATTATAAGTAGGGTGTGGACCAATAAGCAGCAATCTGAAGATACCGTCAAAGTTATTAATCAGGCAACATCAATTTATGAGGCTGCGGTATTAGTAAGTGAAAGTTTCAATGAATTCAATGATTTATATGAAAAATCTAATAAAAAAATTGATCAGGCAATGCAGAGGTCACAGAATCTTGTTAACAAAGTTGATAAAATGCGTAAAATAGGTGGATTAGAACCAAAAAGGCTTACGCCAGAGAATCTTCGCAAGACAAATGATAATGATTAAATATGCGCACGTAGCTCAGNTGGATAGAGCACGAGCCTTCTAAGCTTGGGGTCGGGGGTTCGAATCCTCCCGTGCGCGNTCANTTAGCAAGTTTAGTTTTNGCTTTTTGAAAGAAGTTGAAAAATCCTTTATTTGCAAAATTCCAGAATTTCATATCATACTCTCTGAATATTTTTANAAACTCNACCGAGNAATCTTTCATCTCATTTTTTTTANCATNNANNTANTCNTTAANATATCCAACAGGNGTAGATAGCGTTACAATTTTTTTNAGNTTATTNTCTTNTATCCAAGAAACTAGATCTATCTCATCACTNNTNCTCACTGANTGAATTTTTTTATTAATATTATTGACAACATCAAGACATAATTCTTTTTTGAAATTGAGAACACTATTGCTATATACTCCATTTTCTTCTGGTGTGGCCACAANCATATACGCATGTTGAACTGGAAACACGATATCTGTCGCTGTCTCGAGGTCTAAATCTTCACATGTAATTAACAGACCAGTGTTTTCATCCCACTCAATGTCAATCATTTCATTAAATTTCATTGAGTTAGGAGGATAATCTAAAAAAGTATGATTAACTGGGAGCGTAGCTAACGCATGATCTTTAAGANTGCATCGACCACCTGTAAATTTATGGATATTAGATTTGGTAGCTAGATATGATTTGTCTCTAGTTTGAAGACCAGCAACCCATCTCCAGCTAAGTGTGTTGCTAGCTGGATCACCATCAAATAAATGCTTCATAAAAAAATCAGCTCCTAATTGCCATGGAAGCTTGAGCGTATGAATCCAAATACTTGCATACCACATCCTTACATGATTATGCAAATAATTGTTTTCAATTAACTCCTTAGTCCAGTCATTAAAACATTCTATATCAGTCTTATATTCTAAAATATCATTAAGATTATGATTTAACTTTATTTTTTCTAAATCTCTCTTGTAATCACCCCATACCTTTGGTCTTAATTGAAGCCAGCCTTTCCAATAAGTTCTCCATAGAATCTCCTGAATAAACTTTTCAATTTTATTAAAAGGGTAGAGAGATAAAGCTTGTTTAATAACATATTCCTCGGTAATAACCCTATGACGCAAATATGGAGATAAATAGCTCACATAATTTGCATCAACTCCTCCAAAATCATGATTTCTTTTAGATTGATAGTGAATTAGTTTCTCAGATACGTATTGATTAACTCTGTCTAAAGCAGCATTTTTACTTGGAATAAACATAGGTATAATAGATTATATGCATTATTGTTTATGATGTATAATCGCTATTGTTATGATTATCGAAATGGAGGTCAAATGGATACTTTAGCACTAATATTTATAGGGTCTTGGAGTTTTGTAATAATTTTTTTTTCAGCTGTAATAGCACCAACCGTGTTTAGTGCGGTAGACGAAAAAAACGCAGGCTTATTTCTTCGTGCTTTCTTTCCTAAATACTACTATTTTGGGATATTTCTCGGTACAACATCATTATTTCTATTAGGCTTCTCTCAAGTACTTACGGCAAGTAATTTGGTTATCATTGGATTAATGCTTGGATGTACTCTAGTCAGTTTAGTGCTGATCCCGTTAATTAATAACGCGAGAGATGCAGGAGAGAAAGGTAAAATAAGATTTAAGAAACTTCACTTATTGAGCGTTATACTTAATTTCATAACATTGATACTTGGAATATTATTTGTCTATAGGGGTATATAATGTCATATAAAACAATTATTTCTGCAAAGAATTTAATAGAGAATATCAATAACCCTAATTATAGATTGTTTGATTGCAGATGCGATATCAAAGATACCGCATATGGTTTGGAGGCTTACAACGAAGGTCATATCCCTGGAGCTATCTTTGTTGATATCGACAATGATCTGGCAAGCGAAAAAACACCAACTAGCGGAAGACATCCGTTGCCAAATATTGAGGTCATCGCCAATAAATTATCAAAGTGGGGTGTTTCAGCTGATACTCAAGCTGTGATTTATGATGATGCTGGCGGAGCATTTGCCAGCAGAATGTGGTGGATAATGAGGTGGTTAGGACATGATAATGTCGCTGTATTAGATGGTGGGATAGGCTCTTTTATCTCTATGGGTCATAAACTAACGTCAGATCACAGCCAGATTGTGCCGTCTCATTTTATTCCCTCTGCTTCTGATGAGATGCATGTAGATGTTGAAGAAGTAGAAAATGTTCAATATCAATTAGATAGAGTTCTTATCGATGCTAGATCTAAAGAGAGGTATCTAGGAATAAAAGATCCAGTTGACAATGTTTATGGCCACGTTCCAGGTGCAATCTCGAGCCCTCTCGGTCTAAATCTAGATAAAAATGGCTTCTTTCGATCATCTGAGGAACTAAAGTTACATTTCTCTAAACTTTTAGGAGAAATTAAGCCAGAAAATGTAATTTCGATGTGTGGTTCAGGAATAACCGCATGTCACAACTTATTGGCAATGGAAATCGCAGGTTTCAAAGGAGCCAAGTTGTATGTTGGGTCGTGGAGCGAATGGATTACTAATCCTAGTAGACCTATTGCAAAGTCAGATTAAGTATTTCTATATTTAGTCTCGATATAACCTTGTAATATATTAATAAATTCACCCTCTATATCTGGGCCACTAAGGGTTTTAAATTTTTTTCCATCAATAAAAACAGGTGCATGCGGATCCTCATTATCGCCAGGTAGGCTGATACCAATATCTGCATGTTTTGATTCGCCAGGGCCATTAACAATACATCCCATCACAGCTATGGTCATAGACTCAACGCCTGGATAAATATTCTTCCATTCAGACATTTTATTCTCAACTAATTGATTGATATTACGAGATAATTTTATGAAATAATCACTGCTAGTTCGTCCGCATCCCGGACATGACACAACTCTAGGTTTAAATTTTCTTAGATTTAATGATGATAAAATTTCCTTGCAAACAAAAACTTCATTTACTCGATCTTCATCGGATTCTGGAGTCAAAGATACTCTAATAGTGTCACCTATACCTTCGTATAAGAGTATTGATAGAGCAGATGTAGATGCAATCATACCGTCTTTTCCCATTCCGGCTTCCGTTAAACCTAAATGAAGAGGATAGTCTGTTTTCGAGAGTTCGCGATATATATCTACAAGTGAGGCTATGTCGCTAGTTTTACATGAAAGAATAATTTTGTTGGCTGGTAATCCTATTTCTTGAGCCATATTAGCTGAATCAATTACAGATTTAATTAAGGCTTTTTTTATTAAATCTGAATAACTTATAGAGCTTTTATGACTTTCTTTCTCTATAATCATATCATTTAAGATGCTCTTATTTATACTCCCCCAATTTCCGCCTATTCTGATGGGTTTGTCGTTGGCTATTGCTATATTGATAATTGATTCAAAATTAGCGTCATATTTATTCGAAGTACCAATATTTCCAGGATTGATACGATATTTGTCTAAAATTGAGGCAGTTTCTTGATACTCTGTCAGAAGTATATGCCCATTAAAATGAAAGTCCCCAACTAATGGAACATTGCAGTTACTCTGAATAAGTCTATTTTTGATAGAAATCACAGATTCCGCAGCCTTAGAGTCATTAACTGTCATCCTTATAACCTCAGATCCTGCTTCATTTAACCGTATAATTTGTTCAACCGTCCTATTAACATCGGACGTAGGAGTGCTAGTCATCGACTGAATCACAATTGGGTGTTCTGAGCCGATTTTGATACTCCCAACTTGAACTGAATTCGTTTTTTTACGTTTATCCATTTAAGTATTATATTGCATATTGATATTCAATAGATAAAATATTGATATCTTTAACAAAACAAAATTACCGAGGTAAGTGATGGCAGAGACTGATGACAATAAAGACAATCAAAACCAAACCGAGGGGGATAAGACCAGCCCAAACCAAGAAGATGTAAAAGTAGGGAATGCCTCTGAGTCCGATATTGAAGATTTTGAGATAAAATACAAGGAGACCTATGATTTACTTCTTAGGGAAAAAGCTGAAATGGAGAATCTAAAGAAAAGAACAGAAAAAGAGGTTGAAAATGCATACAAATACTCGATTGAATCGTTACTGAGCGAAATAATACCAATTTATGATAGTTTACTTCTCAGTAGCAAATTAGATAAAGATAAAGTTAAGACAGATCAGCTTGTTAAAGGTAACGAATTGCTACTTTCAATGTTTAAGCAAATATTTGAAAAAAATAATATCATAGAAATCAATCCTTTAAGTGAAAAATTTAATCCAGATTTTCATCAAGCAGTTAGCACAATTAAGGACGCCTCTAAAGAAAATGACATTGTTTCCGAGGTGGTTCAGCAGGGCTATTCGCTAAATGGAAGAGTAATTAAACCTGCTTTAGTTGTAGTGATTAAAAATCAATAAATTACTTACTTGAAAATATAGTCTTTAGCCCCATATTTACTGTAATTGTTTAATTTGGAGGATAAAGTATGTCTAAAATGATTGGAATTGACTTGGGTACAACTAATTCGTGTGTTTCTGTGATGGATGGTGACAAACCAAAAGTTATTGAAAATAGCGAGGGTGATAGAACTACACCATCTGTAGTAGCGTATACAGATGAGGACATACTTGTAGGCCAATCAGCTAAACGACAAGCTGTAACAAATCCACAAGATACTTTATACGCAATCAAGAGACTAATTGGTCGCAAATTTGATGAAGAAGCAGTTAAGAAAGATCAGGATATTGTTCCATATAAAATCACAAAAGCTGATAACGGTGACGCATGGGTAGAAGCTAAGGGTAAAAACATAGCTCCACCAGAAGTATCTGCTAAAATTCTCCAAAAAATGAAAAAAACGGCCGAGGATTATCTTGGCGCAGAAGTTAAAGAGGCGGTAATAACTGTTCCGGCCTACTTCAATGATGACCAGAGAAAAGCTACCAAAGACGCAGGAGCTATAGCAGGATTAGATGTAAAAAGAATTATCAATGAACCTACCGCTGCTGCTTTAGCTTATGGCTTAGATAA
>PBXG01000006.1 GCA_002728355.1 Gammaproteobacteria bacterium | reverse complement strand
GGACCGCTCTCGATTTGTTGGAAATATTTCATAATGATGCAAAACTTAATGGGTTAGATCTTAATATGCATGAAGAGGAAATTGCTATAGAAATGTTCTCTAATAATATCATCTCTGCTGGACAACAATTTTTAGATAATCCTAATCAGAATCCTCTTATAACTAATTGGAATCGTGTCCAAACAGCCGTTCCTGGGATTAAACAAGAGTTTTTAGAAACCGTAGAATCTGATTCACATATCTAAAAAATGGGGAGTAACTTTGAAAGAAAAAAACTTAAAAAAGAGAATTCATCTTCATATAGAAAGAATCTACTCCACATCTCTTAATGAAACAGAAATACTGGAATTCTCAGATAACATCTATAATTTAATTGTTTCCAAAAAAACTTTGCATTCCTCACCGTTATTGAGTGATCAATGGTCAGAGAAAACAACTGTCTTAATTACGTACGCTAATTCTATTACAAGCACAAACAACATGTCGCCATTATCTTCGTTACAAAAATTTGTCTCATCAAAATGCCAGCAATTTATTGATACGGTGCATATACTTCCATTTTTTCCCTCGAGTTCTGATGATGGGTTTGCTGTAAAAGATTACTATAATGTTGATGATGAATTTGGCGATTGGAAAGATATTATCAATATCTCCAAAAGATTTAGAGTTATGGCTGATGTCGTAATCAATCATGGGTCATCAGAGGGCGTATGGTTTAAGAATTTCATCAAAGGAGAGGGAAGAGGTCATGACTATTTTCTTAGTTTTGATAATACGTTCGATATAACTGAAGTAGTTAGACCCAGAACAAGTCCGTTATTAAATACTTTTGATACACATGATGGGACTCGATATTTATGGTGTACTTTTAGCAAAGATCAAGTTGATTACAACTTCAATAACCCGAAAGTTATAAATGAATTTGTTGAAATTATATTATATTACCTAAAAATGGGCATCACAATTTTCAGGTTCGATGCCGTAGCTTTTTTATGGAAGAGAATAGGAACGAGCTGTATGAATTTAGAAAAAACTCATGAAATAATTCGTCTGTTCAGAACCATTATAGATTATCTATCACCATATACAGTGTTGGTGACTGAGACAAATACTCCTGCAGCTGAGAACGTATCTTATTTTGGCAATGGAAATGAGGCTCATTGGATTTATAATTTTTCATTACCCCCTATTTTAATTTATTCAGTTTTAATTGGTAATGCGTCTTATCTTGAAAAACTCACGATGAGTATGCCTCCGTCACAGATAGGCACATCATATCTAAACTTTATTGCATCACACGACGGTATAGGCCTAAGACCAGTAGAGACTTTTTTAACAAAGATTGAGGTAGAGAGGTTCACGCAACTAATGGAAAATAATGGAGGAAAAATCACATATCGAAGTACTAATACTGACGTAGATGAGCCATACGAGATTAATATTTCTCTATTTGACGCAATGAAAGAAACTTTCTCAAAAGAAAAAAAACTTTTTATTGAGAGATATATATGTATACATACAATTATGATGTCACTAGAGGGAGTTCCGGCTTTTTATATTCACAGCTTATTTGGTACAGAGAACGATTATGCTCTCTATCAGAAAACTGGTCATAATAGATCGCTTAATAGAGGGAAGATAGATTATAATAAAATGAATACCGAGGGCACCAACACTAAAGAATCGAAAATTTATAATAAACTTAAAGAACTTTTACTTATACGAAGAAATCAAGCAGCATTTCATCCAAATGCATTACAATTCACCTTGCANCTTGGTAATGAATTATACGGAATCTGGAGACAGAGCATTGATAAAACACAGAGNATCTTTTGCNTAACNAATATAACAGAAGANATNGTCACATTATCNTTGCTAGATATAAATTTAGATGACGCTGACAAATGGCANGATTTAATTACTCAANAANCTGTAGAAGATAACATCTCNAACATAGAGCTAAAACCNTATCAGACAGTTTGGTTATCAAATAAGTAAATTATATTAAAAGTAAATATGCAAGNGTNAAAAGAATAGTTAGGGCAATAAACAATACTACAATTTGATTATTTGCCGCATCTTTAGTAATAATTTTCTTGTAAATATTATAAAGTGAGAAAAGTTTATAGTTCAATTGATGAACGTCTAGATATGCTAATCTTCTTAATCTCTTATTTGATACATTNATCTTTTTGTCATTCAAAATGACTCTTGCTTGATTTAGGTAAGTANTNTTTACGTTCCTCATTTCCTTATGACCTCTGATTTTATTGAAATNGTGCTTANACNATTTATATAAACATCATATCTCATTTCATATTTTTATGTAACTCNTCCCATAANTTATATCTTAGTTCAAGAGAATTTAATCCACTTTTAAAAGCTTTATATTTATNNGNTTTTGTTTTAGTGATGACNTTCAACATTTTTTTTGCAAGCGGACCATGTCTATTGTCATCAATNTCTATATGTCTNTNAAAATAATTAATCAGAAGTTTATTNCTTTTAGGAATGGATCTAANAATNTGTTTNAACATGCTTGGTATTATTGTTTCTTTTCCTATGCAAAATACACCNATAATCTCTGACAGNTCATTTGATTTAGCTACTNTAATATCATTAATCATGAAATNACGACAAGATTTAGGAATCTTAGTACTAGANAGCAGCGANATGCTATATCCTTTTGTATTTATCATTTTAANAATGTAATCAATATTTTTAGTAGATACTCCAATAGCNATCATTGCTCTTCTATACATTTCAAAGTGAGATAGATAANANCCNTTGGAAATTTCATCAGACTCCTCNCAAAAAATTATTTCATTCATTANCCTAGCAAGTCCATTGCTTGTATTTTCATTTGGAGTCCACGGNATATTATCNGGACATANATTTTTTTGAAGAGCTTTNACAATACTCATGAAACTCCANACAGCATATATATGATAAGTCATGAATAAAACAATCTGTTCCTTATCCATTTTTATTTTGAAAAGAGGATGNTTTATTATTTTTTTTCTTGTAGAGAGAATCTGTTTATNAAGTTGATTAATATCCATATTTTTTGGCAGTCCATTTAATAAATTNATTTTAATGTTGTTNAATCATAATGTCATCATTTTTTAATAGNTTTGGCATATTTCGTGCATATTGTTAATTGATGAATATTGATAATATTTTTTTTTGGTATCCTGCTNTNTTATTTCCNGCAATCCCTATTATGCTTTTGGTTTTCTCTAANAAATATACGGCACTAGCAATGTTAATTAGAAAATTACATATTTTGTCTCAAGACAATGCCATTCATCATCTATCTGTAGAGAGAATACAAATACTATCTGGCAGACTATTGCTTTTAAGATGGATGCAAACATTCTCTAGTATTGCTTTTTTGTTTAATCTCATTACTATTTTTCTTGGCTATAATAGTTTTCAGAGTTTAGCAATGAATTTTTTTGGGATAGCAGTAATTTTTTTAATCATAGCTATTATTCTGTTCATTATAGAAGCACAGCAATCGCACTATGCTTTAAATCTTCACATAAAAGATTTAGAGCTTTACAGCGAAAAAGAGATAGCTTCGTATCTACAACAAAAAAATATTCTTAGNAAGAATGATTAAATATGTTAACAACTTAGGCTTCTTAGAGTTATAATATTAATATGAGTTTGTTGACATCAATCATTCTCCTCGTAATTATAAGCATTGTCTTTGCGATTTTACGTGTTTTACTTGAGACTGATTATGATCGTCTAGATTGAGATTTTTATTGTGAATTATATTGTTGTCGTTGTCCTTTTCTTATATTTAGCTTCTTAGTGGGCTTCTCGATGTCTTGTAACCAGGCGGGAATGATAATGAGGGGGAGATAAACCCAGTTACAGACACCTTACTTTTATTAATGCAATATCTATGCCAATGACTAAAAAGTGCGATCTATGTAATTGTGAACCCAATGCTCTTTTCCGCTGTAGTTATGGAAAGAGTAAAACTTGGAAATTTCTCTGTAAATTATGCCTTGAAAAAATTAAATTATCTTTTGAAGAAACTTATAGGTATGGAGGAACCTGGAAGAGAAAAAATAAAACCAAATCGTAAATGAGTGTTTTATAATAATGCGTATGTCAAAATTATTGATTATTTTTGGTGCAATCCTTATTCTTGTCGGATTGTTATACCCATATCTGAGTAGAATTGGTCTTGGAAAACTACCCGGTGACCTTCAATTTAAAATGGGTGATAGTTTTTTCTATTTTCCAATCACCACATCTATTGTACTAAGCATTTTCCTAACTCTAATTCTAAGATTTTTTATCAAATAAAAAAATAGCAGCCGGAGCTGCTATTTTGTATCTTTTTAAAATGTGATTTAATATCTCATTCCAAAGAGTATCATTATAAGAACCAATGCAATAGTAAGAACTAAAACAGCTCCGATAACATAAAATACGATTACTGTACTACCCATTATCCCCTCCTAATTAGTGTAATAATTTAATAATAAACCTATAGAAAGTTTAATGTCAATATTTGTAGGGTTTTTATGATTACAACTATTCTATTGATATGCGTAATACAATATTATTGTGATGATGAGAGGCAAAACAAAGCCTGCCATTAATATAGGAATTACCCATGTGAGTGGTTTCTCTCGGTCGAATCCTAGAAAATTTTTTTTATTTTTTTTATCACTCATTTTTTCCTCATATCTCTTATTGTGGCAATTAAACAGAACAAATAAAATCTTAATTTATGCAGAATTCCATTAGAAGATTTTTCCCGAAGTTCATTATATTTATCAATTCCGCACTGAGTTTTAATATATTTTTTCATCATTCCCCTTTTGCAGTGCCTATGCGCCTCGGATCAGATGCGCCTATTATCTGTTCTTTTTGATGATCTATGTATATCCCATTTAATCCACTTGGCAGAGATCTAAAATTAATCTTATGTCCAATAGATTTAAGCGCCTTTGTTATTTCAGTCTCTCTCTCAGCCTCAATTTCTGCACCCCGGCTAAGAAAATGAGGAGCTGAAATAGATTCTATAATAGATTTTTCATGATAGAGCATATCGATTATTCTCTGGGTTACATATCCTATTATTCTACTACCACCCGCAGTTCCGATTATTATTTTTGGTTTATTAGTTATCGGGTCAAAAATAATTGTAGGCGTCATTGAGGAGCGAGGCCTTTTTCCTCCTTGGACTCTATTAGCAACTTTATTACCATTTGCCTCACTAGAAAATGAGAAGTCTGTGAGTTCGTTATTGAGAAAATATCCATTAGACATTTTTCTTGAACCAAAAGCACTCTCAATTGTAGAGGTCATAGATAAAGCATTTCCATAAGCATCAATTATTGATATATGCGTTGTACCAGACTCATTGTAATCGATACCACTAAACTGATCATTATTATTCCAATTTGGTGGATTGCCATAAAGTGGATTATCTAGAATTGCATCATCTTTTATCAAATCCTTTCGGCTCGATAGATAATAATCATCTAAGAGATTATCACCGGGCGTGATTACATAATCAGGATCTGCAATATAAAAGTTTCTATCGGCAAAAGCTAACTTAGAAGCTTCAATGTAATTATGCCATGACGGATTGTGATCAATCATTTTTAAAATCTGGAGCATGGTCAGAGCTCCCGATGAAGGTTGACCCATTGAACAAATTTTGTGTTCTTGAAAATATCCACAAACAGGTTTTCTATACTTGATAGTATAGTTATCAAAATCCACTTGCTTTAAATTCCCTCCGTTCTCGGCAGAGACTTCAATAATATTCTCCGAAAGAGGTTCTTGATAAAATGATTCATATCCTTTTTCCGCAAAATCAGTTAGGGAAGCAGCATATTCTAGATTTTTAATTTTATTTTTCTTAAAGAGGTAGCTGTATGACTTTTCATTTTTAGATAATCGTTCTTTGTCAGCCTCCATAGACTTTTTGAGACCATCTGAAATGTAAAATCCCTGACTAGCCATATTGTAAGCGGGAGCAATAAGTTTATGAATATCAATTGATGAATACTTTGAATACAATTCACCAAGTAACGCTGGTGTTCCAGGCACTCCTATTGATTTGCCGCTTAAAACTGCATCATAGAAATTCATTAACTTACCATCTCTTTTGAACATATCAGTAGTTGCACTAAATGGCGCAGTTTCTCTTCCATCTAAACTCACTAGTAAATCTTTATCGTTTTGATAATACAAAACAAAGGCTCCTCCCCCTAGTCCGGATGACTGGGGCTCGGTTAGACCAAGGACAAATTGTGCGGTTATAGCTGCATCAACCGCATTACCACCTTGTTTTAGAATATTATATGCGGCATCAGTGGCTGATGGATCAGACGTCACAACCATAAATTTTTGACCAATATTGACAGACAACTCGCGAATATTGTGAACGGTGACTTCGGGCGCTGGGCGCCTAACATCATTTACTCCTAGTAACATTATTGAAGAAATGATTATGAGACAAAATTTGAATAGTGTTCTTCTATAGATAAAATTCATTTTATAAATATAACTTTTCCTTTCCTTAACAACCATAAATGATTGATACTATATGTATGGTAGATTATTCAGCAATTAAAGATAAAGCTAAGCAAATGTGGTCTACTTTTGGGCCATTTGAGAACGTTACAGGTCTCGCTGCTCCTGAATTGGTTAAATTTGCAGGTGTTCAAAAGGGCGATAAAGTACTGGATGTAGGCTGTGGGACAGGTGTAGTGGCTATAACTGCTGCACAACTTGGCGCAAGAGTATCTGGTTCTGATTTGACGCCTGAGCTCATTGATAGAGCAAAACAAAATTCTCGGATTTCTGGATTTGATGTAGATTTTAAAATATCCGATGTAGAGGATTTACCTTACGATGATGAGAGTTTTGATTTTGTTTTAAGTCAATTTGGACATATGTTTGCACCAAGACATGACATTGCGTTATCAGAAATGCTTAGAGTTTTAAAACCAAAAGGCATCATAGCTTTTTCAACTTGGCCGCCAGAATTACTCACAGGAAGGCTTTTTACATTAACCGCCAAATACGCACCACCAATGCCAGAGGGCGTCAGTAAGCCTACTGACTGGGGCGACGTCAAAACGGTTATGAAGCGTTTAGAAGATAAAACTAAACAAATTACTTTCCACAGAGCACAGTATGGGAATCCTGCTCTTAGCCCTTCACACATGAGAATT
>PBXG01000005.1 GCA_002728355.1 Gammaproteobacteria bacterium | reverse complement strand
TTAGACAGTTTAGTATTTCTCTCTTGTTTTTTTGTAATCGAATATGCATCTGTTATTCGTTCTTTATATTTATCAAAAAATTCTTCATATGCTTGATTATCTGAGACAGGAGGTGTCCAATCAATTTGGCTGACATTAGCATCAGCAACTAGTTCTTCAATTGCAGTTATTATAACCTGCATTTTTTCATGACCAAAATTGACAGCACCAAGCATAACATCCTCTGTCAATTCTTTTGCTTCAGACTCAACCATCATTACGGCATTTTTCGTGCCTGCAACTGTTAAATCTAAAAGCGACTCTTTTAAAGCGCTGTTACTAGGATTCAATATATAATCATTGCCATCGTAACCAACTTTGACTGCACCTAAAGTCCCGTTAAAAGGTAAGCCAGATAATTTAACGCAAGCTGATGCCGCTATCAATGCTGGTATTTCTGCATCAACATCAGGATTATATGATAGTAAAGTAAGTATTAATTGAACCTCGCGTGTGAAACTTGAATCAAAAAGTGGTCTCAAAGGTCTATCAACTAATCGACTTATTAAGGTCTCTTTTTCACTTGGTCGTCCTTCTCGTTTAAAAAAACCACCTGGAATTTTTCCCGCTGCATATGTTTTTTCAATGTAATCGACAGTTAGTGGAAAAAAGTCTCTATCACTATCATTTTTATCAGCGACTAATGTGGCAAGAATTACAGTACCTTCTATGTCTACAGTGACTGATGCAGTTGATTGTTTTGCTAATAAACCTGTTTCGATTTTTACTGATTGACCGCCTAGATCAAAAGTTTTTGTTTGCATTAATTATTATTTCCTTAAACCTAATTCCTTAATCAGATTATTATAACTTTCTAAATTCTTTTTCTTTAAATACTTCATTAGAGAGCGTCGTTTCATTATCATTTTTAAAAGACCTCTTCGAGAATGTATATCCTTCTTATTATTTGTGAAATGATTACCAAGACTATTAATATTTTCTGTCAGAAGTGCTATTTGCACTTCACTAGAACCGCAATCTTTCTCGGATTTTCCATATTTTTTTACAATATTTTGTTTTGTAATATTCGAAATTGCCATTATTTACTCCAACTGACAGTGTATTCTATCATCTGTTTGTTTTTATACAAACTATTATTACTGAAAGTTAATCAATCTTTTGGGTTTTATGCGGTTATTTGCTACATTGCCAATACCAATAATCTTATTATCTATATTTTTCATTACAACATCGCCTTTTGTATTAGGAAGTTCTATATTTATAACGCTGCCATTCTTAATCAGTTTTTCATGATTAGGCCCGAGAGTTATTGGTTTAATGTGAGAGAGCATTTCAGAAATATCTACGATATGTTTATCTGACGATAATTTCCCATTTAGTATTTGATCACATGAAACCATTCTATCTTCTGTGTATGTACCTACTCCTATTCTTCTTATACTCCTAGTATAGGTAGATACACCTAATTTAGCACCTATATCTTCCACAAGCGTTCTTATATAGGTACCTTTGCTACATCTAACTTTGATATCAATATCTTCTATATTTTTCTCCAACAGAGATATGTCGCTTATAACGATTTTTCTTTTTTTTCTTGCTACCACTATGCCATCTCGTGCATATTGATATAATTTTTTACCATTATATTTAACAGAACTATGCATGGGAGGTAATTGATAAGATTGACCAAGAAAAGACGATAAAGCTGTGATAACATTATTTCGAGTAAGATTAGATATGTTCGTACTGTCTTTAGTAATTATTCCCTCACCATCACCAGTAGAACTTTTGTAACCGAATTTAATTGTAACAACATATTCTTTTGTCATAGTTTCAATATATTGTGAAAATTTGGTTGCCTCACCTGTTACAATTAATAACATGCCTGTAGCTAAAGGATCAAGCACTCCAACTAATCCAGCTTTTTTAATCTTCAATCTTTTTTTCATAGATTGAAGTACATGATTAGATGTTAAGTTTAATGGTTTATCAATCAGTATAAGGCAATCGTTCATTTTTTATCATTAACATCATTTATAAGAGCATCAATTTTTTGACTAGTCTCAATAGATTTATCATAAATGAATTTTATAGAGGGTATTCGTTTTAAATATACCTTTTTGGATAGTTCTAATCGAATATATTTTGCTGCTTTATTTAGGTCTCTTTGAACTTTATCTGTATCATCGTTAAACGTCGTAAAAAAAACATCACAATAGCGAAGATCCTTACTTACACTAACGCCTGCAATGGTAACTGATTTAGAAATAATTGGGTTATTAACGCTAGTAAGTATAAGGTGTGCGATTTCTTTATGTAGAAGGTCTTGTACCTTTTGCAAACGTGTTGACATATTTATTATACCGTTCTACTAACTTCTGTCCTCTTATAAACTTCTATTTGATCCCCCGCTTTAATATCATTATAATCTTTGACACCTATCCCGCATTCTGTTCCACTTTTAACTTCTTTAACATCTTCTTTAAATCTCCTTAAAGATTCAAGTTCTCCCTCGTAAATCACCACATTATCTCTCAACACTCTTATGGGTTGATCCTTTTGTATAACTCCCTCGCTAACAATAGATCCAGCAATAGCACCAAGCTTAGAAGAACGAAAAACATCCTTAACTTCTGCAATACCAATGATTTCCTCCTTGATATCTGGTTCAAGTAAACCTGATAATTGATTTTTAACATGATCAATCAGTTCATAGATTACACTAAAATAAAAAAGCTCCTGATTATTTATTTCAATTAATTTCTTTGCTTTAGAATCAGCTCTAACATTAAAACCTATCAATGTAGAAGCTGAACTAGCAGCAAGATTCACATCAGACTCATTAATTGCTCCTACTCCGCTATATATTATTTCTAATCCAACTTCATCATTTTTAATTGATTCTAATGATGACGAAATTGCTTCAGAACTTCCTTGAACGTCAGACTTGATAATAAGATTCACAATTTCTTTCTTTTTATCACTTCCAGATCCAAAATTCTCTATTGAAAATGTTTTTTGTTTAGATTGCATTTCTATCTCTTTGAGTTTAGATTCTCGAGCAGATGCTATTTCTTTGACTTTTTTCTCGTCATTCGTTGAAATTAGGTTGTCCGCTACATTTGGAGTACCGGACAGTCCTGTTATAACGACAGGAATTCCGGGGCCTGCTGATGCAATCTCTTTATTATCCTCGTCATACATAGCCCTCACTCTTCCAAATTCTTTTCCTACTAATATATAATCTTTTTTTGATAGCTTGCCATTTTGTATTAGAACTGTTGCAACAGGACCTCTTCCTTTATCTAGCGATGATTCAATCACGGTACCCATAGCAGGACCCGCAGATGATGCTTTTAACTCTAGAATCTCTGCTTGTAATGCTATTGCTTCAAGCAGATCATCTACTCCTTGTCCAGTGTGTGCAGATATTTTCACGCAAATCGTATCACCGCCCCATTCCTCAGGTACAATATTATGCTGTGATAAATCACCAATTACTTTATCTGGATCGGCATTTTCTTTATCAATTTTGTTTACTGCAACAATTATAGGAACCTTTGCTGATTGAGCATGCTCAATAGCTTCTTTAGTTTGTGGCATCACACTATCGTCTGCTGATATAATCAATACTACTATATCTGTGATTTGTGCACCTCTTGCTCTCATAGCAGAAAATGCAGCATGTCCAGGCGTATCTAAAAAAGTTATATCTCCTTTTTTAGTTTGAACTGTATATGCTCCAATATGTTGTGTTATGCCGCCAGCCTCAGAACTAGCAACTTTTGTTTTCCTTATATAATCAAGCAAAGAAGTTTTTCCATGATCAACGTGTCCCATGATAGTTACTACAGCAGGACGTGTTTTTAGTTGCTCCGTATTTTTTATTTTTGGAGTTAAAATTTCTTCGTCCGATTTAGCTTCTTTTATGACAGCATCATGACCAAGCTCCTCGATTATCAATACAGCAGTGTCCTGATCTAGAGATTGATTTATGGTGGCCATAACTCCCATATTCATCATGACTTTTATTAACTCAGAGGATTTAACGGATATTTTCTGTGCTAAATCACCTACAGTTATATTCTCTGATATTTCTATCGTGCGTCTAACTGGCTCTGTTGGTTTCTCAAATTGATGCTGCATCATTAAATCCCTCTCATTATCTGATAAAGAACTTTTTGATTCTCTAACATATTTAGGATTTTTCAGATGTAATTCTTTATTTTCATAACCATCAGCAATACTATCTTTGTCACGCTTGGATTTTTTCTTAGCATTCTGTGAATCATTAGGTTTGATCGTATTCGTTGTTGCTGCTGGCTTTTGGATAGGTTTAGGATTCTGCTTAAATTGAGTGTTAGTAGAATGATTTTTAGTAGCTTTATTATCAGATAATGATTCAGCATTTATGATTTTTTTTCGCTTTACCTGGATAGTAATACCTGGAGAACTTGATACAGATTTTGTACTTTTTTTACTAACTGATGAAGTATTTTTTAGTGATAAACTTTTCTTTTGATCATTATCTTTCATGATTTCACCAACTTAATCTTCTTTATTCCATCTTTCTCGCGCCTTCATGATAATTTTACCTGCCACATCATGTGATAATTCTATCATGTCAAGAAGTTCATCAACAGACAAATCAGCAAGATCATCTTTACTATTAATATTTTGTGAGTTTAATTTTATTACATTTTCCTCTGATAGCTCATCAAAATCAGAAATTAAGTTATCTTTACCAAGTTTTGATTTTTTTTCTTCTAAATTTTCAAGCGCTCTCTTTCTTAATTCTTGTACAATTTCATCATCAAAATCCTCTATAGAGTTGAATTCATCTTGTGAGCAATATGCTATTTCATTAATGGATGAAAAACCCTCTTTGGCTAAAACGTCTGCAACATCTTGATCAACATTTAGCTCTTCCATAAACATAGAGGAAATTTTTTTATTTTCTTCCATGATCTTATTATCTGATTCTTCCTTGCTCATGACATTTAAAGTCCATCCAGTGAGTTCACTCGCTAATCTAACATTTTGTCCCCCTCTTCCAATTGCTTGCGATAATTGCTCTTCTGAAACTGCTAAATCCATTGATTTCTTCTCTTCATCTACAACAATAGATAATACTTCAGCAGGTGACATCGCATTAATTACAAATTTAGCCGGATCTTCATCCCACATTATAATATCAATTCTCTCGCCGCCTAATTCATTAGAAACAGATTGGACTCTCGACCCTCTCATGCCTACGCACGCACCAATTGCATCTAATTTAGGATCATTTGACTTTACGGAGATTTTTGCTCTTAATCCTGGATCTCTTGCTGCACCTAAAATCTCAATTAACCCCTGTCCAACTTCTGGTACCTCTAATTTGAAGAGCTCAACGAGAAATTCCGGTGCTTTTCTACTTATGTATAATTGAGGTCCTCTAGTTTCCGGCTGAACATCACTCAAGAATCCTCTTAGGCGATCACCTGGCCTTATTACTTCACGTGGAATTAAGTTTTCTTTTAATATCATCGCTTCATCTACAGTATTTTTATCAGGCATTCCTAAATCAATGTAAACATTGCCCTTCTCTACTCTTTTTACAATACCAAAAATTAATTCGCCTACTTTAGGTAAGTATAAATCTACAATCCTACTTCTTTCAGCGTCTCTAACTTTTTGTACAATTACATTTTTTGCAGCTTGTGCCAGTATCCTGCCAAATTTAATTGATTCAATTTGTTCTTCGTACCAATCTTCAACACCTAGATTGTTATCTTTGGCAATTTTACTCGAAACAAGAATTTGGGAATTCTCTTGATCTTCTTCAATCTCATTAACAACTTGCCATCTTCTAAAAGTTGTATAGTCTCCTGTTTGTAGGTCGATTGATACTCTTGCCTCAATATCAGTTTTTTCTTCTAATCTATACTTCTTTTTAACAGCACCGGCAAGCGCATGCTCAATTGCATCAACAATTATATCTTTGCTAACGGTTTTTTCATTAGCAACTGTTTCTATAACCATTAATATATCTTTATTCATTTTTTTATCTCAATTTCTATATCTAAGTTCGCTTTTTTAATATTTTCAAATTCGATCTTATAGCTTTTATTTCTAGCCTTTATAACAACAAATTTATCAACTACCTCCATGATAATACCAGAAATATTCTTAGTTTTATCCTGCAGTTTTTTAAGCGATACTTTTACTTTGCTACCAATATTGTCTTTGTAATCATTCTCTAAAAAGAGAGGTCTATTAATCCCTGGTGATGTAACTTCAAGCGTATACTCATTTTTAAATTCATCATCAAGTTTAATAACATCCTCGGTGATACGAGAGACTTTTGCGCACTCATCTACGGTGATTCCATTTTTATTATCAATTATCACTTGAATTTTTGTATTCCTCGAAAACTTATTGATATTGACATTTAGAACCCGAGTGCCATCAACTCCAAGTATGTCATTTAAAGCATCCATCAATTTTACCTCTAAGTCACTCATTAATTCGTAGCCAATAAAATAGCCCCTTCTGGGGCTCAATGTAATTGTAGTACAAAAGATGCCATTAAAGTAGAGAAAAAGTGATTTTTTTGGTAGCGGGGGCAGGATTCGAACCTACGACCTTTGGGTTATGAGCCCAACGAGCTACCAGACTGCTCCACCCCGCACTGTATATGGAGTCTATAATCTATGTATTATTTTTTCAACCCTTTAGATATTTGAGAGTGCGTACAACGTTAAATTGGCTAATACTTCTGGATTTAAACCCAGCAATACCAGGAATATTATAAAAAAATAAGTTACCCACTTACTGGAAATTACTTCTGNTAACCCCTTCTTGTCATCGAAGTACATGACTTTAATGACTCGTAAATAATAGAACGATCCAATCACCGTCATTAAAACAATAAATATAGCTAGTTCTATTTCATTTGTTATCACAAGTGACTGAATTATAAAAAGCTTAGCATGAAATCCTAATAAAGGAGGAATGCCAATTANAGAGAGCATGATTACAAGAATCATTAGNGCGTAAGCAGGATAACTTAAATTAAGTCCGCTTAGATCCGTTATTTCTTCTATAGGTTGATTATTATATTTTAGCTGTGTAATTATTCCAAAAATCGATATAGTAAAAAGAACATATGTTACTGTATAGAATAAAGATGCCTGATATCCAAACTGACTTCCAGAATAGATACCTATTAATATGAAGCCNACGTTAGCGATTGTCGAATAGGCTAACATCCTCTTAATATTTGTTTGAACCAATGCTACAACGTTACCAACAATTATTGATATTATCGACAAGGTAAGGAGAATATCAGACCAAAAACTCAATAAATCTTTAAATATCGAGGATGTAAGTGACAATATAATTATAAATATTGCAATTTTCGGGAGTGTACTCAATAGTAGCGTGGTTGGTGTCATTGAGCCCTGATAAACATCGGGGACCCACATGTGAAATGGAGCTGCTCCAAATTTAAAAGCTAAGCTAATNAGTATAAATGTAAGCGCAAAAACTAGTCCTAGCGAATGGANNGAATATTCAGTAGCCGAGAGGTTTAAACCTTCAATTGTCGTGGCGATATTTTGATAATCCAAATGTCCNGTCAAACCATAAATTAATGAAATTCCAAACAATAGAAAACCTGAGGAGATTGCACCTAATATGAAATATTTTATCGCAGCTTCAGATGAGTATATTGAATCTTTATTGAAGGCAATTATTGAATAAAGCGATAATGATAATAGCTCTATTCCTAGATATAATAGTAGTAAATGTTTNGCTGAAATCATAATCATAATACCGAGTAACCCAAAAAGAATGATTGAAAAATATTCGGTCTGATATTTTTGAAAATGAGATAAAAAAATATATGTGTAGTGAAGAATCAAAATTAGACTAGCAACTATAAAGATCTTAAAAATTACAGTAAATAGAGAATTATCATATATTGTTATTTCATTAGAATGATTAATATTTAAATTATTAGATAGATAGAATAGACATAAAATAAGGCTAGCTTGTATTAAATAATATGATATTTCCTTTTTATCATTAGGCAAGAATAAATCAAATAGAATGATAAATGATAGAGATATCAAAAGAATTAATTCTGGTAGGTAAAAACTTAGATCTATCATTTGATATCTCCGTTAATAACATCAATCATATATTCAGAAGAAACGAGAGAGATATCTAGAATAATTCCAGGCTTAACACCTAATAGTATGATAAAAAGAATGAGAATTATTAAAGGCCAAAATTCCTCACTTTTCATAGATGACATATTGTTTATATTGTCATTAGATGGCAGCCCGAACAAAACTCTTTTTCCTAACCATAGAGAATACGATGCCGCAAGAACAAGTGTCATGGATGCTAAAAAGGCATATAAATAACTTACTTCTAGTCCTGCAATCATCACCATAAATTCTCCAACAAACCCAGAAGTGCCTGGAAGACCTGCATTCGATAAGAGAAAAAACATCATCATCGCAGAAAAAAGTGGCATTACTTGGCCTATACCGCTCTGATCATCAATTGCCCTATTTTTTGTTCTAGCATAAATTATTCCAATACAAAAAAACAGACCAGCAGAAATTAAACCATGCGAAACCATCTGCATGACCGAGCCTTGTAAGCCTAGCAATAAAATATCTTTGTCGATACCGGGTTTTGCTATGTTAAAAGCAAGAAATATTCCTAGCGTAACAAACCCCATATGTGCTACTGAGGAGTACGCAATTAACTTCTTCATATCTTTTTGAGCAAGTGCTACAAATGAGATGTAGATTATAGCGATCAAAGAGAGTGTGATTAGTATGCTATTAAGATAAAAACCTGCATCCGATGTGATGGGCAACAAAAATCTTATTAGGCCGTAACCTCCGACTTTAAGTAAAACTGCAGCTAGTATGACGGATCCAGAGGATGGCGCTTCCACATGTGCATCTGGTAACCATGTATGAACTGGCCACATTGGTATTTTTATACCAAAAGCAATCAGGAACGCCAAAAATATGTAGATTTGCGTCTCAAGTGGTAAATTCAGATTGTAAAAATCTACGATATTAAAACTATCCGCCTGATTCGATAAATATATTAAAGAAATCAGCATTAATACTGAGCCTACAAAAGTATATATAAAAAATTTAAGAGTCGCATAGATTCTATTGCTGCCACCCCATATCCCTATTATTAAAAATAAAGGTATTAACATAGATTCAAAGAATATGTAAAATAAAATACTATCAAATGCAGAAAAAACACCTATAAGTAAACCCTCCAAAATGAGAAATAAAGAGATAAACTTGTTATTTTGTGCTCTGTCTTCAGAAAAACTAAATATAAGAATAAGCGAAGTCGTGATTGTGGTTAACATTATAAATATGAGGGAAAATCCATCTATCGCGAGATGATAGAAAATATCAAAATTACTAATCCATAAAAACCTTTCAGTAAATTGTAAATAATACTTATCAGCATCAAATTCATTTAAAATGATTATACTTAGTACTAGTGTTGCAAGAGAGACAGAATGACCAAAAACTCTAATATATTTTTCAGAGACACTTTTCAGGAATAATAATATTAATCCACCTATTATTGGCATCCAAATTAATATACTAAGNAGAGGCAANGAATCTAACATCAAATTATAAACCAAAGAAAATCCATAAAAGTGTCATTAAGCTGATGATCATCACGAATGCGTAATGATAAATGAAACCNGTTTGAATTTTTCTTATTTGCATTGAAATATGTTGAATCTTGTTCGCAATACCATTAACAATTANTTTGTCTATGAATAATTCATCGTATGTTTTCCACATGACTCTAGATAAGTTTTTAAATAAATTTGGAACATGTATATCTGATAGGTTTTTGAAGCCGTACTCTGCTGATAAAATTGAATATATTCTACTAGATTTTTTAAAAATATTGATACTAGAGTACTGTTTTTTATAGNAAATAAAATAAGAGAGTACTAATCCTATAATTAAGGACATAAAATTAAGGCTCAGTAATGAGTTAAGCGNAAATGTCATAGAGTTATTTATAAAATTTTCGTACATCAACAATATTCTAGAATTATCAGTAATAGATGTAGAGAAGAATCCAGAAAATAATATATTATCNAATAAAGCTATACCTATTAATAAACTTGGTATCGCTAGTGAAACAAGTGGTATTAAAATTACATCATCATGCTCAATACTTTGACTATCCTTGATGCGCATCTTGTTTTCTCCAAAAAATACATGAAAGAATATTTTTGCTGTGTATAGAGTTGTTATGAGTATTCCAAATACTAAAATATAGTAGACAGCGTAGTTTTCTTCATACTTAAATATATCAATGATTAAATCTTTAGAGAAGAANCCTGAAGTAAAAGGGAANCCTATTAGAGCTAGAGCAGCGATAACAAATGTGTAGAACGTGTAAGGCATAAGTTTCCTTAATCCTCCCATTTTTGTAATATCTTGTTCATGATGACACTTTAAAATTATAGATCCGGCACATAAAAATAATAGAGCTTTAAAAAATGCATGTGTGAGAAGATGAAAAATTGCAAATGAATAAAAGGATGCACCTAATGCAACTGTCATATAACCTAATTGAGAAATAGTGGAATAAGCAATAATTCTTTTTATATCATTTTGAATTAAGGCAACGAGTCCCATTAGAAAAGCAGTCAAAATACCAATATACAATATAATATCTAAAACATATGAAGAAAGATCATACAAAGGCGACAATCTTGCAACCATAAATATACCTGCTGTAACCATAGTGGCAGCATGTATAAGTGCAGATATTGGTGTAGGTCCCTCCATTGAATCTGGCAACCAAAAGTGGAGTGGTATTTGCGCAGACTTCGCAGATGCACCTATAAATAATAAGAGAGCTACTAATGGTAATAAATCTAGAGAAAATCCAAGAATTGAAATATCAATATTAATTAGATTGGGTAATGTGAGAAAAAATTCATTATAATTAAGAGTGTTACTGAAAACAAAAATCATAATAACGCCTAATAACAAACCTATGTCTCCAATCCTATTCACAATAAAAGCCTTAAGATTTGCCTTAATCGCAGATTCTTTTTTATACCAGAATCCAATAAGTAGGTATGAGGATAAACCCACTAGTTCCCATCCAATAAATAGTTGAAGAAAGTTATCTGCAAAAACAATTAACAACATTGAAAATGTAAAAAAGTTTGTATATATCAGAAATCTATTAAAACTAGAATCACCTTTCATATAACCAATAGAAAATATATGAACGAAAAATGATATAAATGTAACGATGAATGACATAATTACAGTTAANCTATCAATCATGAAAGCAAATTCAAATATAAAATTATTAAGACTTAACCATGTAAAAAGATGAACTAGAGTTTGATTATCATTATTAAAAAAATACTTGATNAAAAGAAATAGCGAAAATAAAAAAGATATTCCTACAGAAATATTTGCAATGATAGATGATTTANAATCACTTTTATTAGGATAAAAAAGTAGAAATAAAGCACCTAGTAGAGGTGAAAANACGATAAATAGTGATAGGAAGNTTATCATCCTTTTAGTTTGCCTATNTCGTCAACATTAATACTTTGTTTAGTTCTNAATAAAACAACAATAATTGCAAGACCTATTGCAGATTCAGCAGCTATCACTGTTAAAATAAAAAAAACAAATACTTGTCCNGCAATATCATTCAGATAGTTCCCAAAAATTATAAAATTAAAATTGATAGATAAGAACATGAGCTCGAGTGACATNAGCATTATTAATATATTTTTTCTATTTAAAAAAATACCCGCAAGAGAAATACTAAAAAGTANAGAGCTAAGAAAAAGATAATAAGACATTGGTATCATTTCATATCCTCATCTTTTAGGATTGATAGACGATCTTCTTTCTTAACAAAAATCTGNTCTTGTGGATCTTGATATTTATTTTCTTTATTTTTATTCTGAGTGAGAGTAATAGCGGAGATAATCCCAAGCAGAAGAATAATAGCTGCAATTTCAAAAGCAAAAATATACTCAGTATATAAAACATATCCCAAATTTTTTGTATTATCATCGCTTATTANAGTTACCTCGTTTAATATATTTTTATCAGAATTTTGAAATTCATTTTTAAAAAAAAGAACCAAAATAGTTATGGTTAAAGCAAAAACTGCAATACCACTAAACATATGCTTGACATATTTTGTACCTACCTCNGTTAAATTAATATCTAGCATCATGACAACGAATAAAAAAAGTACCATCACGGCACCAACATATACCAAAATCAGTATTACGGATAAAAATTCTGCGTTGAGTAACAACCACAATATTGCCGAAAAAAAGAATGANAAAACAAGATTAACAGCAGATTTGACAGGATTGTTACAAGTTATAACTCTTGTTGAAGTATATAATAATAAAGCAGAGATAATTAGAAATAATATTAATTCTATATTCATTCAATTAACCTAAGTTTTTTCTATCTTTAATCTCATCTTTCTCATAAAGATCACCTATTTTTAAAAGCTGATCTTTTTTGATGATTTTTTCGTTCCTATTTTCAAAATGAAACTCAAAAATTCTNGTTTCAACAATTGCGTCTGTAGGACACGCTTCCTCACAAAATCCACAATAAACACATTTAAATAGGTCAATTTCATATTTGGTCGTTCTTCTTGTCCCATCATNTCTCCTTTCAGTATCTATAGATATTGCTAAAGCTGGGCATACTGCCTCACATAGCTTGCAGCCTATACATCTCTCTTCTCCATTTGGNTATTTTCTCAATGCGTGGAGACCTCTAAATCTTGATGACTGCGGTGTCTTCTCCTCAGGATACTGAATAGTTATAGGTTTTTTAAATAATTTCTTACCAGTAATTCTTAATCCTTTAAATATCTCCAAGAGAAATAANGACTCAAAAATCTTTTTTAATTTTTTCATGATTTAACAAACCAAGGTTCAACACTGTAATATATCATAATACCCTCAAAGAAAATCCAAATAAGAGTTATTGGTAAAAATATCTTCCAACCCAATCTCATTATTTGATCATATCTGTAACGTGGCAAAGTTGCTCTAAGCCATAAAAAAACAAAAATAAAAAATATTGTTTTAATTGATAGCCAGATAAAACCCGGAATCCAGTCAAAATAAGAATCTAAAAAAGTTCCCTCTAAAGGAGACAACCAACCTCCAAAGAACATAATACTTGCCAGAATACTTATTAAAATAAGATTCATNTACTCGGCTAAAAAAAACATTGCGAATGCCATTCCAGAATATTCTACATGGAAACCAGCTACAATTTCTGACTCTCCCTCAGAAACATCGAAAGGAGCTCTATTTGTCTCTGCAACTCCTGATATGAAATAAATTAAAAATAGAGGAAACAAGGGAAGCCAATACCAATGTAATATGCCGCCTTTCTGAGATAAGACTATTTCTTGTAAATTTAGACTTCCTGCCACCATCAATACTCCCACTAATGCAAATCCCATTGCAATTTCATAGGCAATAATTTGTGCAGCTGACCTCATTGACCCCAGAAAAGCATATTTAGAATTAGAGGCCCAGCCCGCTATAATTACTCCATAGACACTCAGAGAAGTCAAAGCTAATACGAAAAGTAATCCAGCATTAATATTTGCAATAACAAAATACTCAGAAAGAGGAATTACTGACCATACCATCAGAGATGGTACTAGCATTATTATTGGCGCAGTTAGAAATAGTCCTTTATTAGAATTTGAGGGAATAATAATTTCTTTTGTTGCTAATTTAATAACATCTGCAATGGGTTGAAAAATACCGCTTGGGCCAACCCTGGTAGGCCCCAATCTTGATTGCATATAGCCAATGATCTTTCTCTCGGAATATGTTGTATATGCAACAATCAAAAACAATGGTATGACTACAATTATAATTTCTATGAAAATATTAATTATTGTATTTAAAATTATCATTTATCTATCTTTATATCTGATGATTTTCCTTCAACAAATTTATTATTAAAACATGAACTATATATAACNGATTTAGGTGGCAANCTTTTATTAACCTCGAAGTCATTTATTTTATATCTCTTTCCATTCTCATTAATTAGCAGACTTTTTGAATTATCTGTATAATCCATTAAATCTGTTGATATCAATATTTTTTTATTTTTTGACTGTTTNGTAAGATTTAAAGGTTGCGATCTCCTAACAATTTGATCGGTAGANTATATATGTCTTAGCGTATATTTACTAAAACTGAGATCCTCNGTAATGGATTTNNTATCACCGATTGTCATGGCAGAGGNATCNAATTNTGTATTTGTCAATATTTCTCTGATTTTATTTCTAACCTCTGTAATATTATTTATGTCATAATTATTTAATTTACATAATTCACTGAGAACTCTCCAGCCTTCTAGTATCCCCTTATCAGGTTTAACGATTTCATTAAAGCTTTGAAGCTTGCCCTCTATNTTAATATAGCTCCCACTTGTTTCAGCAAAAGTTGTAATTGGAATGATATAATCGGCATATTTTTCAATTATTGGTGTTAAATAGGATGTAAAAAATATATTACAGTTTGAGGTTTGTAATGCTTTTATTACTTCCGAAGAATTAGCAAAATCATGTTCAGGTTCAAGGTTATAAAAGANTAACATACCAAGTTTATTTTTCAGCATTTGAGTTACATTGAGACCTTTTTTATTAGAGTTCATACCGCCGATCTCACGATTTGGTACATTGCCAAGCAACCAGCCAGACGTTGAATTACAATAATCTGTTAAATATCCAACATTACCTTTAATTTCCTTGCTAAANTCTCCAATTNCAGAGTGAAATANCGTTTGATATGGCAAATAACTGATACTCGGGCCTACTATTAGAAGATTTTTTTGTGNACNATCAACTCCATTTATTCCAGTTTTTAATTTATTAATAATTTCTTTAGGCGAAATACAGTAAGATTTCTCTAAGGGAAATACTTCTTGATAAGGAGAAAAATGAAATGAATAAATTTTAGTTCCCGATTTAACGGCCTCGTTAAATCTAATTGATAAAACAGGATATTCAGATTTGATATTCACTCCAAATAAAAAGATGTTGTCATAATCTGATAATTCATTAAGATTGCACCCAAGGTAAGGCATTATTGGAAAATTATGATCATACTCAAATTCAATCTCATTAGTTCTGTGATCAAGATTTTCTATTTCATAATTTTTGAAAAGCTTTTTTATTAGAAACATTTCTTCACTAGAAGTTTGGCCAGATATGAAACAACCGATATCTTCATTAGAATNNTTCTTAATATGATCTCTAATAGAGTTATTAATTTCATCAATCAACATATCTTCATCAAAATCTTCAAGAATTCCGTTTACTCTTTTCATAATCCTCTTGCAGCGGTCATCTGAGTAAATTCCTTCAAATCCAAATCTGTCACGGTCAGCAATCCATGTCTGATTTATATCAGGATTATCTCTTGGAATTGCTCTGACAATTTTATTATTATATGTGTGATAAAAAATATTTGATCCTATACAATCATGTGGAGATATTCCGATATGCTGTTTTAAATCCCATGTTCTTGCTTTGTAACTATAGGGTTTATTATTTAATGCGCCAACCGGACATAAATCAATCATATTACCAGATAGCTCNGAATTCACGCCATTTATAATTGCAGATCTAATTTCCATATTTTCACCTCTATGCAAAAGTCCTAATTCCTTTTCATGTGCTACTTCTTCTCCAAATCTTACACATCTTGAGCAATGAATACATCTTGTCATTTCAGTGGATATGAGAGGACTTATTTCTTCATCTACAACAACTCTTTTAAATTGTAAATAATTAGATTTTGATTCTCCATGCTGAAGTGAAACATCTTGTAATTCACATTCTCCTGCTTGATCGCATATAGGGCAATCTAAAGGATGATTAATCAATAAAAATTCCATCGTAGATTTTTGTGCATCTTTAGTTTTTTTAGATTTAGTATTAACGTGCATATCCTCATAGACAAGTGTGGAACATGCGGGTTGAGCCTGTTTTGCTTTATCAATTTCAACAAGACACATCCTACAGCTTGCTACAACCGACAAGTGTTTATGGTAACAGAATCTTGGGATATGAATATTGTTACGATCAGCAACTTGAATAATAGTTTCTCCTTCGCTTGCTGAATATTCATTGTCATCAATATATACTTTCATTTACGACACCAATGATTTTTTTTTATCAACATAAAATTCAAATTCATCCCAAAAGTTTTTTAAAAAACTTCTTACTGGCATAGCAGCAGCATCACCTAGAGCACAAATGCAATGGCCTTCAATTTGATTTGCGATTCGATCAAGCTGATTAAGGTCATCAACAGATCCATGGCCAGAAAGAACGTTCGTAAGTATTCTATGAAGCCACCCTGTTCCCTCTCTACATGGGGTACATTGTCCACAAGATTCTTCATAGTAGAATCTTGATATACGATGCAAAACACTCACCATGCAAGTACTATCATCCATTACTATAACTCCTCCTGAGCCTAACATGGAGCCAGCTTTACTAATTGAATCGTAATCCATTTTTAAGTCGAGCATAACGCTGCCTTTAATAACCGGTACCGATGATCCGCCAGGTATAACAGCTTTAAGCTTTCCTTCGTCTCTGACACCTCCCGCCATATCTAGCAATGTAGAAAATTTTGTACCTAAGGGAATTTCATAATTACCAGGCTTATTTACATGACCACTCATACAAAAAATTTTCATTCCTTCCGAACTATCTAGACCTATATCTTTATACCAATCATCTTTATTTAGCATTATTTTAGGTATAGATGCGAGTGTCTCGGTATTATTGATGATTGTAGGTTTACCATACAAACCTTTGATAGCTGGAAATGGAGGTTTAGTCCTTGGCATTCCTCTTTTACCCTCAATAGATTCTAACATTGCAGTTTCTTCACCAACAATATAAGCTCCTGCGCCAAGTAAGCAATGTACATCAATTGATATTTTTGATGAGAGTATATTTTTACCAATAAGATTATGTTTTAATGCCTCGTCTAAAGCGCCAAGAAATACTTTTCTTTGTTCTTCTATAAATTCGCCTCTTAGATAATTATATGCTACCGATGCTCCTATGGCATATGATGCAATCAACATACCCTCAATCACAGCATGAGGATTATATCTTAAAATATCTCTATCTTTACATGTACCTGGCTCGCTCTCATCTGAATTACAAACTAAATACTTTTGGCCTGATTGCAAGGGTATAAAGGACCACTTGAGACCGGTTAAAAAGCCAGCTCCTCCTTTACCTCGTAATCCAGAGTTCTTGATTTTATTAATAATTTCAGATTTTGATGTATTGTTAGAAACAATATTTCTCCATGCTTTATAGCCTTCACACTTTATATATGTCTCGATAGAGGCTGGATTACTAAGTCCAAATGTTTCTGTACAAAGTTTAGTCATTATTTTATTTTATCCAATATTTTATCAACCTTTTCTTTTGTTAAATTTTCATAGTTAACATGATTAACTTGCATCATCGGTGCACCCGTACAAGCCGCCAAACATTCAACCTCATCTTTAAGATAAAACCTTTTATCTGGAGTAGACGCACCTACTTTAATCTTAAGTTTTTTTTCAATATGTCTTATTATCTCATCAGAACCATTAAGCATGCATGAAACATTGTTGCACACAGAAATGACATTTTTCCCGACAGGCTTTATATTAATCATTGAATAAAAAGTTGCTACTTCCATTACATCAATAAGTTCGACCTTTAAATAATCTGATAATTGTTTCATGATAGATTCAGACACATATCCACTGTTTTTTTCTTGAAGAAATAATAGGCTTTCAATGATAGATGATTTAGGTTGATCGTTTGGAAATTTTTTTATTATTTCATTAATCTTATTCTGAACAATTTCATCATCAAAAATTTTTTCATTCATCTATCTATTTCTCCAAAAACTATATCCTGTGTTCCTATTATGGTTACGACATCTGATAACATATGATTTTTAGACATTTCATTCAATGATGCCAAGTGTGGAAATCCTGGAGCTCTAATCTTAAGCCTATATGGTTTATTAGCTCCATCAGATATTATATAGATTCCAAATTCACCTTTAGGTGCTTCTACTGCGCGATAACTCTCACCCTCTGGAACACAATATCCCTCAGAAAATAATTTAAAATGGTGAATAAGAGATTCCATGCCATCTTTAACGACATCCTTATCAGGAGCAGCAACTTTTGCGTCATCAACAATTACTGGACCGGGATTATCTTTCAACCATTTTATGCATTGGCTAATAATTTTATTGGATTGTCTCAACTCCTCCATCCTTACTAGATAACGATCATATGAATCACCAGTTTTGCCAATTGGTATATCAAAGTCTAAACGATCATAAACTTCATATGGTTGTTTTTTTCTTAAATCCCAAGCCACACCGGATCCTCTCAACATTGGTCCTGTAAAACCCAACTCGATTGCTCTATCAGCATCAACTACACCAATACCTACAGTACGTTGTTTCCATATTCTATTATCTGTTAGCAAATTTTCGTATTCGTCTATACATTTTGGAAATCTTTCTACAAAATCCTCTAAGAAATCTAATAATGTCCCTTCCCTATTAATATTTAGAGAATCTAGCTCACTTGTTTCTCTAATTTGTGACTTTTCATATTTTGGCATTTGATTCGGAAGATCGCGAAATACACCACCGGGACGATAATATGTGGCATGCATTCTTGTTCCAGATACAGCTTCATAACAATCCATCAAATCTTCCCTTTCTCTGAATGCGTATAAAAAAACAGACATGGCGCCTATATCAAGTGCGTGTGCCCCGAGCCATAGAAGATGATTTAGAATTCTAGTTATCTCGTCAAACATTACTCTGATATATTTTGCCCTTTCAGGTATATCGATATTTAAAAGGTTTTCAATAGTAAGTACATATGCATGTTCATTGCACATCATAGATACGTAATCTAGTCTGTCCATATATCCAATAGACTGATTATATGGCTTAGATTCCGCTAACTTTTCAGTCGCTCGATGAAGTAAACCAATATGAGGATCTGCATTTTTAATAACTTCGCCGTCCATCTGTAAAACAAGTCTGAGTACACCGTGTGCCGCAGGATGTTGAGGACCAAAATTCATTGTAAAGTTTTTAAATTCTTCCATAATCTATTTATCTCTTATTACTCTTGGTACAAGAACACGGGGTTCAATGTCTACTTTCTCTTGTATAATTTTTTTTAGTTTTGGATCATAGCGTATTTGCGTATTACCTATTAATGGGAAATCTTTTCTGAATGGATGTCCTACAAAACCATAATCTGTGAGTAATCTTCTTAAATCAGGATGGTTATTAAAAAGAATACCNAATAAATCAAAAGCTTCTCTNTCGTACCAATTTGCACTNTTCCATATATGTGTTACCGAATCAATAAACATATTATCCGTCAACATTACTTTGATACGTATTCGTTTATTATATTGGANAGATAATAAATGATATACAACGCAGTAATTTACTAATTTATCTNGATCTGAATCATCCTCGTACTGTTTTCTTGCATTTGACTTAGGTGTNATCCCTCTATTGTATCCAGTAGAGGTAGATTCTTTTGTTTGCCATTCAGATTGACCATAGGCTGAATAATCAACTGCACATAAGTCAGTTAATTGAGAAAATAATAATTCGGAATTATTTTTTAACTCATTCATAACGGTTAATAAATCATCTTTACTTGTCTCATAAGTAAGGATATCTTTATCACTAATGAATTTTACTTTGTTCGATAAAAGTTTATCTATTAACGATTTCATATTAGTCTAGGTTATGCTTTCGGCATGGATTGTATTAGATTTTCTGATCTTATTCTGTAATTGCAATATACCATATAACAATGCTTCTGCAGTCGGAGGACAACCTGGAACATAAATATCAACAGGGACAATTCTATCGCAGCCCCTTACAACAGAATATGAATAATGATAGTACCCTCCGCCATTAGCACAAGAGCCCATAGATATAACCCATTTTGGATCTGCCATTTGATCATAAACTTTACGAAGAGCCGGGGCCATCTTGTTTACTAAAGTCCCTGCAACTATCATTACATCAGATTGTCTTGGACTAGGTCTAAACAACATGCCAAACCTATCAAGATCATATCTTGATGCACCAGCGTGCATCATTTCTACAGCACAACATGCTAAACCAAAAGTCATTGGCCACAACGATCCTGTTCTTGCCCAATCAAAAAGATTAGAGGATTTTGCTAAAACAAAACCATCTTTTTTAATGTTCTCTAATCCCATTCAAGAGCTCCTTTCTTCCACTCATAAATAAATCCAACTATTAAGATCGTTAGGAAAATGGCCATAGAAATTAATCCAACAACACCTATCTCATGAATCACAACTGCCCATGGAAAAAGAAAAGCAATCTCTAAATCAAATATTATGAATAATATTGCAACAAGATAATATCTTATATCAAATTTCATTCTAGAATCCTCAAAAGCTTCAAATCCACACTCATAAGGTGAATTTTTTTCAGCATTAGGATTATTATCTCCAAAAGTAAAACCGACACTGAGCATTATCCCTGCAAATATCAAGGCAAATATTGTAAAAATTAATATAGGTAAATACTCTAAAATCATAGCAAATCCTCACTATCTATAGCTACTATACGCACTAGCTTGAATCATTACAAGAGTCGCATAATTCAAAATAACATAAATACTTTAACAATCCAAAATGTTAATATTTAGAGATGAATCCCAATGAAAACCTTAATGATGTTAATGAAATTCTTGAATCTATTAACAGGGTGCTTTCAAGAGGTGTGAAAGATCGTCATTCTGATTATCATACTTTCTCTGTTGCAACATCAGATGCCAATCTCGTAAATAACAGAACAGTTGTTTTGAGAGAATTCAACCATGATAAAAAATATCTTTGCTATCATACTAATTTTTCATCTGAAAAAATTTCAGAATTAAAAAAAAATAATAATATAGCGTGTCTTTTTTATAGTAAAAAAGACAAAATTCAAATAAGAATTAATGGAAAAGCTCAAATTAATAATAATAACCAACTGTGTGAGCAAAAATGGAAAGCAATGAGTGATCTATCTAAATTATGTTACTTCCAAAATCATAATCCTGGAAGAAAAATTGCTAACCCCAATGAAGTAAAACAATCACCTAATGATTCAATGAGTAAATTATTTACTATAATTAACGTAGACATTGAAAAAATTGATTGGCTTTACTTATCACGACATGGACATAAACGAGCATTTTTTTTAAAAAAAAATAATTTCGATGGATATTGGGTAGCACCATAGTGATGCCGATGGCCGGAGTCGAACCGGCACGACTTGCGTCACTGCCCCCTCAAGACAGCGTGTCTACCAATTCCACCACATCGGCTAAGGCAAATCTTTATCTGGTGTGTTAGATGGGGTTTTAATATCTCTTTGATTATTCTCNATTAGACTTTTGCTTTCAGACGTTTTATTAGATGCTATATANGCAAGAGATATACTTGTTACAAAAAAGATAAGTGCAATACCAGTTGTTAACTTTGTTAAAAACGTTGCGCTGCCTCTAGCACCGAAGACAGTTGATGAAGCTCCACTGCCAAATGCTGCACCTGCGTCAGCTCCCTTGCCATGCTGTACAAGAATTAATACAATTAGCGCAACTGCTAGAAGTACATGTATTATTAAAATAACGGTTTGCATTGTGTATTTATCTCAGATTGTGCGACAAATTTCAATAAATTTTTTAGCACTTAATGAAGCTCCTCCAACCAAAGCACCGTCAACATTCTCAGCATCTAGTATTTCTTTTGCATTTTGTGGCGATACACTCCCTCCATACAAGATTTTTATTTCTGATTTTGCATCATTTATGAGTTTAAATAAAATTTTTCTTATCAGAGTATGTGTTGTTTCTATATCCTGAATTTTAGCAGATCTTCCTGTGCCTATAGCCCACACTGGTTCATAAGCAATGACAAGATTTTTTTTATTTTTTTTAATGAGCTGCAATGACTCTTTTAAAGCAGAATTAATTTGTTTTGTGATGACTTGCTTAGTATTCTTAGATCTATAATCTTTTAGTGTTTCTCCTACACACAAAATAACTTTTTTATTTTTTTGAAATGCTATGCTTATTTTGTTTGAAATGAATTTCTCAGATTCCATAAAAATATGCCTTCTTTCGGAATGTCCAATGAGAATATATGAGCAGTCAAAATCATTTGTCATATCAATCGATACTTCTCCAGTATATGCTCCATTGTTATATGGAGAGATATTTTGAATACCAAGCTGTATGTTTTTATTATTAGCTTTATTCTTTTTGATTTCTTTAGAAATTGANTCTAAATAAATTGATGGTGGAAAAAGAATTACCTTTGGTCTTTTTTTTAATCTGTCAATACCGGTTCTTATATCTCGAGTCAACTTTATNAGAAGTTTAAGACTCCCATTTTGTTTCCAGTTTGCAGCAATAATTTTTGTCATTTTAGTGTTTTTTTATGTTATCACAAAAATAATCCAAGAAGTAGTTAANCTGTTTAACATCGCTATGTTCAACCAATACTCTTATTAAATCCTCNGTACCAGAANCTCTTACAAGTATTCTACCTTCGNNACCTATAGAGTTATTTATTTTTTTAATTAAATCTTGGTTATATTTAGATGACAACGTAGACTCTTTGTCCTGCACTCGAATGTTTATTAGCTTAGAAGGAAGTTTATTTATAATTTCTCTGTAGTCACCTAATTTTTTATTTTGATTTAATAGCATTTCTAGTACATGCAAGAAAGTGATGATACCGTCTCCCAAAAGAAGATTGTCGTTATTTATAATAATATGACCTGATGATTCTCCGCCTATTATGGCATTATTTTTTTTGATTTCTTCCAAAACATATTTATCTCCAACCTCTGTCTCTAGAAAATTAATATTCTTAATTTTGTATAGATTTCTAATACCATAATTAGTCATAAATGTTCCTACCGCAATTTTAGAGTAGGGTGTACTTTCCGATAAATATTGAGATAATAAAAAAACTATATCATCCCCATCAAATACGTGACAATCTTCGTCTACAAAAATTACTCGATCACCATCACCATCAAAACTGACTCCTAAATCAATAGATTCTGAATTTTTATGATTTAAATCAGACATAACATTGCATATATAATTTATTTTAGTTGAGCCACAATTATCATTAATATTTTTACCATCTGGTTTTTTATTGTGAACCGAATATTTGATTGGAAGAATATCTAATATTTCATTTATAGAATCTGATAATGCTCCATTTGCACAATCAAAAATAACAAATAACTTTTTACTATTTTTATGTAATATTGGTAACTTTGTTGATATATAATTTTTTATGAATTCCAAGTATGTTTCTTTTATAGAGATATTAGATTCACGAATAGCCACATCTTGATAATTCATACTTTCAAGATTATGAAATAAACTATTTATATTGCTCTCATTCGTTTGGGAGATTTTAAAGCCGGTGTGATTGAAAAATTTCATTCCATTATCTTCATAACTGTTATGCGATGCCGTAACCTGTATTCCTACTAAGGATGCTGTTGATTTAATATTTAAATAAGCAGCTATAGATGGAGTTGATGCTAGTCCTGAATTTTTTACCTCCGAGCCTTGAGCAGAAATTCCTTTTGATAGGTTTTTTATTATCATGTCAGACGATTCCCTTCCATCGTGACCAATAATTACAACACCTTTATCGTCACCAAACATCTCCTTTGCAAAACAATATCCAATTTTAACTAAAGACAAGGCTGTAATTGGTTCTAGTCCTACTCTTCCTCTTATTCCGTCTGTCCCAAAAATACTATGCTGCATCTATTATCCTTTTAATAGCATTACTGACGATTTTAGTTTCCAGAACATCATGTGTTCTAATAATCGATGCTTTATTTACTAGAGATATTGTAGTGGCTGCTAGAGAACCCTCAAGTCTATCATCTACAGATTTATCTAAAAGATTACCAATCATACTTTTTCTTGATATACCAATTAAAATATTATNGGATAATGCTGAAAATTTATCGAGGTTTTTAAGTAATGTATAATTATGATCTAAGGTTTTGCCAAATCCAAAACCTGGATCAATGATAATTTTATCTTTCTCTACGCCATAATTAATACACAAAGTCATTTTTTCTTTCAAATAATTAAATATATCCTTTGTGACGTTATTATATCTTGGGTCATTCTGCATATTTTCAGGATTATTCTGCATATGCATAATACAGATGTAAAGATTATTCTTAGCCGCAATTGAAATAATATTTTCATCACTACCTGCACTGATATCATTAATAATTTGAATATCATAGGGTACTAAAGCGTTGATTACTTCAGACTTCACACTGTCAATAGACAGAGGTATGTTGGTAAATTTTCTGATAAATTCAACTATAGGTACTAATCTTTTCATCTCCTCTTGCGAACTAATTCTCATAGAGCCAGGTCTTGAAGATTCCGCTCCTATGTCTATGATATCAACGCCATTNCTAATCATTTCTCGTACTTTTTTTTCTATTGATTTCTCATCAGTATATTTGCCACCATCATAGAATGAATCAGGAGTAACATTTAGNATACCCATTATATAGGCTTCTTTTTTGGAAAGATTAAATNTCATTAGAGATCATTGACATATACGATTTTGCTTTTTTTTTAAATTTAACTTGATAATCAAATAGTTCATTATTATCTATCTTGAATTCTTGAAAAACAATGTTCTGTAATTTTGTTTCAAGACTATCAGATGCATTTCCTNTAGGTGGCGTGCAAACTAGTATGACGCCTTGTGTTATATTTGAATTATACACTTCATTGTGAGCNAGAGAATAAGCGGCTACTTGAAAAAAGTAATCTTCAATCCATTCTCTTTTTTTCGGTTTATTAGATTGTTTAAAATCAATAACACTCTCTTTACCATCATAAATACCGCACGCGTCAATAGTTCCNGCAAATAGATCTGGATAATAAATATTTACTTCTGCTCCCCATAACTCAGATAATTTAGAATCTAAACTGTTATCAATTATTTTTTTTGACATAAGAAACGACTCTTCATCAATTATGTCTAACTTTGCCTGCCCAACTAGATATTCCTCAAGATGTTTGTGCATTCTTGAGCCTCTCTGCGAGGATTCTCTCATGATCTTATCAGCAACTGTATCTCCTACCTTCTCTCTCCATTTTAATAACGATTCTTTTTTTTCCTCAGATTCTGTCATTTTAAGAATGGTCGTCACTGATGGAAGGTTCACACCATTAACGCTATATGTTCTAACACCAGATGAATTGTTAGTTTTGACAGGTGGATAAATATATTTTTTAGACCATTTCATTTGATATAAATATAATATCAGAAAGTTCTAAAAAATTTAATTTCTAAGATGCAGGTGTTTGAGCAGGATNACTAGATTTTGATGGAATCGTAACTCCGCCATCAGAGTTTGAACTATCATCATCTGACCANCTTTCNGGTGGAGATGGTTCTTTGCCTTCCATTATCTCATCAATNTGCTTACTATCAATAGTTTCCCATTTCATTAAAGCATCAGCCATAACATGCATTTTATCCATATTATCTTTGATGAGTTTTTTAGCTCTGGTGTATTGTTCATCAATAATTTTTCTTATTTCAGAGTCAATGGTATGAGCTGTTTCGTCAGATACNGTTTTCTGTTTAGAGACAGATTTGCCCAGAAATACCTCATTTTCTTCTTCAGCGTACGCTAGTGGNCCCATCTTGTTGGATAAACCCCATTTTGTTACCATATTTCTTGCAAGCGCTGTAGCTCTCTCTATATCGTTTGAAGCACCAGTTGTAACAGCCTCTTTGCCAAAGATTTCCTCTTCAGCAACTCTCCCGCCAAATAGTGCTGCAATCATGCTGTTGATTCTTTGTCTGCTATTGCTATATCTATCCTCTTCGGGCAAGAACATTGTAACTCCAAGAGCTCTGCCTCTAGGGATGATGCTTACTTTATAAACAGGATCATGATCTGGAACTAATCTACCAACGATAGCATGTCCTGCTTCATGATATGCAGTAAGTTTGCGCTCATCGTCATTCATTACCATAGATTTTCTCTCGCCGCCCATTAGAATTTTATCTTTAGCTTTTTCAAAATCTGACATATCAACAATTTTTTTACTTGCTCTTGCTGCAAAGAGAGCAGCCTCATTTACTAAGTTAGCTAAATCTGCTCCTGAAAATCCAGGCGTACCGCGTGCAAGTATTTTTGGCTTAACATCATTTGCTATAGGTGTTTTTTTCATATGAACTTTTAAGATTTGCTCTCTACCTCTAATATCAGGTAGCGGAACAGTTACCTGTCTATCAAATCTACCAGGTCTGAGTAATGCAGGATCAAGAACGTCTGGTCTGTTAGTAGCGGCGATAACAATCACCCCTTCATTTCCTTCAAATCCATCCATTTCAACTAATAATTGATTAAGAGTTTGTTCTCTTTCATCATGTCCACCGCCAAGACCTGCGCCACGATGTCTACCAACTGCATCGATTTCATCAATAAAAATAATACACGGTGAATTCTTCTTGCCCTGTTCAAACATATCTCTAACTCTTGAGGCACCGACGCCGACAAACATTTCAACAAAATCTGAACCAGATATTGTAAAAAATGGGACTTTAGCTTCACCCGCAATAGCTCTAGCTAGGAGTGTTTTACCTGTTCCTGGTGAACCAACCATTAATACGCCTCGAGGTATTTGACCGCCTAGGTTTTGAAATTTAGCTGGATCTCTTAAAAAATCTACTAATTCTTTTACTTCTTCTTTTGCTTCTTCTACTCCAGCTACATCATCAAATGTTACTTTGACTTGATCTTCAGTCTGCATTTTGGCCTTACTTTTACCGAAAGACATGGCACCACGACCGCCACCAGCACCNCCTTGCATTTGTCTCATAAAAAATATCCATACTCCTATAAGAAGTAAGAATGGAAACCAGTGGATAAATATTTGTGCGAGAAATGATTGTTTTTCAGGGGCTTTCCCAGAAATTTTNACTTTACTGTTTAATAATTCTCCAACTAGGGCTGAGTTGTCTGTTTCGGGACTNAAAGTCTTAAAAGTCTGTCCTGATTTAAGAGTACCTATAATTTCACGGCCAGATATCACAACCTCTTCAACTTGGCCAGTTTGTACTTGCTGCATAAATTCAGAATAATTATACTCCTCNGCCATGCTGTTTCTGTTGCCAATACCNTTAAAGAGCGACATTAAAACTACCGCTATTACTGTCCATATTAATAAATTTTTNACTAAATCACTCATATTCTCACTTTCTCTATTAGAACCATTCTAAATCCTGTAATGGTTATTGTCAATTTCATACTATACTATTGATGTCTATAATCAACACAAACTAAGTATACTTCTCTACTCTTTTGTCTTGATGAGTCAGGTTTATATATTGACACTTCATCAAATACATCTGTAAGACTATCTTTAAGCTCGCTTAATTTGTATCCATTAAAGAATTTCATTGCCATCTTTCCGCCGTAGTTGAGATATACCTTACAAAATTCAAGTATACTCTCAGCGACAACCATAAAATTCTCCTGATCAATAGTAGTTACACCTGTAATATTGGGGGCGATATCTGATAATACAAGGTCAAATTTATAATTATATTTACTCATGACTTCTGTAATTTTGCTATAGTCATTAATGTCAATTTGATGAATCTCAACATTTTTGATTGGCCCACAGGGCAGTTTATCAATACCGATAATATTTTTTATGTTAGGCTTTTTGTTGAGCACTTCACACCAAGATCCTGGCGCGCAACCCAAGTCTACAACATATTTAACCTTGTTCAATATTTGAAATTTTTTGTCAATTGATAAAAGTTTAAATGCAGCTCTAGAGCTAAAATTCATCTTTTTAGACTCAAGGACGTATCTGTCTTTGATATGCTTATTTAGCCAGTTATTCGTTTTCTTATTCTTTGCCACGTATAAATTATAACATTGAATTTGAACAATGAGATTGTTATGATTAGTGATGGCAAAAATCACACTTCAAGGTAATCCAATAAATACATCTGGTAATCTTCCTCAGGTAGGTACATCTGCGCCCGATTTTATACTTGTTGATTCAGATCTTAATAATGTTTCCCTGGAAACTTATAAAGGATACAAAAAAATTCTTAACATAGTACCTAGTTTAGATACTCCGGTCTGTCAAAAATCAACTAAAGAATTTAATACTAGAGTTGATTCAATGTCCGAAACAGTTGCCTTAGTGATTACAGCAGACTTACCTTTTGCTATGAAAAGATTTTGTGGAAGTGAATCTTTAGAAACAATTAAACCATTGTCTATGATGAGATCAAGAAATTTCGCCAAAGATTATGGAGTACTCATTACAGATGGCCCGCTTGAGGGTATAACAGCAAGAGCTGTTGTTGTTTTAGACAAAGATGATAAAGTCGTGTACACAGAATTAGTTCAAGAAATTGCTAATGAGCCAAATTACGATGGTGCTTTAAAAGCAGTATCATAATGTCCTTCACTAAAAAAATTCTAATGTCTATGATTCTAGGCATCATTACAGGGGTCATAATAAATATTTTTTTTGTAGAAAGCATCTTTATTAGTTTCATTATAGAGAACATCCTTGCAACCATAGGTGACTTATTCTTGATTTTACTTAAGATGATTGTCTTGCCTTTGATTTTCGTCTCAGTAATATCAGGAATGATTTCTATAAATGATACATCCAAATTAGGGAGACTAGGAACAAAAACTATTGGAATGTATTTATTGACTACCGCTATAGCAACCTCATTAGCCGTGATATTNGCTTCTTTTATAATATTTGATACACAAAANGTACCNATGGAAAACAANAATATCACTTTTGAATCTGTCGATAATAATGAAAATGCTTTTCTATCNTTCTTTCCCAGTAATTTTTTTGCATCACTTGCAGAAGGAAATGTAATCCAGGTACTTGTATTTGCTTTGATTCTGGGTTTCGCTGCATCAATGATAAAAAAAGATATTCCTAATTTCGTAAATTTCATAAATGAACTCAATGGCATATTTACGAAACTAATTTTAATGATAATTAATCTTGCTCCGATAGCTGTAGCCTGTATTCTAATAGATACTTTTGCTGCCCTTGGTATTGAGGTACTGATACCCTTGATAAAATATTTCGTACTCGTTATTGTGGTCCTCTTAGCACATTTCTTTATTACTTATTCGAGTTTGATTTATTTTTTCTCTGATCTGAAAATTAAAGTTTTCTATCAAAAAATTAAATCGATAATAATATTTACATTCAGCACATCTAGCAGTAATGCGTCAATACCTTACACTTTGAAAGAGGTGACATCAAAGTATGGTGTCGACAAATCATATGCATCTTTTTCCGTTCCTCTTGGTGCAACAATTAATATGGATGGTACTGCTATTATGCAGGGATGTGCAACTTTCTTCCTTGCGGCGTATTATGGTATCAATTTAGACTTTAGTGATATATTAACAATCATATTTACGGCTACTATTGCATCAATAGGTACCGCAGGAATACCGAGCGCAGGGATTATCATGTTATCTCTTATTCTTGTTGAAATTGGAATACCAACTGAGGGTATTGCGTTATTGCTTGGTGTGGACAGACTTTTGGATATGATCAGGACTAGTGTTAATGTTGCAGGTGATACGTGCATAACATGTATTATTGCAAGCAGTGAAAATCTTATTGATAACGACAAATATCACTCAGTTTAATTGATAGAAGAATGACGTGATTGTATGTCCAGAGCATCAAAATTATCTATGAATAATATCGCTTTGCAAAAGGCCTTTGCACCAGAAATAGTTGTTGTGAGACAAACATTATGATTATTAGCTTCTTTCCTAATTGAGAACGAGTCCTTAATTGACAAAGCGCCCTCAGTAGTATTAATAATAAGATGAACATTCCCGTTTTTTATCATATCAACGATGTGTGGGTGTCCTTGTTTAACTTTGTTGATTCTCTCGCATTTAATACCTTTTTTTTCTAAATGAACCTGAGTGCCTCTTGTGGCGAATAAGTTAAAACCAATTTTAATCAGTTCCTCTGCAACATCACATACAGGTTCTTTATCTTTGTCTCTAACACTTATAAATACATTTCCTGTTTTAGGAAGAATTACTCCGGCTGCGCGTTGTGCTTTAAAATATGCTTCACCAAAACTATTTCCTATTCCCATAACTTCACCTGTTGATTTCATCTCCGGTCCAAGTAAAACATCAACTTCAGGAAATTTTGAAAAAGGTAACACTGCTTCTTTTACAGCAAAATATTTGGGCACAACTTCTCTATTAATTTTGAGGGTCTTTAATTTTTTACCAGCCATTACGAGAGCACCTACTTTAGCTAATTGTATACCTATTGATTTTGAGACAAAAGGCGCTGTTCTCGAAGCTCTAGGATTCACCTCAAGAAGATAAATTTCATTATCTTTTATAGCAAATTGTGTATTCATTAAACCTATAACATTGAGTTCTACTGCTAATTTTGTTACCTGTTTTCTTAATTTATTTAATATAACATCCGAGAGAGTATATGGAGGTATCGAACAACCTGAATCGCCTGAATGAATGCCAGCCTCCTCTATATGTTCCATAATTGCACCTATAAAAACATCTTCACCATCGGAAATTACATCGATATCTACTTCAATAGCATCATTCAAGAATTTATCTAGTAGTACTGGAGAATCATTAGATACTGAGACCGCCTCTCCCATATATCTTGTTAAGTCTTCTTTGCTAGCAACAATTTCCATAGCTCTTCCTCCTAACACATATGATGGTCTCACCACTAACGGATATCCAATTTTTTCGGCCGCGCTAATTGCTTGATTTAAGCTTGAAGCTGTTGCGTTGCTAGGCTGTTTCAGATCAAGTTTTTGAACAAGTTCTTTAAACTTTTCTCTATCTTCAGCTGTATCGATTGCCTCGGGTGAGGTTCCAATTATTTTAACACCTTCTTTTTCAAGATTTCTAGCAAGCTTCAGAGGAGTTTGACCCCCGTATTGAACAATAACTCCATCCGGTTTCTCAATATTTACGATTGATAACACATCCTCGAGTGTTAATGGCTCAAAATATAAACGATCAGATATATCAAAATCAGTAGAAACCGTCTCCGGATTACAATTTATCATGATTGTCTCAAAACCCTCTTCTCTAAGAGCTAGTGAGGCATGAACACAACAGTAATCAAATTCAATGCCTTGACCAATTCTATTAGGTCCTCCGCCTAATATTACAATTTTGCGTTTAGTCGATGGCGCAGCCTCACATTCTAGATCATAAGATGAATACATATAAGCTGTAGATGATAAAAACTCTGCTGCACAAGTATCAACTCTTTTAAATACTGGGGTTATGTTATTTTTTAATCTGTAATCTCTAATCTTCTTCTCTTTTGTATGAAGAATTTTTGCTATAAATGAATCTGAAAATCCTTTTTTTTTCAATGACAGCATGAAGTCTTTGCTTATACTTTCAATACTTTCTTTCCCTAACTTAACTTCATTAATTATTAAATCCTCAATTTGAGATAAGAACCATAAATCAATTTTACAAAATTCATGTATTTCGTTAATTGTTATACCGGCCCTAAATGCTTCTGCTATATATAGCATTCTCTCGGGATTTGTGTTTCTAAGTTCGTTTTTGATACTGTCAGTATATTCTTGTTTATTTTGATGTACCATTTGAGGAGAGGTTAATCCATCTATCCCAATTTCTAAACCTCTTAGTGCTTTTTGAAATGACTCTTGAAAATTTCTACCAATAGCCATTACNTCTCCTACAGATTTCATTTGTGTNGTCANTCTTTTGTCTGCCTCCTTGAATTTCTCAAATGCAAATCTAGGGATTTTAGTAACAACATAATCNATGCTTGGTTCNAATGATGCCGGTATGATATTTCCAGTAATTTCGTTACGGAGCTCATCTAGCGTATAACCAATCGCAAGTTTCGCAGCTATTTTAGCTATTGGAAATCCAGTAGCTTTCGATGCTAAAGCTGATGATCTTGATACTCTGGGGTTCATTTCTATCACTAATATTCGGCCGTTTTCAGGAGAGACAGCAAATTGAACATTAGAACCACCTGTATCAACTCCTATTTTCTGTAGAACTTTAATTGAAGCATTTCTGAGTGATTGATACTCCTTATCTGTAAGTGTTTGGGCTGGAGCAACAGTCATTGAGTCTCCGGTATGTATTCCCATTGGATCGATATTCTCTATTGAACAGACAATAATGCAATTATCATTACTATCTCTTACGACCTCCATTTCAAACTCCTTCCAACCAATGACTGATTCCTCAATTAGAACTTCAGATGTTGGCGACAAATCAAGTCCCCTCCGAACAATTTTTTCAAAATCTTGAATATTATATGCAATTCCTCCACCGCTGCCACCAAGAGTAAAAGATGGTCTAATTAATACAGGGAATCCAATTTCTCTTTGATGCTCTATGGCTTCTTCATAATTATGAGCAATAAATGCATGCGGTGTTTCTAGACCTATTTCACTCATAGCATTTTTGAATAACTCCCTGTCCTCAGCCATATCAATAGACTCAACGCTAGCTCCAATTATTCTCACACCGTATTTTTCTAGAATTTTATGTCTATTGAGGTCTAAAGTAGTATTTAATGCGGTCTGNCCGCCCATAGTTGGCAGTATCGCATCTGGTTTCTCGCGTATGATAATTTTTTCAATGTTTCTCCAATGAATAGGTTCAATNTATACTTTATCAGCCATTTCNGGGTCGGTCATAATAGTNGCAGGATTTGAATTTACTAAAATAACTCTTATTCCCTCTTCTTTGAGAGCCTTGCATGCTTGGACCCCTGAATAATCAAATTCACAAGCTTGCCCTATAACGATTGGTCCTGCACCTATGATCATCACGCTTTTTATTTTAATGTCTCTAGGCATTTTTACTCTCTTTCATGAAATTAATGAATTTATTGAATATGTGATGAATATCATGNGGACCNGGGCTAGCTTCAGGGTGACCCTGGAATCCATAAGCGTAACAATCAGGCAACTCTATACCTTGTAATGAGTCATCAAATAATGATCTATGAGTTAGGCGGATATTTGAAGGTAGTGATTTTTCATCTATCATGAAACCATGNTTTTGACTCGTGATAAGCACTTTTTTAGTATCAAGATCAATAACTGGATGATTTGCTCCATGATGACCAAACTTCATCTTAATAGCTTTGCCACCAACAGAAATTCCGAGTAATTGAAAGCCTAAACAAATACCGAAGATCGGTATTTTATGCTTTAAAAGCTCTTTTATATTTTTCACGGCATAATGACAAGCCTCNGGATCTCCTGGNCCATTTGACAAGAAAATACCATCAGGATTATGTTCTAGTGCTTCTTCTGCTGAAAAAGTAGCAGGTACCACTTTGATAGTACATCCTAAATCTTTCAGTATTCTTAAAATGTTTTGCTTGATCCCAAAGTCGTANGCTATNACCTTTAATTCATGTCGAGGCTTATTAATTTTCTTTCCATTGAGATGAATACTACCTTCATTCCAATCATAAATTTTTTTTGTAGAAACTAGTTTCGCTAAATCCTGCCCAACCANTCCTGGAAACTTGCTAAGTTCTGCTGCCATATCATGNGAAGATAAATTTTTATTACACATCATACATGCGTTTAATGAACCTTTGTCTCTGAGGAGTCTTGTAATTTCTCTTGTATCGACACCTGACATTCCAATTACGTTATTTTTCACCAAATACTCTGACAATGTGCTAGTTTTCCTCCAGCTACTAGCTTGTATCTCTAAATCTCTGATAATCANGCCAGAGACATGAATCTGATTTGACTCAATATCCTCGTCATTTATACCCGTGTTACCAATATGTGGATTCGTAAAATTAATAATTTGGCTATGATATGAAGGATCAGTCAATATCTCTTGATAGCCTGTCATGGATGTATTAAAAACTACTTCTCCAGACTTTATTCCATCTATTCCTATAGATTGGCCATGGAACTTTGTCCCATTTTCAAATAGAAGTATTGCATTGCTCTCTTTCAAATTTATGATTTAAATAAAAAAAAAGATGGCTCTTGCTGAGTCATCTTCGGTTGTAATATTTTAGTTTCATCTAAAACTAAATGATACTTGTTTCTAGCCCTTCTGTCTAATACTTAATATATGTTTATAAATAATTTTTTTATTAATACTTGTTAANTTGCTNACAATAGTCGCAGTATCGGATGGAGANTATTTATCTAAAAGTATTTTAATTACGTTGTCATGATTACTTNCCTCATCGCTAGTCTCGCCGCATTTATCCATAATTATTGTAAATTCTCCTATNATTTTCTTATTCTCATAATANTTTAGAGCATCAGCTATTGATGATTCAAATATTTCCTCATGCACTTTTGTTAANTCCCTAAAAATATTGATTTTAATATCATCGCCTAANACTTCNCTCATAATAGATAAAAGTTTTNAAAGTCTTGTTTTACTCTCAAAAATGACCACTGGCATATTATTTTTTTTGATATTTTTAAGAGAATTTATTAATTCAGATCTTTTCCTTGGTAGAAATCCATAAAAAGAAAATTTATTAATGGGGATTTTCGACACTGATAAAGCACATGTGAGAGAGCTAGGACCTGGCACGGGTATAATGGAAAAATTATCGCTAGGTATTTTTATAAGTTCAAAAGCAGGATCAGAAATTGAGGGAGTCCCCGCATCCGATATCAAACCTACTATTTTTCCATTTTCCAAGTCCCTAAAAATTTTTGAAACTTTACTCTTTTCATTGTCTTTGTTGAAGGTAATTAATTTATTTGTAATTCCGTGTCTTTGTAAAACCTTTGATGATCTTTCAGAACTCTCTACAAGAATGTAATCACAATCACTCAATACTCTTATTGCTCTTAGAGTAATATCCTCCATGTTTCCTATAGGAGTAGAGATTATGTATAGCTTTCCTTTCATTATTGAATTGATTTCATGTTTATTAAATTATAGTGTACTATTTAATATAATTTAAAAAAATATGAACATATCTGAAATAATAAAATCCAACTTTGAAGAAAATAATAAAGTTAATCAAGAATGTATCGTCGATGTAATTACTGATGTAGAAAATGCATTAGATATTATTATAAATATGCTCAATAACGGAGGTAAACTATTAACTTGTGGAAATGGAGGTTCGTCTGGTGATGCTCAACATATAGCATCGGAATTTATCAATAGGTTTGAACTTGAGAGACAGCCTTTGCCAGCTATATCCCTTAACTCTGATACAGCTACTTTAACTTCAATTGCTAATGACTATGCTTATGAAGAGGTATTTGCAAAACAAATACAAGCAATAGGAAAAAAGGAAGATGTATTAATGGCGTTTACTACTAGTGGAAACTCAGAAAATATAACTAAAGCAATCTATGAAGCTACATCTAAACATATTCCTACGATTTTAATAACAGGCAATGATGGTGGTAAAGCCAAAGACTATGTTGAAGAGAATGGATGCACTATTATAATTCCATCGAAAAGGACTAGTAGAATCCAAGAAATGCACCTGATAATTATACACGCTATATGTGAATGTCTTGATCAGTACATCAAAAATAAAAATTAAAAATCTTTTTCAGTTTCACTGAGACTTTCTTGAAAAGACGCTCTATCAAATATTCTTTTGGAATATTTATCAATAATATCTTTGTTCTCTTTAAGTTCTATCCCAAGAGATTTAATTCTCCAGAGAAGTGGAGCAAGACTACAGTCAACTAAACCAAAATCTTCACTCATGAAAAAATTATCACTAATTAATGGGATGATCTCTAAAAAATAGTTACTAATTTTATCTACAAATTTAGGATCTAAATTTCCATCCTTATAAGCATGATTGAAGTCTGGGTACCATTGATGCTCGATTGTGTCGAGAGCTAATCTAAATTTAGCACGCGCAACAGGATCAACAGGAAGTAGTGGCGGATGAGGAAATCTCTCATCAAGATACTCTATTATCACTCTAGAATTCTGTAAAACTAAATCCCTATCAACCAATGTCGGGAAATCATCATAAGGGCTAATACTTTTTATTTCATCTGATATATTATCCAAATCTACTTCATGAAGCTCAGCAGATATTTCCTTCTCTTTTATAACTAGTCTAGTTCTGTGACTATGCAAACAGTCAGGAAGTGAAAATAAAAGTATAGCAGATCTTCTGTTGGCAAGTGATGTCATTATTACTTCACATCCTTCCAATATTCAACTTTTAGTAGATATGCAACAAAAGAGAATAGTACTAAAAACAACACAACCCAAAACCCTATTGTATATCTCTCTAATTTTGCAGGTTCTGATACATAAGTAAGAAAATTAACCAGGTCCTGAATTGATTTTTCATATTCATTAACTGACATTGAGCCTGAACTGATATATTTGAAATTAGATAATTCACTATCAACAGGCTCCTTAACACCTTCCATCCACCATAATACATGAGGCATATTCACATTTGGATATAGGGCGTTATTTGCACCTAATGGCCTAGACTCATCTTTATAAAAGGACAAAAGAAACGTATACAGCCAGTCAGGCCCTCTAGACCTCGCAATTAAAGTAAGATCAGGAGGCATCACTCCAAATGCCTCTTTACTATGCGACTTGTTTACGGCATTTATCATAAGCGAACCTATTTTAGTTCTTTCGCCATTTTGATCTGTTGTAAATATTAAATTCTGTTCAATAGTTGATTTATCCAACCCAAGATGATCAACTAATTTAACATATCGTTGATATTTCAGTGTGTGACAACCTAAACAATTATTGACATAAATTTTTGCACCTCTTTGTAATGAAGATGTGTTGCTTAAGTCAACCTGAACTTGTCTTAGATCAATCGATGAGCTTGCTCCAAAAGAAAATTGTGGGAAAGTAAATAAAAAAAAGAGAAAAATTATAAATTTATTCATGCATCGTAACTCTATCAGGTAGCGGCTTTGTCTTCTCGTTCTTGCTGATAAAGTATAATGCGATAAAGAACCCAAAATATATCAGCGTGAAAATTCTCCCTATCCATGTTAATACAGGAGTAGCAGGATTCATACCTATAAAACCAAGGCCTACAAAACTTACTGCAAAAAGAGATAGAATTATTTTGTATTCTTTAGAACGGTATCTTATTGATTTAGTTTTACATCTATCAATCCAAGGAAGTAGAAAAAGAACAAAAATAGCTAGTCCCATAGTTAATACGCCTCCAAATTTATCTGGTATTGCTCTTAAGATTGCATAAAATGGCGTAAAATACCAAACAGGGACAATATGTTCTGGAGTCTTTAGAGGGTCAGCTGGAACAAAATTATCTTTCTCCAGAAAATATCCTCCAAATTCAGGTAAGAAGAAAACTACAAAAGTAAAAATTACGAGAAATACTGATAAGCCAAAAATATCCTTCACAGTATAGTATGGATGAAAAGGTATACCATCTAATGGCACTCCATTCGTATCTTTTGTTTGTTTTATCTCAATTCCATCAGGATTGTTTGATCCGGTTGTATGAAGTGCAGCAAGATGAAGATATATGAGGGCAAACAACAAAAGAGGTAATGCTATAACATGAAAAGCAAAAAACCTATTCAGGGTCGCATCCGAAATAACATAGTCTCCTCTTATCCATAGAGCCAACGATTCACCAAAGAATGGAATGGCACCAAAAAGTGAAATTATAACTTGAGCACCCCAATATGACATTTGGCCCCATGGTAGTAAATAACCCATAAAAGCTTCGGCCATGAGTAAAACAAAAATTAGCATTCCGAAAATCCATAATAATTCTCGAGGATTTTTATAAGATCCATAAAGCATTGCTCGGAACATGTGCAAGTAAATTACTATAAAGAAGAAAGATGCCCCGGTAGAATGCATGTATCTTATCAGCCATCCCCACTCAACATCTCTCATTATGTATTCTACAGATGCAAATGCTTGATCGGCATCTGGCTTATAATTAATTGTAAGAAATATACCTGTCACAATTTGTAAAATAAAAATAAAAATTGCTAATGCGCCAAAAAAATAAAAAAAATTAAAATTTTTCGGAGCATAGTACTGAGAAAGATGATTTTTTACAAAATTACTAACTGGTAGTCTCTGATCAATCCAAGCCATAAATTTACTCATTACGCTGACTCTCCATCTTGTCCAATTACGATTTTTGTCTCACTAGCAAAATAATATGGCGGCACCTCAAGATTTGATGGCGCGGGCATAGCTTTATGTACTCTTCCAGAAAGGTCAAACTTAGAGCCATGACACGGGCAGAAAAAGCCTCCCTTCCAATCTAATCCCAATTCAGTTGATTGAGAATTTGGTTTATATAATGGCGAACAACCCAAATGAGTACAGACTCCAACTAAAACCAAAAATTCTGGTTTGATTGAACGGTACTTATTCTTTGCGTATGAAGGTTGAAATTCCTCATTAGACATAGGATCACTCAACTTATCATCTCTATCTGCAATTTGATTAATCATTTCTTGAGTTCTTCTAACAACCCAGACTGGTTTACCTCTCCATTCAAAAACTTTGTACATGCCAGGCTGAATACTAGAAACGTCAACTTCAATAGGAGCTCCTGCGGACTTTGCTCTCTCGCTAGGCGACATAGTAGACAAGAAAGGTATTAATGCAAAAACACCACCAATTCCCCCCAAGATTTGGGTTGATCGTGTAAGAAATTTTCTCCTCTTTGAGTTATTTTCCGTATCGCTCATTTGTCCAGCAGTGAAAAATTATGTCAATATATACTAGCACATAATTAATTAATATATAAGATAATTAATATATAATAATATATCACACACAAAATTTGGTGGAAATTAATGAGCGATTTAAAGAACTATATAATTGTTGGGGTAATTACAGGAATTATTCTTTATTACTCTGGATTAGATATGTTTTCTAATAAGATACAAATTATTGAAGCTAAAGACATTCAAAAAACATCTGCTTCAAGTAGTTATAGTTCTACAGTAGAGAAAGTTAATCAAAGTGTTGTGTCAATTTATACAAAAAAAACATATGAAAATAATATTTTTTTTATAGATCCGAGAGAGCGCAGATTGAAAAGAAGAGAGGCAGTTCCATCTGGACAAGGATCAGGAGTTGTGGTCTCCTCTAATGGATATATAATTACTAATTTTCACGTAATCCAAGGCTCAAATGAGATTCTGGTGAGAGACTCAAACGGAAATGATCATCAGACATCGGTGATTGGTTATGATTTTCTAACAGACTTAGCAGTAATTAAGATTAATGATAATCTCAAGCCTATTACATTTGGCAAAATTGAAAACGTAAGAGTTGGTGATATCTCTCTTGCCATTGGAAATCCACTTGGTGTGGGTCAAACAATAACTCTAGGAATAGTGTCAGCTACTGATAAAGAAATATCGCCGGAAGCTTATTCATATCAAAGATATGTTCAAACAGATGCTGCAATCAATCCTGGAAATTCTGGTGGTGCGCTAGTGAACAGCAATGGAGAATTAATCGGAATAAACACAATGATAAGTACTCTTGGCGGGGGATCAGATGGAATAGGCTTTGCCATTCCAGTGGATATTGTTAAATATGTGTTCACACAAATCATAGAAAATGGAGAGGTAATTAGAGGCTTTGTGGGTATTATTTCAAATCCAAATTATAGAGGAGATGGCGTAATGATTAGTGGGGTTTATAATGGCGGACCTGGTCAAAAAGCAAATATGAGAAGAGGTGATATTATTAAGAAAGTAAACGATAAAAAAGTCAATAAAATAAAAGATATGCAAGACATAATCGGTAAATCAAAACCAGGTGATTTGGTTTCATTTCAAATACAAAGAAATAGCGATATTCTAAATATAAATGTAGAAGTTGAGAAAATGCCTAAATTATAATTTTACTCTATTTACCTCGGATTTTTGCTGATAAAGAATGTGCCTGAAGACCTTCAGCATCAGCAAGTACGCTAGATATCTTACTTAATACATTTGCATCTTTTTTAGAAATGTTTATGACACTAGATCTCTTAAGAAAATCATATACACCTAGCGGTGATGAGAATCTTGCAGACCCTGATGTTGGTAAAACATGATTCGGCCCAGCACAATAATCTCCAAAAACTTCCGGACTGTTTTCACCTAAGAAAATAGCACCAGCATTTCTAATTTGTTTCAGAAATTTTTTATCATGATACATAAGCTCGAGATGCTCGGGAGCAATAGTGTTTACTATATTGGCAGTTTCTGAATCGCTATTTGTTTTTATAAACAATCCTCTATTCTTAATTGACTCCATAATAATTTTCTTTCTTGACATTCTTGGTAACAATTTTTTCATAGAATTGAATACACTTTCTATTAGCAGATGGCTTTTGGATATTAAAATCGGCTGAGCTAATTCATCATGTTCAGCTTGAGAAAATAAATCAATAGCAATCATATCTGGATTATTTTTTTTATCAGCCACAATAACAATTTCAGAGGGTCCAGCTATATTATCTATGCCGACATCGCCAAAAACAAATTTTTTAGCAGTACTGACGAATAAGTTTCCTGGACCTACAATCTTGTCGACTTTAGGTATGGTTGGGGTTCCATAAGCAAGTGCTGCAATTGAATGAGCTCCTCCCATCTTAAAAATACTATCTACTTTGCATAAATCTGCAGCCACAATCGCAAGTGAGTGATTTTTTATGTCATCAATTGGACAGCTCATGTAGATTTTTCTGACGCCCGCTACTTTCGCTGGAATTACATTCATCATTACGGTTGAAGGATAAGATGCTTTACCGCCAGGAACATAAACACCAACTGAATCTATTGCTGTCACTTTTTCACCTAGGGTTGATGATTTATCTTTGTAAGACCAGCTTTTATGAAGCTGCTTTTTTGCAAATTTTCGTATTCTATTTATTGCCTTTTTCAAATTAGATACCTGATCTGAAGAGGTAATCTTGTATGCCTGTTTTATTTCATTTTTCGTAACTAGTAGTTTTTTTGTATTTGATATGTTCTTACTATCGTATTGTGAAACATATTTCATCAAAGACTTATCTTTATTTTTTTTTATATCCGCTATTACTTTACGAACAAAATTCTCTGCCTTATGATTAATATCATCCCTAATATTGAGTCTGTCTTGAAGTAATTTGCTAAAGTCCTTTTTTTTGGTATCTAAGTTTAAAATTTTCATATTTATTTATTTTTTTTCAAGAATGTTATTGGTCTCAAGAATTAGTTTCTCCGTTTCATTCCAACCAATACATGCGTCCGTTATACTTTGACCATAAGTTAAATTTTTACCATCACCTATTTCTTGACGTCCTTCAATCAAATTACTTTCAATCATCAATCCACATATTGCTTGATTGCCATTAACAATTTGGTTCTGAATATCTCTTACAACGTTTTTTTGTTTTGAAAAATCTTTTTGACTATTGGCATGACTTGAGTCAATCATAATGCTGGCCCCTAAATTATTTTTCTCAAGCTGTTTCGTAACATTTAAAACGCTAGAGCTATCATAATTAGAGTTTTTACCTCCTCTCAAAATAATGTGACAATCTTTATTCCCAGTTGTAGAGAATATTGCAGATTTACCCTCTTTTGTAACTGAAAGGAAGTTATGAGGATTACTAGCTGACTTGATAGCATCGATAGCTATTTGTATGCCTCCATCTGTTCCATTTTTAAATCCTACTGGACATGACAATCCTGACGCAAGTTCTCTATGGCTTTGACTCTCTGTAGTTCTTGCCCCGATTGCTCCCCAACTTATAAGATCAGCTATATACTGAGGACTAATTAAGTCCAAATATTCATGACCTGCAGGCATGCCCATCTCTGCTAAATCTAAGAGTAATTTTCGAGCTTTTTTAATACCTTTATTTATATTAAAACTATTGTCTAAATCCGGATCATTGATTAGGCCTTTCCACCCAAGAACTGTTCTGGGTTTTTCAAAATAAACCCTCATGACGATGAAGATATTGCTTTCAACATCCTTTTTTAATTTCATGAGTTTTTCAGCATAATCAAGGGCAGCCTCCTCATTATGAATAGAACATGGACCAACAATAATTAGAAGACGCTTATCTTTTTTATGAATTATATTTGCTATCTGATGCCTGCTATCAACTACTGTCTGAATTGCCCTATCCGACATAGGTATTTCCGTAATTAATGATAATGGCGTTATTAATTCTCTCGTTGAAGAAATTTTTAAGTCATCAGTTTTTTTATTAATTGTCATAATTACGAAATTTTGCTAATAAATTTATCGATATACTCTTTATTGAACCTATATGATGTCTTATTTACAACTAAGTATGATGATATATTTTCAATTATCTTAAGTTCAGATAAACCATTTTCTTTTAGAGTATTACCAGTTTCAACAAGATCAACGACAGCATCGGTCATCCCAAGTACGGCAGCAAGCTCAATAGATCCGTATAGTTTAAGAATCGTGCAAGGCAAGCCTTGAGATTGAAAATATTTCTGGGTAATTGTTGGATATTTAGTCGCTATCTTCATGTTGCTTACTAAACTCACTCCTTTTTTGCCCGCAATTACTAATCTACATTTTGCAATTTCCAGGTCTTTAAGTCTCAATAAATCATTACTATTTTTTTCCAACAGAGTATCCTTGCCGACAATACCCATATCTACTTTTCCTGACTCTACATAAGTAGGAACATCGCTTGCTCTCACAATTATTATCTTTATATTTTTGTCATTAGTTCTAAAAATTAATTTACGAGAATCCATTGGTGATTCTTCGCATTTAATATTTAGACGTTCGAGTAATTTAAGAGATTCTTCTAAGATTCTTCCTTTTGAAATTGCTAAATACATAATTAAATATTATAACTCACATTGGTACCCTGAGTATATCAGCTCCAAGCTGTTGAAGTTTTTCTTCAATGCAGTCATATCCCCTATCAATATGATATATTCTCTCAATTTCTGTCTTACCTTTAGCTACTAATCCTGCCAATATCAAACTTGCAGATGCTCTCAAATCCGTAGCCATTACTTGAGCTCCTACCAATTCTTCTTTACCAACTACAATAGCGCGATTTTGATCTAATTTGATGTCAGCACCCATTCTAGTCATTTCTTGCACATGCATAAAGCGATTTTCGAAAATATTTTCTCTGATAATGCTAGTACCGTCTGCTATAGCATTCAATGCTGTCAACTGTGCCTGCATGTCAGTTGGAAATTGAGGGTATGGGCCTGTATCAATATCAATAGCCTTTGGTCTCTTCCCTTTCATATCTAAATGAATTTCACTTTCTGTGAAATGGATTTCTGCGCCTGATTGTTGTAATTTTTTCAATACAGCTTCGAGATGAGATGATATAGCGTGTTTAACTATTATTCTGCCTCCTGTTATTGCTGCTGCCACCAAGAATGTTCCAGTCTCAATTCTATCGGGTAGGGCCGAGTAAGAAACTCCCTCAAGATTTTCAACGCCATCAATCTCTATGGTGCTTGTTCCGTGTCCTGAAATTTTTGCACCCATTTTTATCAAAAAATTCGCTAAATCGATAACCTCGGGCTCCATCGCAGCATTCTTTATGAGAGTTTTTCCTCTTGCAAGTGTAGATGCCATAAGAATGTTCTCTGTGCCAGTGACTGTTGTTTTTGGAAATTCAATACAAGTTCCTTGTAATTTATTGCATTTGGCAGAAATATAACCGTTTTCTATCTCAATTACTGCGCCCATTTTTTTAAGTGCTTCTATATGTAGACTCACAGGTCTTGTTCCTATTGCGCATCCACCTGGCAATGAGACTTTAGCTTCACCGTATTTTGCTAGCAGAGGCCCCAAGACTAATATAGACGCTCTCATGGTCTTAACTAAATCATATGGAGCAAAACTATTATTAATAGTAGACGCATCAAGACTTATGCTCATTTGTTCGTCCATGGTAGTAGTTACCCCCATCTGAGTTAATAATCTTAACGTTGTAGTAACATCATGAAGATGCGGAACATTTCTGATATTAACAGAGTTTTTGGATACCATTACGGATGCACAAATCATAGGTAAAACAGCATTTTTAGCGCCTGATATTGATACCTCTCCATCAATTGGAAGAGTTCTGTTTATAATCAATTTATCCATAATTTGCTTTAAAAGAGTATTATGTTTAGATATTCTAAATCTTAGAGTACATAATACAATGAAAACTATTATCTCAAAGATTTATTTCGATAACATTCTTAAATTTCCTGGAAGAACATTAATTGCCCTTATTATAATATTATCCTCATCATCCATATTTATTAGCAATTTCAAGTTGGATGCATCAGCTGACTCCCTAATACTTGAAAATGATAAAGATCTGATGACATACAGAGAAACAACAAAAAATTATTCTACAAATGATTTTGTAATTTTTACATTTACACCAAACAAATCGGATATTTTTAATTCAAGAAATCTTGATGCAATAAAAGATCTTAAAGGAACAATATTAGAGTTGGGTGGAATAGAATCTGTTGTATCAATTGTTGATATCCCTCTCGTAGAAAGTTCAAATTTAAGTTTCATAGAGATGATAGAAAATGTTCCAAATATTTTATCAGAAAGTGTGAATCTCTCTAGAGCAAAAAAAGAGATTCTAAATAGTCCAATATATAAAAATCTAATTATAAGTGAAGATGGCAACACGACAGCTATCCAAATAAATCTTGTTACTGATAGTAAATTAATGGAATTAGCTCGTTATAGATCAGATTTAATCTCTAAAAAAATAAATGAAGATATTTCTAAAAATGAACAAAAAACTCTTGATGAGATTAATGCCAAATATCAAATCAGTAAAAAAATTTATGACGAAAGAATACATAGTATCCTCAATGAGCTGAGAAGAATTAAATTCGAATTTGAATCTAAATATGATGCCGACATTAAAATGGGAGGCATTCCAATGATTGCTGATGATATGATCGGGTATGTAAAAAGCGATTTGATTAATTTTGGAATAGGCGTTTTTATTTTTATATTAGTAACACTAATTGTTATTTTCAGGAAACTTCAATGGGTTATCTTGCCTATAGCAAGCTGTGTATACTCTGTGATTTTTATGATTGGTATTTTAGGTTTTCTTGATTGGAAAGTTACAGTAATATCATCTAATTTCATATCATTAATGCTTATATTAACGTTATCAATGAATATACATTTGATTGTAAGATACAAGCAATTGTCATCTCAAATAAACGATCAATATAAATTAATATGTCAAACGACATCTCAAATGGTATGGCCTTGTTTATACACGGCATTAACAACTATCGTTGCTTTTGCATCATTAGTCTTCAGTGACATAAAGCCCGTGATAGATTTTGGCTATATGATGACAATAGGTCTTATTGTGACATTTCTAACGTCTTTCCTCTTGCTACCATCATTGATAAGTTTTACATCTTATGAGACAAACAAATCTACCAGTGGAAATAACCGTTTCCCCCTTACAAATATGCTCGCTCAGATAACTTTAAATAAAGGTAGAGTAGTCTACCTAGTCAGCATGGTTCTATTACTTACAACAATTTTTGGAGTTGCTCAACTAAGGGTAGAAAATAGTTTTATTAATTATTTCAAATCTAATACTGAAATTTATCAAGGTATGAAACAAATTGATGATAAGCTTGGCGGCACTACACCGATGGATATCATCATAAAATTTAAAGATAATGAGAATTTATTAAATGATGACTTTGAAGAGGATCTTCTTGATGACGAGGAAACTCAAGACGCAGATTGGTTCACTGTTGATAAGATTAATAAAATCAAAAAGGTCCATGATTATCTTGACTCTCTTCCGGAAATAGGAAAAGTTTTATCATTAGCCTCTACAGTTAGAGTAGCAGAGATAGTAAACGATAATAAAGAATTGGACAGTTTAGAGCTGGCTTTACTTTACAAAAGAGCACCTGATGAAGTAAGAGATATAGCGGTAAACCCATATGTATCTATTGATAAGAATGAAGCAAGAATAAACGTACGTATTTTGGACTCTAAAAAAGATTTAAGGAGAAATGCTCTGATTAAAAAAATAAATAATGATTTAGAAAAAGAAGTTGGATTAAACAATGACGAGTTTTATTTAACGGGAATACTTATTTTGTATAATAATATGCTTCAAAGTTTATTTGATTCACAAATTATGTCCCTAGGTTTTGTAATGCTTGGTATTACGATAATGTTTCTTGTACTATTTCAATCTATTCTACTCGCAGTAATAGGAATTATACCAAATTTACTGGCGGCAACATTTGTTCTAGGCCTTATGGGTTTACTTAATTTACCACTTGATATGATGACCATTACAATCGCAGCTATCACTATTGGAATTGCTGTTGATAATAGTATTCATTATATTTATAGGTTCAGAGAAGAATATATAAACTCAAAAAACTATGAAAATGCACTAATCAATTCACATGATAGTATTGGGCGAGCAATATTTTTCACAGGTATAACTATAATTTTTGGATTTTCTATTTTGATTCTCTCTAATTTTATTCCGACTATTTTATTCGGACTCTTTACAGGATTAGCTATGTTAGTTGCTCTGTTAGCAGTTTTAACTTTATTGCCTAAATTAATTATATCAATAAGACCATTTAGCTAATCTTCATTAAGCTTTTTGATAAGCGACTCTATTCCATAATTCTTGACATGGTTTTGAAAATCAGTTCTGTAATTTTTAAGTAAACTAATTCCATCTATAATTATATCAAAAACTTTCCAGTCTCCGTTATCATTTTTTTTGAGCCTATAATTTACAGGTAGATCACCATCGCTCATTATATAGAGAGATTTTACTTTAGCTACATCTATTCTTTTTCCTGGCACATAAGGCAAAAATTTAATTTTTTCACCATCAAATACAGTAAGAGATTTCATATATGTTCTTACCATTAGGCTTTTGAAAGATTCAATGAATCTATTTTTTTGGTTTTCACTTATACTGGTCCAGGTTGATTTTCCAAGTGTTATCTTAGACATAAGAACTATATCAAATCTAGGTATGACAAGTTCATTCATTTTCTCTTCCAAAAATTTATCGTCTCTCTCTAGCTGCTCCTTATTCTTTGATATAAATAGAGACACTTCTTCTACACTTTGCTTCAGAAATATGTCTGGATTGGTCTGTGATATGACAGATGTTGGTGCATATAAGACTAAAATAATTATTATGTATTTAAAAAACTTCATAGCATGGTGTATAATAATATCATTGTTTAATATATGTTCAAACAAATGAGAATGCATAAAAAGTATCGATTATTCCTGTTATTACTAGTTTTAATAATTGTTCCCAGTACATACGCTAGCGATGATGATCCGTTAGAGCCTATGAATAGAGCTATATTTGAATTTAATGAGATAGTTGATGATAATGTCCTAAAGCCTATAGCAAAGGGGTATAAATATGTTACTCCTGATCCTGTTGAAGTTGGTATTTCTAATTTTTTCAGTAATCTTGGCGAAATAGGAACAATTACAAATGATTTACTTCAGCTTAAATTTTCTCAAGCTGGGCGAGATACTATGAGGTTCTTCTTGAATTCAACATTAGGTATATTTGGCATATTTGATGTTGCAACTCCGCTAGGCTTAAGCAAAAATAAAGAGGATTTTGGTCAAACTTTAGGGTTTTGGGGTGTACCGGATGGGCCTTACCTAGTACTGCCTTTTTTAGGACCATCATCTTTTAGAGATGGACCATCAATGATAGTAGATTATGAACTCTCTCCTGTTGAACAGCTACATCATGAAGAGAGACAAGTACTTCAAACACTTGACATCGTTGATACAAGAGCAAGACTTTTAAGAGCTACTAAGATTCTTGATACGGCTGCAAAAGATAAATACATATTCATACGTGAATCTTATTTACAAAAACGAGAATCACAAGTTAATGATGGTAACGTGAAAGAGGAATTTGAAATAGATGTTCACAGCGTGGACTATTAACTTATTCTATAAAAATTTATGTTCACTTTAGGGATTGTCTATTTCATAGCAGGATTAATTTTAATTGCTTTAGGTGCATCAATTGTTGTCAGTAATACCGAAAAATTATCAAGTATTCTAAAAATTTCCTACTTTATATCTAGCTTATTGTTTATTGGTATCGCAACATCGGCGCCTGAAATTTTTATATCTATACTAAGTGCTTTTGATCAAAAATCTAATATTGCTGTAGGAAATGCGTTAGGCTCGAATATTGCCAACATTGCATTTGTATTTGCTATTAGTTTATTATTTTTAAAAATAGAACCATCAACTTTCAAAGAAGATTTGAGTAGCGAAGAGAGTTATTTTTTAAAATTCCTTATATTTTTATCTTTTCTCATATTTTATTTATTATCTGATGGAGTAATTGATTTAAAAGATTCATTTATACTCTCTCTCTCCTTTTTAGTTTTTTTAGTTTTATATAAAACATTATTTGACCAAGTGCGGCATAGTACAAATACTCAACCGAGTGACAAAATAACAGGAGTTTTATTTTTTCTTTTTTTTGGATTATCAATCCTGTTAATTGGTACAGAAATATTTTTGAGAGGTGCTATTAGCATAGCTACAATGATAGGTGTATCTGACTACATTATAGGGTTATCTATTACAGCGATAGGTACAAGTATTCCTGAGCTAGCAGCAAGTATTGCATCCATAAGAAGAAAAAGAATTGATTTTATATTTGGTAATATTTTAGGATCTAATATTTTTAATATCCTTTTAGTAATAGGTATAGTAGGATTTATCGACACATCATCAGATTTGATAGGCAAAAACTACATTTATAGAGATATATTAATGATATTCTTTACAACACTTATGTTGATAACCATACGAAAAAATTATAACTTAATATCGACAAGATTAATAAATATAATATTGCTAATATCATTTGTAGTATATCAATACAGTTTGTATCAATAGTATGAAAAAAATTAATAAAATTAAAATCGCAAAAAATGTGATAAAGATTGAGAGTAAATCTCTTGCCTCTATTGCAAATAAAATTGGCCAGAGTTTTGAGGAAGCTTGCGACATAATTTTAAAATGCAAAGGGAGAGTGGTTACAATAGGATTAGGTAAATCTGGTCATATTGCTGCAAAGTCATCGGCAACACTGTCAAGTACTGGAACACCATCCACATTCATACATGCAGGAGAGGCATTACATGGAGACATAGGCGGATTAAAGAATGATGATGTTGTTTTAGTTTATTCAAATTCAGGTGAAACCAGAGAAATACTTCAGTTATTACCGATCATAAAGTTACTAAAAATTAACATCATATCAGTTGTCGGTGATAAAGAGTCATCTTTGGCAAAATCATCCGATATAGTTATAGATTGTGGAGTACCCTCTGAGGCATGTCCGCTGAATTTGACNCCTACATCNAGNGTNATTACTGCNATAGGAATATCAGATGCCTTGGCNATNACATTGNTAGAATGTAGAGGATTTACATCTAAAGATTTTGCAAAATCTCATCCCCANGGATCCATTGGAAAAAGNCTATTGAAAAAAGTCAGCGACGTTATGTTTACAAAAAAATTACCTTTAACAAATTACGATAATAAATTAATGAAATCTATCGAAGTAATGTCAAAATATAACCATGGTGTTGTAATAGCAATAGATGATAAAAAAAATGTAGTAGGAATATTCACGGATGGTGACTTACGAAGAACATTGAAAAAAAATCCAAANATTTCAAATATACTCTTAAAAACTGTTATGACTAAAAANTTNATAAAAGTTACAGATGATATATTAGCCGCAGAAGCNTTAAATATTATGGANAAAAATGAAATTACCTCTTTAATTGTAGTTGACAGAAAAAAATCTCTTTCTGGATTACTAACTTTGAATTTGTTACTCAAGAAAGGAATTGAATAAGATATGGAATTGGAAAGATATTCTGCATACATGCAAAATATATCAACAGATACTCTTGCAAGAGCAAGTAAAATCTCTCTTTTAATTTTAGATGTAGATGGTGTTCTCACTGATGGCGGCATTTATATTGATGAAAGAGGAGAAGAATCAAAAAAATTTTATGCGCAAGATGGTCACGGACTATTGCTTATAAAAAACTTAGGAATTGAGATTGCAATAATAAGTGGTAGATTTTCNAAGGCTGTAGAACAAAGNGGTAAAGAGCTAGGTATTAAAAATATAATTCAAGATTGCAGAGATAAACTAAAATCTTTTAATGATAATTTTTCCCAAAAATATAGTTACTCTCAAACATGCTTTGTTGGCGATGATATAGTTGATTCTAATCTACTCTCTAAAGTTGGCTTNAGTATAACAGTGCCTAATGCTAACTATATTAATCATACTGCTGAACCACATTGGATTACGCCTAGGAAAGGCGGACAAGGCGCGGTCAGAGATGTCTGTGATTTGATTTGTATTGCAAAAAAAAGTGTTAAATAAATTCCTAGATAATCACAAAACTAAAAAGAATATCTATCTTTTACTATTCTTGCTGTTATTAATCATAATAGTTGAATACATTCTATCAAGTGCATTAAATAGGGATGATCAGCTTGATGATAAAATTGCCAATCACTATCTGACGGANTTTACTATGACTGAAACTAATAAAAAAGGAGAGATAAGTTGGATTTTAGATGGTAAAAGATTAGAAAAATTTCCTAANAGCGAAAGGTCTGAGGTTGTCAGTCCATCTATGAAAATATTAAGTGAAAATGATGGATACTGGATAGTCACAGCGAAAAAAGCTCTTGATCCAGATTCATTGTTCNAATCAGTATATCTCTATGGNGATGTACAATTCACTAAACATGACGGTCTTGGATCGATAGAAATGGATATTACTACACAATCAGCAGTCATATATCCTAAAGAAGAAAAAGTTGAAACTGATAAATTTGGAGTTATTAAAACACCTGATTCCAAAACAAGTGGTGTGGGCATNATTGCAGATATAGATAATGGTTATGTTAAAATATTATCAAAAGCTAAGAGACTATCATTTGATGAAGATAAGGTAGGGCAAATACAGGGTGACAAATTAGTCTATAATATGGAGAGTAAGACCTGGAAANTTTTGAAAAAATCATCTAATGATGCTTTAAAAATAAAAGAGCGAGTGAAAACAATCTTAAAGACGAGAACCAAGAAATGAAAAAGACTGTACATTTGTCATGCGAGGGTTTAACAAAAAAGTATACTGACAAAACAGTTGTATCTGAGGTTTCCATTAAAGTAGATACAGGGAAAGTAGTTGGATTACTTGGACCTAATGGNGCCGGAAAAACTACTACATTCTATATGTTGGTTGGTTTAATAAGGTGTGACCAAGGCCAAATTTATATGGGCGATGAAAATATAACTAACTCACCAATGCACATTCGTTCTGATCTTGGGGTCAGCTACCTTCCTCAAGAAGCATCNATATTTAGAAATCTCAGTGTTAAGGATAATATAATGGCTATATTACAAACGAGAAAGTCATTNTCAGATATTCAAATTAAAAATAAATTTGACTATTTGATTAACATTTTACAGATTGAAAATATACTTGATAATANAGGTGCAAGCCTATCGGGTGGTGAGAGAAGGAGGGTTGAAATAGCTAGAGCTTTATCCATTGAGCCAAAATTTCTCCTGCTAGATGAGCCATTTGCTGGTATAGATCCAATATCAGTAATAGAAATACAAAAGATTATAAAGTCGCTAACAAGTTCTAGTATAGGAGTTCTCATAACTGACCATAATGTGAGAGAAACTCTTAAAGTTTGTGATGAGTCATATATTCTAAGTGATGGTAAAGTTATATCATTCGGAAAATCAAAAGAAATAATCAAAGACTCGCTTGTTAAAAAAGTCTATTTAGGGGAAGACTTCAGATTATGATAACAAATATTAAACAAAAAATTTCTTTAAATAATAAACTTGCAATGACTTTACAAATCAAATTGGCAATAAAGTTATTACAACTTAACTCTATTGAATTGCAAAAAGAAATCGATGATAAAATCCTCACAAATCCATTTCTGGAAAGTGATGTTTCCTCAGAAGTAATATACTCAACTGGAGATAATATATATGNTTCAAAAAAGACGAACAATGCCGAATCAATTGATGGCTACGAACAATTAGCCCAACCACATCAAACATTAAGAGAATATCTGATGTGGCAAATTAGTATGTCGTCAATAAATCAATCTGATGAGTTAATAGCCTATAACTTAATTGACTATATTAGTGATTCGGGTTATNTGACTGAAAGTTTAGAAAACATCTTCATCCTTTTAAATAAGAGCATGGATATTTCATTTCAAGAAATTTTTGCAGTCTTACATAAAATCCAGCATCTAGATCCTATTGGATCTGGAGCGACATCTCTCAAAGACTGTCTCCTCATTCAGCTTGAACATTATCATCTTGATGATAAATTGTATGTTGAAGCTAAAAAAATTATCAATAAGCTAGATGACNCAATTAATCCAAAATTATCAACTATAAATAATTTCTTTGCTGAGTTAGAAAAAAAAGATTATAACAAAGATTGTATAAAAATTATTAAATCGTTAAATCCTAAACCTGGTAATATCATCGATGAATCATTAGAACATGANCAAATTATCCCAGANGTTATTGTTACATTCAAAGATAATAAATGGGTTACAGAACTTAATCCTAATATCAATCCAAAGATAAGAATTAACAAAGAGTACGAAGCATTAGCCAAAAAAATTACATCGAAAAAAGATATTGAATATGTTAAGTCCAATCTACAAGATGCTAAATTTTTTCTAAAAGCATTACAAAATAGAAATGTAACCATACTTAAGGTTGGGAAAACTATCATAAAAAAACAAATTAACTTTCTAAACAAGGGTGAGTCTGCCATGCTACCACTACGGCTTAAAGATATTGCTCAAAAAATCGGGATGCATGAATCAACAGTATCAAGATGTACAAATAAAAAATATATTCAAACTCCCAGAGGAGTCTATGAAATGAAGTACTTTTTTTCATCAGAGATAAAAACTAAATTTGGAGCTATGGCGTCATCCACATCNGTTAAATCACTTTTGAAAGATATTNTTGCTAAAGAGAATCCTAAGTCTCCATTGAGTGATATTCAAATTGCGGATAGCCTCTCCAAGAATGGATTCAAAATTGCTAGAAGAACTATTACTAAATATAGAGAATCTCTATCAATACCACCATCAAATGAGAGAAAAAATTTAGCAAAATGAATATTTCNGAATATATTGANAGTGAAAATATAGTTTTAGACCTTAAATCAAAGAGTAAAAAAAATCTTCTTGAATTTATTGCTNTGAAAATGTCTCAAGATCATAAAGTTGAAAAAGATATAATTTTTGAGAAACTTTATGAAAGAGAAAAACTTGGAACAACTGGTCTAGGAAAAGGTATTGCAATACCACANGCGCGCATACCAAATANAACAGAACCNAAAATANTCATTATCAAACTTNATGCACCTCTCAATTANGAATCTATTGATGGAAATGATATTGATATTGTTTTTGCTCTAATAGTACCTGAAAAAGAGGATAGCCTTCATATTGATCTNTTATCAAATATAGCGGCCATGCTAGAGGATAAAAGTTTTTTANTGNATATCAGAAATTCAACCTCCAAAGAAGAAATAAAAAGACATATACAAAAGTTCAGTCATTAATTNTTTTTCTCAATTTGGAACTTAAAATACGACTATTCTTCTATAGGAATTTGATCAAATAAGATAAGGGCTTTATATGAATAGATAAGGCCAGTATAATAATATAAAANTTAGTATTCGATAANTATGAACGTAGGACTTCTTTTATTAACGCATAATGATATAGGGTCGCAGCTTTTGTTAACTGCAAAATCAACTTATGGTTCCGTGCCTATGAGAACAGAATTATTATCAATTGATTATTATGATAAACCCGCTGACATCATAAATTTGGCTAGACAATATGTGAAAGTGCTAGATAACGGAAAAGGTGTAATAATTTTAACAGATATGTTTGGTTCNACTCCTAGNAACATAGCAAAAGAGTTTTCATGCTACAAAAATGTGAAAATTGTATCGGGTATAAATCTATCAATGTTATTGAATATATTTAACTATCCAAATCTGAACTTAGATAATCTTACACTTAAAGCAATAGAGGGTGGTCGAGATGGAGTTGTTGAAATAAACGATGAAAGAAAAAAAACTATTAATAAAAAATAAACTTGGTTTGCATGCGAGAGCGGCTGCAAAAATAGTTACATTGACGAATAAATTTAATTCCAATATTGAAATTAAAAAAGGTGATAAGGTAGCTGATGCTAAGAGTATTATGAAAATACTNATGCTTGCAGCATCTAAAGGTTCTGAAATTTTAATTACTGCCAATGGTAAAGATGAAATTTCTGCAATCGATAATCTACAAAAGCTAATAGAGAGGAATTTTGATGAAAATGAATAAACTATCACCAATAATTCTAAATGGTTTATCAGTCTCAAAAGGAATTGCTATAGGTAAATGTAAAATAATTGANCATGGTCAACGAAATATCGAGAAATCNATNCTTAAGAAAAATGAGGACATTAAAAAAGAGTTANTTAAGTTTGATAATGCTCATAAATCGACTTTAGATGAGCTTAAAAAAATTAAGAATAAAATAAAACCCTCTGTACAAAAGAATATAATATTATTTTTAGATACTCACATATTATTAATAAATGATAAAGATTTTTTGTTAAACATCAGAAAAAGAATCAAAGAAAGTCGTTATTCTGCAGAGTGGTCTGTTCATCAAGAATATTTGAATATTAAAGCTTCTTTTGAAGATATGACTGACAATTATATTAAACAAAGAATAGATGATGTTCAGCATGTAGTGAATATGATCATTAAAAATCTCCGTAGAAACAAAAACATAAAGAATACGTCTATTAAAAATGTTAATAAAAAAATTATTATCACAGATGATTTAAGTCCNGCTGATGTTTTGGTCGCATTTCATTCAAAATGTTCTGCAATTATCTCAGAGTTTGGAGGGAGATCATCGCATAGTTCAATTCTTACGAGGAGTATGGAGATTCCATCTATTGTGGGTGTAAAAAACATTACTAAACTAATAAGAGATNATGACGAGATAATTATTGATGGAGAAAAAGGCATNATTATCATNCATCCTGACAAAGGANCAAAAAAATATTATCAAAAGATCCAACTTGATCAGTTTGAAAATAAAAAAGAACTAATTTCAATAATGCATAGGGATGCAATTACAAAAGATAAAAAACAAATAGAGCTGATGGTGAATCTTGAACTTCCAGAGGAACTAAAAATGCTTAAAGCTGAGTATATAGATGGTATTGGCCTATTTAGAACCGAATATATCTATTCAGATAGAGATGATTTTCCATCAGAATTGGAGCAATATAATACTTATAAAAAAGTTGTTCAAAGAATGTCGGGTAAAACTGTAATATTCAGAACATTGGATATTGGGGCAGATAAAGAAGTACCTGAAAATATACAATCAGGAGCTATTGCAAGAAACCCTGCATTGGGATTACGAGGAATTAGGTATAGCCTTAATAATCAAATAATTTTTCTAAATCAAATTAAAGCAATTCTTAGAGCAGCACATTATGGAAATGTAAAAATTATGCTTCCTATGATAACAACATTATCAGAGGTTGAGCATGCAAAAAATTTAATTAAGAAGGCTAAAGAGGACCTTAGTAGTAAAAGAAATAATTTTAGTGATTGTGTAGATATAGGAATAATGATTGAGGTACCATCGAGTGCTGTAAATGCCTCTCAATTCGCTAAGCATGTAGATTTTTTTTCAATAGGTACTAATGATTTGGTTCAATATGCACTGGCTATAGATAGAGTAAATGATGAAGTAAACTATTTATATGATCCTTTTAATTCTGCTGTTCTACAACTAATACATAATGTAATTAAAGCCGGTAAGAAGTATAATATTCCAGTTTCATTATGCGGAGAGATGGCTGGAGATATTAATTTCACAAGATTGTTACTTGGCATGGGTTTACAATCATTCAGTATGCACCCGAGCGCTATTCCTGAGATAAAGAAAATTATATTGAATTCAGATACTAATAAATTTCGCTCTATAGTAAAGAGAATTATTAATAATGATGCTAAGAAGAAAGAATTAATTGATAGAATTAATAGTTAGACTGCATTATTTAGTTGTTCAAGAGAAATTCAATTAAAGCTTGTGAGGAATATAAGCGATTATGAGCTTGTTGCCAAACCCTGCTTGAAGCGCCATCAATTACTTCTGCAGCAACCTCTTCACCTCGATGCGCTGGGAGACAATGAAGAAATATTGCTGATTCATTAGCCTTATCCATTAAGTTTTGATTAATTTGATAGCCTTTAAACAAAACTTTTCTTTTATCATGATCGTGTTCGTCACCCATGCTAGACCAAACATCCGTAGTAACTAAATCACAACCTTCTACGGCTTTTCCAGGCAAATCACATAATTCTGCTGTATCTGAAGCATTTTTCAAAGTTTCCTCATCAGGTTCGAAACCATGAGGCGTAGCTATGTTTAAGTGAAAGCCTAAAATTTTAGAGGCATTTATATATGAATTACACATATTACAACCATCACCTACCCAGGCAACTTTTTTATCGCTTAGCTGTCCTTTCTCCTCATATAAGGTCTGCATATCGGCTAATAGCTGACATGGATGAAATTTAGTGGTTAGCGCATTAATTACTGGAACTGTTGAATTGGCGGACAATTCTAGGACTTCCTCATGACTATGTGTACGGATTGCAATTATATCAACCATTCCTGAAAGCACTTTTGCAGTGTCTGCTAAGGATTCACCTCTGCTTAACTGTGACGAATCTGATGACAAATATATGGCATGACCTCCGAGTTTGCTCATCGATGATTCAAGAGAAATCCTTGTGCGCGTAGAATTTTTTTTAAAAATCATAGCCATTATTTTCTTTCTTAATGTATCAGGGTATTCATTGTTTGTTTGGAGTTTTTTTAATTCTACAGCTCTCTTTATAATAGACAGAAACTCGTTTTTATTGATATCAAGTAATGTTTTAAAATGCCTAACTTTTTTCATCATATTATTTTATCAAGAATATCTACTATTTCATCAATTTGGGATCTATTGATTATTAATGGCGGCAACATTCTTATAATTCTATCTTTTGTAACATTTAATACTAACCCATTATCCAAAGCCATTATAACAATATCTGTGCATTCCTCATCAAGCTCAATTCCTATCATTAGTCCTTTTGATCTAATTTCTTTCACTCTTTTTTTATTCGCAAGCCTCTCGTTTAGTTTTTTTGAAAAATAGTCTCCCATTTCTCTGGCATTTCTACAAAGGTTCATATCTCTCATAATATCCAAAACTTGAAGTCCTACCGATGTTGACAAATAATTTCCTCCAAATGTTGAGCCATGAGAGCCAGGTTTAAGAAGATTTGAAGCTTTTCCAGAAGCAAGACATGCTCCAATAGGAACTCCATTTCCAAGAGCCTTTGCAACCATTACAACATCCGGAGTGATGTGGTCGTGCTGATATCCAAACCACTTCCCTGTTCTACAAAAACCCGATTGAACTTCATCTACCATAAATAATAAGTTTTTATCATTACATATATCTCTCAATTTCTTTAAGTATCCTGGTTTTGGAATTTTTATACCACCCTCTCCCTGAATTGGCTCGGTTAATAGCGCTACGATATCTTCATGATTGTGGAGAGCTAACTCTATTTTCTCTACAGAATCAAAAGGAGCTCTTACAAAACCCTCAACAAGGGGTGTAAATCCCTCATGTGATTTTTTGCTGCTTGTAGCAGATAAAGCAGCAAGTGTTCTGCCATGAAAACTGTTTTCCATTACTAAAATCTTTGGCGTAGAAATATTGTGATCATTACCATACTTCCTTGCAATTTTAATTGCTGTTTCTACAGATTCTGCTCCTGAATTACAGAAGAATGCGTTTGTCATACCTGACAACTTACACAATCTAGTAGCTAGATTTTTTTGCGTATCTATTTGAAATGCATTCGATGTATGAATGAGAGTTTTTGATTGTTTTGACAGGACATTGCTTATTAACTCATTCGAATGCCCAAGGCTTGTAACGGCAAGTCCACATAGAGCATCAATGTACTTTTTCCCATTATTATCCCACAAATAAACCCCCTCACCTTTAACAAATGATACTGGTTTCCTATTATAGGTTTGCATCAAATAATCGCTCATATCTCACCATAGTGCAAAGAATGTATTCTAATACATATATTGTAGATTACTATTGAAATATTCTCCAAAAAATAAGGTTTTGTCTTAATTTTATAGCCAGTACCTTATTTCCTAATAGCAGAACCTATACCACCAAAATGTCCTTTTTGTGGCAACTCATGCACATAAAATGAGCAAAAAACCTTTTATTTATTGCAGAATCTATGTCAAAATCAGCTAATATATAATTAATTATAATTAATGGGGAGTGAAATGATTAAGAAAATCAGTATGGCTGCAGCTATGTTTGTAGCCTTTTCAACAACTTCTTTCGCTGGTGGAGCAATGGATCATTCGAGCCATTCTGCTGCATCATCTAAAGCAGGAAGTGGTGTTCATTTCTACGGAAGACTTTACGTTGGCTATGACCACAAATCGACAGGTGCAGCCAATTCTGTTGATAGTATCCGTGATAATGGACAAAAATCACGACTCGGAATTATGTTCAAAGAAAATCTTGGCGGACTTACCTTAATTGGTAAAGCCGAGTATAAAATGGACATTGCCGATGGTGATGCAACAAATGATGATACTAACTGTACAAATGCTCAAGACTGTAGAGCAATTGATTTACATGTTGGTAATCTAGGACTTATGACACCTTTAGGCTATATTGGCATGGGCTCGTATGAGACACCATACAAAACTATGGGACTATACGATCACAACATGGATACAGGTATAGCTATGAATAATCATGGTGCTACTAGTTCTGGTAATTTTGGACAAGATGGAACATGGGAGTCTAGTGTTAGATATCATGGGAAAGTTGGTCCAGTAGAAATTGAATACATGAGAGCAATGAGCGAGCAAACAAATGCAAATGTTCAAAAAAATGATTATTCACTTGGTTTGAGAGTTGAGAACATGATCCTTCCTGGATTAGAGTTCGGTGTAGCTAGAAACTTTGATAAAAGCCTAGGTGCGGATGGAGAATCAAATGATAAAATTTTTGCTTCATATAAAGTTATGCCTGGTCTAGGTGTATTCTATACAACTGAAGATCTAGAAGTTGGTTCAGACTTTACTAATGGTGAGGGTGATATTGACACATATGGTATACATTACACTATGGGTCATAACACAATTCAATTAGTTCACGCTCGCGGTGACAGCCGTGAAGTAGCTGCTAATGAAGACTATGACACTTTTGGTATCTCTAACAGAATGCAACTGAGTAAAGCTACTGATATAACTATTGGATATATCAGAAAAGGTTTACAAGGAACGGGTAATTCTATCAAGACCTACGGTCTAGGAATTACACATAGCTTCTAAATAAAGATCAAACTTTTTAAAACCCACTCATTTTGAGTGGGTTTTTTTATGTATTCTGTTGAAGCCAACTCTCAAATAATGCTAGGTGCCATAAAGTATTACCATTCAATCTGGTATAGTGATTATTGGGATTTTTCAGAAGACGTTTAATAATTTTTTGGTTAAAAATTCCCCTATTAGAGCACTCCGATGAGAGTAAAATATCAGACACATAATCTAAGAATTTATTCTTCAAAATTTTCAAAGGAGGCACAGGAAAATAGAACTTCTCTCTATTGATAAGATTGTTAGGTAGGTATTTACTGGAAAGTTTCTTGAGATAGTATTTTCCATTATTCTTTATTTTATGCTCTGAAGGTACAGATAGAAAAAACTCTACAAGGTTTTTATCTAGAAATGGCACTCTAGTTTCTAATGCCCATGACATTGTCATGCTGTCAACTCTCTTTACTGGATCATCTACTATTAAATTTGATANATCAACTCTTAAAACAGCATCCAAGAAACTCATATCTCTATTTTGATATAAATCAAACCATTCTTTTACAAGTTTATATGTATAATCAACATTGACATATTCTTTATTCATCAGCGTACTATAATCATTAAATGTTCTATCTTGATAATGATTTAGAAACTTATTTATGTCTTTAGNGCTATCATTTGACATCTTTTCATACCAAAAATAACCGCCAAATAATTCGTCAGCTCCTTGGCCGCTCAATACTACCTTTTGTGTCTTTGAAACTTCTTTTGCTAGTAAAAAGAATCCCGCAGCATCTTGGCCTGACAATGGCTCGGGCATCATTTTTATAACGTCTTCTAGATTATTATGTAATTCCTCGTCATTAGTGAGAATTTTTTTATGATTTGTATTNAATTTCTCAGAAACCAAATCAGAATAAAAAAACTCATTCCCCTCTTCTTCATCTTTATTAGAAAATCCTATTGAATAAGTATTAATATCCTGATTTNTATGTGCAGCTGACATTGCCACTATTAAGCTTGAATCTAATCCTCCCGAGAGAAGAACACCNACTGGAACNTCNGAAACAAGTAATCTCTTTTTTAATGCTTCAATTAACAACCTCTCTGTCTCTTCGATGATCTCGTATTCATTTATGTTTTTATTAATTTTAATTTCATGAGTTGAATAATATTTCCTATTAGTAATATTTCCATCCTGATTAATTTCAAGATAGTGACCTTGTTCTAACTTATTTATGTCTTTAAAAATTGTATGAGGNGCGGGAACAACCGAATGTAAAGAAAAGTGATAATTTAANCCAATATTATTTATTAATTTACTACTTTTATTAATCAATGATTTCATTGTAGAGGAGAATATAATTTGAGTACTATTCTTTATATAATAAAGTGGTTTTATACCAAATCTGTCTCTTGCAATAAATANTTTTTTATTTTTCAAATTATAAATACAGAACGAGAAGANTCCATCAATTTTATCTAAACATTTTGANCCATAAAAATGATAAGCTTTTATNATTACCTCTGTATCTCCATCTGATGTAAACGAATATCCCTTTTTAATTAACTCGTTTCTCAAACTTACATAATTATAAATCACGCCATTAAAAACTATTGTCATACCTAGATTAGAATCTAACATTGGTTGATTAGATTTTTCGCTTATATCAATTATTGATAATCTTGAATGGCCTAAAAAAACTGAATCATCAGAGCTATTATAGATACCTGTATTGTCTGGACCTCGAAATTTGATNGAATTAAGTAATTCTGTTTTATCATCAAGAGATATTTNAGTTTTATCAAAGCGCATTTCACCACAAATACCACACATTTAAAGGCCTCTTAAAAAAAATTAATAGATTAATAAGTCTACATCATTTATGATATGACGCATATACATTAAAATTTAGGAGAGAACATGAACCCATTATTATCAATNAAAGGNACAATAATNTCAGGNTTTNTACTGAGTGCTATATTAGTAATGGCTATTGGAGGAAAACTGGTAGACTTTGAGCATTATCTTCGCTGGTTTCATTATCTCTCTGGTATTACATGGATAGGTCTTCTGTATTATTTTAATTTTGTACAAGTCCCAGCGATGGCATCAGCAACAGCTGATAAAGATCCTGGACCTGCAGCTATTGGTAAATATGTGGCGCCATTAGCCCTTATGTGGTTTAGATGGGGAGCTGTTGTTACTTGGATAACTGGAGCATGGTATCTATTGGATCATGGAATGCTTCATAGTGCTTTTGCATTATCACCCGGAGCTGTTGGTATTGGTATAGGTGCATGGCTTGGTACAATTATGCTGTTTAATGTATGGGTGTTGATATGGCCTAATCAACAAAAGGTTCTTGGATTGAATAAATATGCAAACTCTCCGGCTACACCTGAAGAAGTTAATCAAGCAAAAAAAGTAGCTCTTCTCGCATCCAGAACTAATACTGTTTTGAGTATTCCTATGTTACTGTTTATGGGTTATAGTCACAATGGTCTAGGTATTTAAATAGCATTTAAGGAAAAATTATGAGCGCTTTAGAGAGAATAAAAAAACAAGTAGAAGAAAATCCTGTCATGATCTATATGAAAGGAACTCCTGATATGCCTATGTGTGGATTCTCATCTAGAACTGTAGATGTGCTCAAACAGTGCGGCAAAGAATTTGCTTATGTCAATGTGATTCTTGATTCTGAGATAATGCAGGAACTACCAAATTTTAAGAATTGGCCAACATTCCCTCAGGTTTATATTAAAGGCGAGTTAATAGGTGGTTGCGATATAACGCTACAGCTATTTGAGTCTGGTGAATTGAAAAAAATGATTGATGAAGCAACTTCATAAATTATTTATTATTTGATGCGTGGATGATATTCCAATAATTAAATAAATTAACTTTTCTAATCTCTCTCACATCTAACTTAGCATATTGGTTAAAATCTGAAAAAGGAAAATATGGTTTCCATCCTAGGAGCTTACTCACTGGCATCAGTGATTTCTCGAAAACTTTTATCAGAAAATTATCTTTTTCTGAGCTAAAGTGATTTACAATATAAATATCTCCATTTGACTTGCAAACTCTCTTCATTTCATTTATCAATTTTTCAGGATTTTGCGTAACAGAGACCACATACATTGCAACTACTTTATTAAATGAATTATCCGGAAAAGATAGAGCTTCTCCATCCATAAGTGAAATTGACTTATTAGGTATATTGTTTTTTTTAATTTTCTTTTTTGCAATATCTAGCATATCAGGTGATATATCAATTCCAACAACATTCGTCTTTTTTGGATAATATCTAAATGATGACCCAGTTCCAATACCTATCTCTAAGACCCTGTCACTCTCACTACAATGCATTTTTTCAATTAATGCGCGTTGACCAGGCTTGAAAACCTGACCAAAAGTCAAATCATAAAAAGCTGACACTCTTTTATAAGATTTAATTATAGAGTTTGGATCCAATGTGTTATCCTTATTATAAGTTTATATTATATCACTATTATGATCTTAAGTTTAAAAATTTTTTTCGACATTTTATTTTTTTCAAAAGGACCTCAAGACTTACCATCAAGTAAATCTCTACTTAATTTAGTAATCTTAGGAAATTTATTGATTGGATTAATTTCTCTCAATCCGGATATTGATGTCACATTGAATATATTTTTTGCAATTATTTATATCGTTGTCACAAGCCTATTTATAAAAATAGCTCTTGGTATCAAAGATAAAGATCAGGGTTATAGTAATTCCTATTCTGATAGATACCTGCAGGTATGCACGGGGACATTAGGGATACATGTGCTCATTGGAATTATAACAACTTTAATTACAATACTTTTTTCATCATCAGGTGATATGCTAGTGTATATATTTATCGCATTATCTCTGTATGCATGGTTTGTAAATGGTCATATCTTTAGAAATGCATTTGATACAACGATGTTTTTTGGTCTTGGTATATCTTTATTGCATAGTTTTGCATGTGTTTTCTTTATGATGCTNCTTTTGCAATTATTAATATGAAGATTCATATATTAGGTATTGGTGGAACATTTATGGCGGGTATCGCTATTATTGCTAAACAATTAGGACATGATGTATCTGGCTCTGATAAAAATCTCTACGATCCCATGAAATCAGTTCTCATCAACAATAAAATTCGATTTACAGAAAACTATAATTCATCTGTCATCAAAAAAAATGTTGATCTTGTAATTGTTGGGAATGTAATGACCAGAGGGATAAAGNTAATTGAAGAATTATTGTCTAAACGTATAAAATTTTGTTCGGGACCAGAGTGGCTTTATAATAATGTTCTCATCAATAAAAAAGTGATTGCCGTATCAGGAACTCATGGCAAAACAACAACGTCTTCATTAATTACTTCTATTTTAAAATTTGGTAAATTAAATCCAAGTTACCTGATAGGGGGAATGCCAATTGGTTTTGATGCTCCAGCTAAATACACTAAATCAGATTATTTTGTCATTGAAGCAGATGAATATGATACCTCTTTTTTTGATAAACGATCTAANTTTATGCATTATCGNCCTTGGATATTCGTTATAAACAATATTGAATTTGATCATGCAGATATTTTTGATGATACAGAATCAATAATAAGAAGCTTTCATCATGTTGTTAGAATAATACCAAATAATGGAACTATTGTTTATAATAAAGATGATAAAAATATTAAGAAATTATTAAAAAAAGGAATNTGGTCTAAAAAGATATCNTTTTCGATAAATAAAAAATCTAGTGCAGANTGGNTTCTTTCTGAAAAACAAAATTATTTTCTTTCNTGTGGTTCTAAAAAATACGAAATTAATTCACCTCTCATAGGATTGCATAATTATAAAAATATTTCATTGGCATTAATTGCTGCTAAAATTTCTGGTATACCTCTTAATCAATCTCTTAAAGCAATAGAGAAATTTAAAGGTGTAAAAAGAAGAATGGAATTTGTTGGAAAAATAAATGAGATGGAGATTTATGATGATTTTGCTCATCATCCTACCGAGGTAGAAAGTTCGATAATATCTCTAAAGAAAAAATTTAAGGGTAAAAAAGTTTTAGCCATCTGTGAAATTAAATCAAATTCTATGATCTCAGGTATACATAAAAACAATCTGATAAAAGCACTTAACAAGGCACATCAGAGTATTTTAGTTAAATCACATATGTATAAATGGGGCATAAATAATAACCCTAAAATTAAGGTGATTGAATCTTATTCAAAAATACATGATTATATTAAATCGAATCGTATTAAATTCGATATTGTGTTAATTATGAGTAATAAGAGTACTAAATCTTTAAGAGATGAGTTTCAAAAATAATAAAATTAGCAAAAATGAAGAAGAATGGAGAAAAATCCTCTCTGATGAAGCATTTGAAGTAACCAGAAAAAAGGCAACAGAAGCACCATTTTCAGGTGAATATAATTCTAATTATGCTACTGGAATGTATTTATGTGCGTGTTGCAACAAAAAGCTATTTGATTCTTCTACTAAATTTGACTCAGGATCAGGATGGCCTAGTTTCTATGCACCTGTATCAAGTGATTCAATAGAAGAACATCAGGATAACTCCTATGGTATGATAAGAACAGAAGTTACCTGTTCGTCATGTGNTGCACATTTAGGTCATGTTTTTGATGANGGGCCACAACCTACATTTANANGATTCTGTATTAATTCTGTTGCATTAAAATTCAAAGAGGAATCGTGTGAATAACGATAAATGTCCCATATTCCCACTTAAAAGNATAGTTCTGCCTGGTGGTGTTTTTCCGTTAAGAATCTTCGAGAGAAGATATCTTGATATGGTAACAAAGTGTATAAAAGAAGATACAGGATTTTGTATTGCGCTAGTTCAAAAAGAAGACAGAAATAAATATATTGATCAAGTTTATNAAATCATGTCATACGTAGAAATTACTGATTGGAATAAACTAGAAGATGGAATCCTTGGTATAAGTGTAGAGGGTAAGTCACTAGCAAAAGTAAAAAAATGTGAACTCAATAAAGATAATCTCCTTATTGGGCAAGTTGATATAGTTAAGCCTGAAAAAGAATTTATGGTTCCACAAAAATATCAACTTTTATCTAAGTTCTACCGTAAAATTTATCCTGGGATTAAAGACTATATTAATTTTAAGAGNGAACGATATGCTGATGCATCCTGGGTAGGCTACAGACTGACCGAGTGTCTTCCTCTAGATCTACANACTAAAGCTACATTAATATCCCTTGATGATGCAATACTAAGGCTTGAAAAGATTTACGATATAGTNAANAAGCTATACAAAAAAGAAATTCAACAGCTTTAATTTATATCTGTNGTTACTGCNCCTTCATNNGCTTGACTGACTAATTTTGCATACTTAAGTAATACACCATCCAGCTTTTGATTGCGTGATTTGTCATATTTTTTTAATCTTTTAGTAATCTCAGTTTTTTTTATTTTTAAATTAAGTTCTTTTTTGACTGAATCAATTTCTATAAGATCACCATTTTTAACAGCTGCTAATGGTCCACCAACGAATGCCTCTGGAGAAATATGTCCTACAACAAATCCATGACTACCGCCCGAAAATCTGCCATCTGTAATAAGTGCTACNTCTTTTCCTAGCCCTTTACCCATTACTGCAGATGTGGGCGATAACATTTCTCTCATACCTGGGCCTCCAACGGGGCCCTCGTTTCTAATGACTATTACAGTTCCTTTTTTAATTTTTCCATTTAAAATAGCCTTTAAAGCTCTCTCTTCGGAATTAAAAACTTGTGCTTTACCAATGAAAATGTTTCCCTCCTTTCCAGAAATTTTAGCAACTGAACCATTTGGTGATAAATTTCCTTTTAGAATAATTAAGTGGCCATCTTTTTTAATTGGATTATCCAGGCCTCTTACGATTGTTTGTTTTTTCGGATAAGGTTTTATGTCTTTAAGATTTTGAGCTAATGTCTTCCCTGTGACTGTTAAACAGTCACCATGAAGTAATTTAGCGTTTAGTAATGTTTTCATTAAAGGAGCTACACCACCAATATTTATCAATTCTGACATACTATACTTTCCACTTGGTTTTAAATCTGCTAAAACAGGAGTCTTTTTACCAATCCTATCAAAATCATCCAAAGTAAGTCTGACTCTTGAGGCTTTTGCAATAGCAATTAAATGGAGAACTGCGTTCGTTGAGCCCCCAAGAGCCATTACAACAGTTACTGCATTCTCAAGTGATTTTTTTGTGATGATATCTCTTGGTTTTATGTCTTTCTTGACACAATTCATTAGCGCGATTGCAGATTTTTTACAATCGTTCTTTTTGCTATTAGAAACTGCAGACTGGGCCGAGCTATTTGTCAAACTAAGGCCCATTGCTTCAATTGCAGATGCCATAGTATTAGCGGTATACATACCTCCGCACGATCCCGGCCCTGGTATCGCTTTTTTTTCAATATCTTCTAATTCTCTATTACTAATTTGTTTATTAGCGTTTTTACCAACTGCTTCAAAAACGGAGACAATATCTATTTTTTTACCTTTATGTAAACCCGGAAGAATTGTCCCGCCATATACAAATATAGATGGTCTATTTAGCCTAGCCATCGCTATGACGCATCCTGGCATATTTTTATCACATCCACCAATCGTCAAAAACCCATCAAAACCCTCACAGCCAACGACAGTTTCTATTGAATCAGCAATGACCTCTCTGGAAACTAGAGAATATCTCATCCCGCTTGTTCCCATAGAAATTCCATCTGATACTGTTATAGTATTAAAGATTACTGATTTGCCACCACAAGAGTCTATATTAGAAGCAGCAACATTTGCTAATTCGTTAATATGCATGTTGCATGGAGTAACCATACTCCATGTTGAGGCAATTCCTATTTGAGGGAGTTTAAAATCTTTTTTCTTGAAACCAACTGCCCTAAGCATTGATCTGCTAGGTGACCTATCTTTACCATCTACAATAATTGAGGAATATTTTCTCATCAACTTATTGTACCAACTTACCAAAAATATTAAATCTCCAACCTTTAAGAAATCTCACATTTTTATTACCTCTAGCAAAATTTTCAATATCTTTTTTGTTTGCAATGAATGATGGAGCAATATTATACTTATTTGATACGGAATCCATAATGTTATTACATTTCGTGATCTGTGCATGGTATTCTTCAATATTGACCTCTTTATTATCTTTCAGTAAAACTGTTTTATTATTAAGGACAATTTCTCTAACTTTATTAAGAATTTTTGTAGATAACTTAGCTCTAGTGTCACTAATAACTTGATCTAGTTGACTAGCTTTACAGGTTGAAATTTTAAATAATAAGGTATCAGCCATAATCCATTTTCTGGGTATGTCTTTAGTAATAGCCTCATTTTCTCTTAATTCAGCTAATTTTTTCAATGTAACTAACTGATGATTATTTATCTTATTCGAGATATTTAGTCTCTTCCATATGTCTTTAGGCTTAACGATAACATTGTCTATTTCTAAATCATTACGAATTTCCTCTTTGCACCAGTCAAGTTTTTGTTCTGCTTGTAGCTGGTCATGCAAAATATGATAAAGTTTGACGAGATACCTAACATCATTACATGCATATTCAATTTTTTCATCTGATAGTGGCCTCTCAAGCCAATTTGTTCTCCATGAACCCTCTTTAAGTGATATATCAAAATATTTTTTTACTAATTTTGAATAACTTGGGTTTGGTTCGTTATAAAGAAAATTGAATGCAATCTGGGTATCAAAAATATTTTTTGGGTAACATTTATAATAATTAAATATTGATTCAAGGTCTTGTTTCGAAGAATGAATTACTTTTATAACTTGATTATCTAATAGAATATCACTCAACGAACTTTTATCAGTTATATTTATAACATCAATACAATAATTATAATTGGTTGTTGCAATTTGAAGTAAGGCTAATTTAGGAAAATATGTTGATTCTCTTATAAATTCAGTATCTAAGCCTATTATCGATGATGATTTTATCTCNGGAATAATATTTTGTAATTTTTTATCCGTATTTACTAGAAAATTTGGCATAATTAGAATACTAACATAATATCCAAAATTACAGGAANACTTGAATAAATGCTTAAGATTGATAAAGATACACACAAAATTGAAGGAGTNGAATTTTATGATTCTTGTAATCATGATGAGAGACCNTTTGATGCTGTCATTGATACTATTATAGTTCACTGCATTAGCCTNCCTCTTGGTGAGTATGATAATGATAATATTGTAGATTTATTTCTTAATAAGCTTGATACATCAAAACATAAATCATTCTCAGATCTCTCAAATCTAAAAGTCTCCTCACATCTACTNATAAAACGAAAAGGTGATATNATTCAATTCGTACCTTTCAATCTTCGCGCATGGCATGCAGGTCAATCATGTTACAATAATAGAGAGAATTTTAATGATTTTTCGATTGGGATAGAACTAGAGGGAACAAGTGATTCAAAGTTCACAAGAGAACAGTATAGCTCTCTGAATGAGGTAATTATGGCATTGAAGTCACTCTACACGAACATTGTAAATGAGAATATTCTTGGTCATAGTGATATTTCTCCAGGAAGAAAGAAAGATCCNGGTAATTTATTTGANTGGAGTAAAGTAAAATGACTACTGCATTCTTAATTATTTTCAGCTTATTAATTGAATACATTTATGATCCAATTTCTAATATGAAGGATACTCATGTAATGCAGTCGTTAATAGAAAAATACAAAGAATATTTTAAAGACTATTTTAATAATAAATATGCTCTATATCTTTTCTTTGCNGTTTTGGTATTTATTTTAATTAATATTATTATATTGCTTGTTGATTTAATCTTGCATCCATTTTTTTCTTTTCTTATAAATCTTATTATTTTAGTTTACTGTCTTCGCCCAGGAGAATTCAATAAGATTATTGATGAGGTTAAATTACTTGGTGATGTTAATAAATCAAAAAATTTTGAAATTAAAAGAATAAATTATATTTTCGCTGGTAATCTATCTAACTTAGATGATGATCGTGGCATAATTTTTTATTCATCAACAAGAAATATTTTTAATGTTCTATTTTGGTTCCTTATCCTAGGTCCAGCTGGTGCCTTGGCATACATATCTATTGATTTTATGTTGAATGGTTCCATGAAAATAGACTCTCAATCGAAAAAGAAGCTGAAACATGTCATTAGTATCATTGAATTTATACCAATCCATTTAACTTTACTGTCATTTGCATTAGTAGATGATTTTGAGACTTGTAAAAAAAACTGGCAAAGCATATCTAAGAAAAAAGATTTATATATATCTAATATAGAATTAATTAATACTATCGGATTGAATCTTGTTATTCGCGATAATGATCTAAATAATGATGACTTCTTTTATACGAATGCACAGATGATTATTTTTAGAGCACTACTTGCTTGGTTAAGTATTATAATGTTACTTATCTTTGGTGGGTTTTTTATTTGAATAATATTTAAAACCAATTTTTATTTTTTCTCTTTTGTTCTTATGTCTCCATATATTTGTATCTCTTAAAGAATACACACATCCACAATATTCTTGCATGTAAAATTCCTCATTTTTTGAAACTATCAACATATTTTTTGAACCATCTTGTTTTCTCCAATTATATGTCCAGTATGAAATCTTATCAAAAAGATCTGCTGCTTTAATACCAGAGTTATTTATTTGATTGAAATCTTTCCAGCGCGAAATACCGAGTGTACTTGAAATAATATCAAAGCCATGCTTTTGGGCATGAGATGCTGTTTTAATGAATCTCATGTCAAAACAAGCACTGCATCTTTTACCGCGTTCAGGCTCCCATTCCATTCCTTTTGTTAACTCAAACCAGTTATCTTTATCATAATCTGCATCAATAAAGGATATCTCATGCTTAAGAGCGAACTTTTTATTTTCCTCTTTTCTAATCATATATTCTCTTTCCGGATGAATATTTGGATTGTAAAAATATATAGAAAAATCTATTGCTGATTCTTTTAACCTCAATATAATATCACCTGAGCAAGGGGCACAACATGAATGGAGAAGCAATTTGTGTTTTCCCTTAGGTAGTTTTAGATTATTGTCCATATCATTTATATTAAGTTAAAAAATCTTTTTGTATTTTCTCTAGTTATTATACTTAAATAGTTTATCTCTAAACCCATTGATAAGGCAACTACCTCTGCGACATAATGAAGATATGCTGGCTGATTCGTTCCGTCATGCTTAAAATTTATATTATGTGGTATAAGGTAAGGGGCGTCTGTCTCNATCATAATTCTATCATGCGGTATGAACTTTATAATATTTTTTAGATGAGAACCTCTATTAGGGTCTGTTATCCAACCAGTTATTCCAATATATGCACCTAAATCAAGATATTTTTTAAGATTACTTTTATTGCCAGTAAAACAATGAACTACAAAATTTTGTAAATTATCAGAATGATTTTTTAACATATCATAAAATTCATTAAACGCATCTCTCTCATGAAGGAATAATGGTTTTTTTGTTTCTGAAGCTAAAGATAAATGATGTTCAAAGCAACTGACTTGTTCATATTTTGTAGAGTATTCTCTATAGAAATCTAAACCACATTCACCAATGGCNACAACATATTTGTTATTTAACANTTCTTTAATNATAGTAACATTTGATTCTTTAAAATCTTTTGNATTATGAGGATGNAATCCAACGGTAGTATAAAAAATACTTGGATATTTATCTATTATTTCTAAAGCTTTATACGTCTCATCAATACATGATGATGTAATTATTGCATTATTGATATTAGCATCAATCATGTCATTTATAACTTTATCTAAATTATTNAGGAGTTGATCATGAGTGAGATTTACTCCTATATCAATAAATGAGGGCTGAGATTTCATTAAAGAGCTTTTAGGACTGTCTCTACCGTTTCACCTATTACCGAAGGATTCTTAGCAATTGTGATTCCTGCTTTTTTAAGGATTTCAACTTTTTCAGCAGCAGATTCTCCATGTGAACTTACGATCGCTCCAGCGTGCCCCATTCTTTTGCCTTTAGGTGCTGTTAATCCTGCTATATAAGCAATAATTGGTTTTGAAATATTGTTTTTTGCATATTCTGCNGCTTCAGCTTCTTGAGGACCGCCTATTTCTCCAATCATTACAATTGCTTTTGTTTCATCGTCTTTTTCAAATTTAGCAAGGTGATCTTTAAAGGCGCTTCCGTTTATCGGATCACCTCCAATTCCAACACTGGTTGATATACCAATACCCAAATCTTTCATTTGTTGAGCAGCCTCATAGCCAAGAGTTCCTGATCTACCTATGACTCCAACGTTGCCCTCTTTATAAATATGTCCAGGCATAATGCCGAGCATACATTTACCAGGGCTAATTACACCTGCACAATTCGGCCCTACCATAGTCATTCTATCTTCAGCTTTATATCTTCTCATATANCGCTTAACTTTAATCATATCATGNGCAGGTATGCCNTCAGTTATCGCAACAAGAGTTTTGATACCAGCATCAGCAGCTTCCATAGCTGAATCTGCAGCAAATGCAGGAGGTACAAATAATATACTAGCATCAGCTCCAGTTTCCTCTACTGCATCTTTAACTGTATTAAAAACTGGGCGGTCTAAATGTTTTTGTCCACCCTTCCCTGGAGTTACACCACCAACAATGTTCGTTCCATACTCCATCATCTCTTCAGCATGAAATGTTCCAATTTTTCCAGTAAAACCTTGAATTATTATTTTTGATTCTTTTGTAATTAAAATTGCCATCTAANTTTATTCTTCTAGCTCTTTCAGTGCTTTAACAGCTTTGTTNGCTGCATCTTCCAGAGTGTATGCCTCAATATATTTTATTTTACTATCTTTTAGTATTTTTATACCTTCATCAACATTGGTNCCNGCAAGTCTTATNACTAGAGGTTGAGAAATATTGATCTGATTAAGTGCATCTACAATACCCTGAGCTACCCAATCACACCTATTTATACCAGCGAAGATATTGATCAAGATAACTTTAACTTTAGGATCACCAGAGATAAGTTTAAATGCTTTTACAAATTTCTCAGGTGTAGCACCTCCGCCGACATCCAAAAAGTTAGCGGGTTGTCCTCCCGCGAGTTGAATCATATCCATAGAAGCCATTGCAAGACCGGCACCATTTATTATATTTCCAATATCACCGTCTAAAGGAATATAATTTAGACCTCTATCGGCAGCATAAGTCTCTTTTGGATCTTCTTGAGATTTATCCCTTAATTCTGCTAGCTCTGGATTTCGAAATAATGCATTATCATCAAATGACATCTTNCAATCTAAGGCAACAACATGATCATCACCAGTAAGCACCAGAGGATTAATCTCTACCATAGTGGCATCTGAGGTACTGAAGGCTTTGTAAGCACCAAGGATTGCTTGAGCACAACGGTTAATCGCTTTTGCTTCTAAGCCTAGTTTAAACGCTATCTCTCTTGCTTGAAATGCCTGCATGCCTACCGCAGCTTCAATTTTAGTCTTNATTAAAGATTCAGGTTTCTCTTGCGCTATTTCCTCAACACTCATACCCCCTTCAGAAGAAGCTACAACCATAATACTCTCAGTACTTCTGTCAAAAACTAAGCCCAAGTAAAACTCTTTTTTTATGTCTGTTCCCTCTTCGACATAGATTCTTTGAACCGTTTTTCCTTCTGGTCCAGTTTGATGAGTCACTAGTGTTTTACCAAGAAGTTTATTTGCTGCATCTGAGACTTCTTGCTCTGATTTACAAACAATAATGCCTCCAGCTTTACCTCTTGCTCCGGAATGAATTTGTGCTTTGACTACCCATAAATCTCCTCCAAGCTCAGTGGCACGATCTTTTGCGTTTTCTGGACTGTATGCCAGTCCTCCTTTGGGAATTGAAACTCCAAATTTGGATAATATTTCTTTAGCTTGATATTCGTGTATATTCATTATTTTTTTGATTGTATTAAATTATTTATATTTACAATATTTTCCGCCATACGTTCTGATGCAGCATCAATCATTCTGCCATCTAATTGTGCTGCTCCTCTACCCTCTGCTGCAGCCTTGGCTAATTCTTCAATTATTCTTTTTGCTTTATCTACTTCGGCTTCAGGTGGTGAGAAAACAGTATTCGCATGTTCAATTTGTGATGGATGGATTGCCCACTTGCCCTCAATCCCAATAGCTGCTCCTCGTTTTGCAGCTAGTATATAACCATCCGGATCATTAAAGTCTCCAAAAGGTCCATCAATAGGTCTCAAACCATATGCTCTGCAGGTAGCAACTAATTTTGATAAACCATGATGCCATTGATCGCCCGGATAGTCAGGATTTAATCCGCCAATTACAACAGTTCTAGCTCTAAGACTTGCTGCATAATCAGCAACTCCAAAATGAAGTGCTTCCAGTCTTTCAGACGACTGTGCAATTTCATCAATATTAACCATACCAAGCGCTGTTTCGATAAGACATTCTATTCCTACCTTATTTTTAAGATCTCTCTCTTGTTCAATCTGATTAAGCATACAATCTACCATGTAAACATCACTTTTCACTCCTACTTTAGGAATTAGAATCGTGTCAACATATTCACCAACTTGACACATTATCTCCACAACATCTCTATACATGTAGTGTGTATCTAAACCGTTTATACGTACTGAAATTGTTTTACCAGCACCTCTCCAATCTAATTCTTTGAGTGCCTTGATTACGTTCTCTCTAGCAGATTCTTTATCGTTTGGTGAAACTGCATCCTCTAAATCTAGAAAAATATAATCAGCTTTAGAATTTAAGGCTTTTTCAAACATTTTTGGTGAAGAACCGGGTACAGCTAATTCACTTCTTTGTAATCTAGATCGTGCGTTTTTGTAAGACGTATGACTCATTTTAACCCCTTATATATGTCATCTAAAGCCTATTTAGCTTGATATATACATTAATTATCTGTTATAACTCGATAAGTTTAGGTGAGTATAAATTATTTAAAGAAAAAATCAATAAAATAGAAGTATTATGGATAACGCGATTGATGTCAGAGGCTTGAATAAAATTTATAGAAATGGATTTAAAGCGCTTGATAATATTAATCTTTCAATTAAAAATGGTGATTTTTTTGCTTTTCTCGGTCCAAACGGAGCCGGTAAGTCTACTGTCATCGGTATTATGTCATCATTGGTAAGAATCACTTCTGGAAAAGTGGAAATTTTTGGTAATGATATCTCTAAAGATCCAAATTCTGCGAAGAGAAATATTGGTCTTGTTCCTCAAGAGTATAATCTAAATCAATTCATACCTATTTTAGAGACAATGATAAATGTAGCTGGATATTTTGGAATTAATAGAAGTGACGCAGAAGAAAGAACCTATGAATTATTCAATCAGTTGGGTATTTGGGATAAGCGAAATGTTACTCCAAGAGAGTTATCTGGCGGAATGAAGAGAAGATTAATGATTGCAAGAGCATTAATTCATAAACCAAAAATTTTAATTTTAGATGAACCAACTGCAGGCGTAGACACGGAATTAAGATTAACAATGTGGGATTTTTTTCAAGAAATTAANAGGAAAGGCACTACCATAATTCTTACAACTCATTACCTAGAAGAAGCAGAGAGATTATGTAAGAATCTTGCCATAATTCATAAGGGATCAATCATTCAAAATTCTACTATGGAAGAGATATACACCCTCAAAAGGAAACATACATATATAATCAAATGTAAAGATATGATTTCTAACTTACAATTGAAAAAATTTGAATATAAACAAAATGACTCTACTACTCTAGAAATTACTATTGATGAAAATTTTTCTGTTACAGATATCATAAGTGAATTAAAAAATAATAATATAGATGTGATAAATATAATTAGTAAAAGAAATAAATTAGAGGANCTATTTATGGAGTTAACAAAAGAGGAGATAAAATAAATGATTTCGTCATGGATCATAGCTTTCAATACTATTGTTAGAAAAGAGTTCCTTAGGTTTGCAAGAATATGGATTCAAACAATACTCCCCTCTGTCATAACAATGTTTTTATATATTACAATATTTGGAAATTTCATTGGAGATAGGATTGGNACAATNAAATCATNTNAGTATATTGATTANATAATACCTGGATTAATAATNATGCCAATAATTACTAANTCTTATATGAATGTAGTNGGATCNTTTTATAGCTCTAGATTTCAAAAAAGCTGTGAAGAATTATTAGTNTCTCCNGTACCCAACTGGGTNATCCTNTTAGGNTATNTTACTGGNGGNGTTATAAGGGCATTTGTTGTGGGAATTGCTGTTTATTTTGTAACTATNTANTTTACTGAAATTNGNATTTNTNATCTGNGGTTTGTGATACTTATTACATTTCTNACCTCATTNGTTTTTGCTACNGCAGGNTTNATAAATGCAGCATATGCAAAAAGTTTTGATGATATAAATATTGTTCCCACNTTNNTNCTNACNCCTCTNATNTATCTNGGTGGTACNTTTTATTCTATNGAATCANTNCCNCANNTCTGGCAAGATTTTTCTAANATAAATCCAATAGCGTANATTGTAAGNTCATATNGNTATGGATTTCTTGGAATAGAGGAAATTAATATATTTTTAGCTCTTAGCATAGTCATTGTTTTTGCTCTCTTTTTATTTATAATAGGTATACAAATACTAAACAAAGGGGTCGGTATAAAAAATTAGATGTGCATTTGAAGTAGGGAAAATTCTGTAAATTCAGATACTACACCCGTAACGGTTAAAAGTCCGAACGCCTACAAGAAATGATGCCCATGAAGCGGGGAGGCTTCTAAAAAGATGGGAAAGAAACTTTTATGGATCTCAGCAGTCCTATTATTTAGCAATACTTTTGCATATGCTGATTCAACGTTATATGAAATAACTGTAACACCCGAGAAAAAACCAACAAGGCTTATAGACACTCTAAATTCCGTAGAGATTATTACATCTGATGATATAAAAACATCTGGCTTTATAACTATGGAAGAAATTTTAAATAGCTCTAGTTCTATAAGCATTGGAAGTAATGGTGGATTTGGTCAAACTAAATCAATATTTATGAGAGGTACAGAGAGTAATCACACAAAAGTTCTTGTTAACGGCGTGGAACTTAATCCCGGAACACTGGGAGTACCATCACTGCAACATATCCCGCCGGAAATAGTTGAAAGAGTAGAAATCTCAAAAAGCGGAATGTCCTCTTTATATGGAAAAGATTCCATAGGTGGTGTTATTAATATAATAACTAAAGATAATGGAACTAATTCTATTTCATTAATGAGCGGACGGTATGACACTAATAGATTATCACTATATAAGAGTATGCAAACTGAAAATCAGAAAATCTCTATTAATCTGAGTAGAATGCTCTCTGATTCTTTTAAAGCAAAAACATCTTCTAATCAAAATCATGCATATGAAAATGAGGTATTCGATATAAAATATAAATTTTTTAGTGGTTCATATAACTATAGCTTAAATTATTATCGCAATAATGGCTCGACTGAATATGATAGTTTCGGTAGTAATTTGAGTCAGATACATAAAGACAATCATTTCAAGGCAATGATGACAAAAGCAGTTGGTGATAATCAAATCTCTTTTTCATATATAAGGAAAGGAAATGAAATTAATCAATCTGCCGCTTCTGCTACTGATTATACTCATACAAAAACAGATTCTCTCATATTTGAGAACATAGTTGGTAAAGATATGATTATTGGTTTTAGTTACTCAGACGAATCAATGTATGAATTATCATATGGAACATCATTTGATACTACTAATCTTATTAGAGAATTATATTTAAATACTAATTATCAATATAATAACTTTGATTTCAATATTGGAGGTAGAAATACAAATCACTCTGTATATGGTGATTTTTTAACAGGTAACTTTAATTTAGGAAAAAAAATTACTGATGATATGTTAATTTTTGCATTAATCTCCAAAACATTCAGAGCACCTGACGCAACAGATCTTTATGGCTCCTCAGGAAATCCAAACTTAGAACCTGAAGAATCAATATCACATGAAATAGGTGTCAAAACAATCACATCCTTTGGAGATTTTTCTGTTTCTTATTTTAATAATAATATTGATAATTTAATTGAATCAGATGGTTCCAAAATGCAGAATATTAATAAAGCGGAAATTAGAGGTGTTGAGCTAGACTTTTCTACTAGACTGAACAATACGGTTGATTATAATATCAAATATACATATCAAGAGCCTGATGATTTGACAAATGATACCTTATTATCAAGAAGACCAAGAAATAAATTTGTTTCTGTTTTATCTAAAACATTTTTGGATAACGATATATTAAAACTTACAGTGACAGGTCAAAGTAGACGTGATAACTCAATATATGATGGACATAGATTAGGTGGTTATGCCCTGTTTGATGTCAACTACTTAACCAGCATTGCTGATTATCAAATAGGAATAAAAATAAATAACATTTTTGATAAAAAATATAGGTTAGCTCATAATTATAATACAGAAGGACAATCCCTTTATATCACTTTAAGTAAAAATTTTTAGAAATTATTTGTGTGGTACAGGCTGTATAAAGACTGTATCACTAGGAACAACCATTACAGGGTCTATAGGTATAGGCCCCCTTTTGTATTTCTCATATAAGTCGTAAATTTCTTGACTATTTGCGAATCGTCTGTCCGGATCATCGTGAAGAAATTTCTCAGGAATTTCTTTTTCACCAGTGACATATTTCATAAAATCATCATGAAGCTCCATAGTCTTCTCTTTAGACATACAAGGGTTCTTCATGGTAGGTTCATGTCTCATAGTAATTTTAGCTTTGCTCATTCCTTTAAACCCAGGTTCTGTATGTGGCTCGATTAAATTCATGTCAAGAGCGATATTATGTATAACAGTTCCCATATAAGGGGCCATATAGGATACATCAAATGATGTAAGTTCTGGATCTAGAGCTCTTATTTGTTTATTAAGCTTTATTGTCTCAAAAAAATCTTCCTCATATTCTCCGGGTATCCCTAGCATATTATTTGCTGTAGAGCGAATTTTATACTTAGCCATCAATCCAAATTTCTCCATGTAAAAGCTATTATCCATTTTACCTTTAAGAAGTAAATTTCTTCTAACCCAGTCGCTTCCTGTCTCAAGACCTATAGCAATACCCACGCATCCACTTTTTTTGAGTAGCGGTAAATTTTGTTCATTAACTGTCTCGATACACGTATTTATCCAATATGGTATATTGACTTCTTTTTCCCATAATTCAAAAAATTCATTTAATTCTTTAGGCTGTCTGCCTAGAAAGTTATCATCGGTAAACATTATCAGATCGAAATTTCTTGTTTTATTAATGAATTTAACTTCATCTATTATTCTTCGTGGAGATTTATTTCTTCTTACTTTACCCGCCTCTTCTTGAAATACTTGAAAAGCTCTGTTGATGCAATAATGGCATCTGTGCATACAACCTCTTGAGCCTTCGAAAAAGCCTGTATTTCTTAATTTACCATCATATGGTTTTGTGAAATGTTTATCATCCCAAAAATCTAATTTTTGGAATGGTATTTCATCCATATCTAGGTACTTAACTAAACCTGTATTTTTTGTTACTCCTTTATCTTGGTACCATAAATTAGGAACATTGCTTACATCGCCATCTTTGAGTAGAGCATCAATAAGTTCTACAAAAGCAACTTCACCCTCTCCTTCTACAAGAAAATCAATATTAGGATTTTCAATCATTACTCTAGGTACAACGGTAGGCATACTTCCACCTACAACAACTTTTGCATCAGATACCTGTTTAGCTAACCCAAGTAATCTATGGGCATATGTATATGCATCTTCAACTATTGTTGTAGCTATCAAGTCAGGCTTAAAAGCATTTACAGCAGAAATCCATTCGTTTTCAATCTCTGATGTTGATTTCTTATCAAAGTAATTATCTAATGTGACTGGCTTGACAAGTCCAGCTTGTTCTCTTGTTGCATTATCTTTATTTTCATCCGTGTTCATGAATGTGGTATCGAATAACTTTACCTCATGACCGGCATTTTCAACGACAGTCATTATCAAAGTAAGACCAACAGGACATCTGAAATATCCTTCGTGATTTGGGTATAAAAACATTACTCTCATAATTTTATCTTTACAAAATTCATAATTATTAGCTCATATTATCACCTATATATTGAGAAATGAACTAAATATACATTATAAAATAAGGTTTTTATCAATCTTGTGCTACAATTTGTACAATATGAGACTTTTTGCTGTTATTGAGCCAATATACCGCTCACTTAAGAAAAATTACTTAGTTGTTATACCTTTAGTATTTATAATGATTTTTTCGAGATTCATAACGGTTATTCCTAATTTCACACCGCTGATTTCTCTTATTCTTTTCATTCCGTTAGTCCTTAAAGATAAAAGGCTAGCAATAATATTGATCGTAATAGCACAATTACTTTCAGATTCCTTCATTGGTTTTTATGACACAATGATATTCGTGTATGGAACTTATATGCTTATCGCCCTTCTTGCTTTTAAATATATGATTGGTATAAATTTTTACAAAGTTTTAAGCTCATCTGTTTTTGCATCAATTATTTTTTATATTACTACTAATTTTGGCGTATGGTATGCTATGGATTTATATCCTGCTACTGCATCAGGGCTGATAACTTGTTATATAGCAGGTGTTCCTTATCTTAAGTCAATGACACTATCAACAGTAATTTTTTCAACTACTTTATTTGTACTCTTTAAAGTAGTCAAAAAATTACGACCAGATTTCTCTCTTCAAAATAATTAATCAAACTTAAGCTGGCCACCAGTTTTATACTCGGTCACGCGTGTTTCAAAAAAGTTTTTTTCCTTTTTTAAATCCATGATTTCAGACATCCATTCAAAAGGATTTGTTGCTCCAGTGTACTGTTCTGGCAAACCAATCTGTGCAAGTCTTCTATTAGCAATGAATTTTATAAATTCCTCGTATAAACTTGCATTAATGCCTAAAATAGGTTTTGGCATCGTGTCATAAGCATATTGAGTTTCCAGTTCTACTCCTTTTCTCACCAATTTTATCATTTCTTCTTGAAAGTTTGGTTGCCATAGTTCTGGGTTTTCTAGTTTAATTTGATTGATGACATCAATACCGAAATTCATATGCATAGATTCATCTCTGAGAATATACTGGAATTGTTGTGCTACTCCTGTAAGTTTATTTCTACGCCCCATAGATAATATCTGAGTAAAACCAACATAAAAGAAAATTCCTTCAAAAACTACATAAAATGCAATCAAGTCTCTTAGTAATCTTTGATTATNNTCAAGNGTACCTGTTTTAAAATTTGGATCACCTANACTNTGAGTGAATGGCAATGCCCANTCTGCTTTNGTNGCTACCGCAGGTATTTCTCTGTACATNTTAAATATTCTTGATTCATCTANGCCTANCGATTGCACACAATACGTATATGCATGCGTATGTATTGCTTCTTCAAAAGCTTGTCTTAATAAATACTGTCTACATTCTGGATTAGTAATATGTTTATAAACAGCCAAAACTAAGTTATTAGCAACCAATGAGTCTGCAGTCGAGAAAAACCCTAGATTAGTTTCAACAATTTTACGCTCATCTTCTGTTAAGCCTTTGGGATCGTTCCAAAGTCTTATATCATCATGCATCGCTATCTCTTCTGGCATCCAATGATTTGCAGAGCCATCAAGGTATTTTTTCCAAGCCCATTCATATTTAAATGGTACTAGTTGATTTAAATCAGCTCTACAATTAATAATTGCTTTATCATCTACGCGAATTCTCTCTGCACCTTGTTCGATACTTTCAAGACCTGTATTGCCGACGCTTAAATGATCATGATTATTATCTAGACCTATGTCTGTAAGCTTTTCTTCAGAAGTTTTTTGAGCTACCTTGTTGAGTTTAGGCTCAGGTTTATTTAAGGCCTCTTTTATAGGGTCTTCCCATCCGTTATACATTTTAATCTCCTAATTTAATTAATTGCTGCCATCCTTTTGTTGCAGCTAAATTCTTTTTGGTTATTTTTAGTTCTTCTAACTCTCTTTTGATGTTAACTACTGTATAAACCAAAAGAGTTACAATTATTACTATTGATGAAATTAGATATATCATTGGCACGCCTCACAATCTGGATCTTCTATTAAACACTGTTTAACCTCTGCTTCATTTTTGACCGCATTTAGCGATGAGCCAGCGTTATCACTGGTACTTTTTTCAACATGAGTTGCTCCAAGCGATCTTAAATAATAGGTTGTTTTTAATCCTCTTATCCACGCAAGCTTATAAGCACTTTCTAATTTTTTACCATCCGTATCAGGTATATAGAGGTTGAGTGATTGAGACTGATCAATCCATTTTTGTCTTCTTGCGGCAGCCTCAACTAACCAGCGGGTGTCAATTTCAAAGCAAGTTTGATATAGATTTTTTAAATCATCTGGGACTCTGCTTATTTCAGATAATTGTCCATCGAAGTACTTTAAGTCTTTAATCATCACTTCGTCCCAAATCTTAACTTTCTTGAAATCTTCAATTAAATAAGGATTAATAACTGTAAATTCACCCGATAAATTAGACTTCACATAGAGGTTCTGATATGTGGGTTCGATTGATTGAGAAACTCCACAAATATTAGATATGGTTGCTGTTGGAGCAATTGCCAAAGTATTGGAATTTCTAATACCATGTTTTACAACGTTTTGTCTGAGACTAGACCAATCTAATTGCTCATCCATATTTACGTCTAAGAATTTTCCTCTCACTTTTTTGAAGCTTTTTAGACTATCAATAGGTAAAATGCCCTTGCTCCATAGAGAACCATCGAATGACTCATAAGATCCTCTTTCTTTTGCAAGATTCATTGAAGCTTCAATAGCATAATAACTTATACACTCCATGCTCTTATCAGCAAATTCTACCGCTTGATTAGATGCATATGGTATCCTTAATTTATATAATGCATCTTGAAATCCCATAACTCCCAAACCTACAGGTCGGTGTTTCAGATTCGAATTTTTAGCTTTATCAACACTGTAGTAATTATAATCAATCACGTTATCTAACATTCTCATTGCTGTTGCTATAGTTTTAGATAATTTGTCTTGATTAATTTCATTATTCTCATCTATGTGAGATACCAAATTAACCGAGCCTAAATTGCATACCGCAATCTCATCATGAGATGTATTAAGAGTAATTTCTGTGCAGAGATTTGAAGAATGAACAACTCCCTTGTGCTGCTGCGGTGAACGAAGATTGCAAGGGTCTTTGAAAGTAATCCATGGATGGCCAGTTTCAAATAACATACTCAGCATTTTTCTCCATAAATCTAATGCTTTAACCTTTTTAAAGTTAGTTATTTTTCCTTCAGCTGCTTCAGATTCATACGATTCATATTTTTCTTCGAATGCTATACCAGTTAGATCATGTAAATCAGGTGTGTCATCAGGTGAGAAAAGCGTCCATTCTTGATCATTATGTAATCTTTTCATAAATAAATCTGGAATCCAATTAGCAGTATTCATATCATGTGTTCGCCTTCTGTCGTCTCCAGTATTTTTTCTCAGTTCTAAAAATTGCTCGATATCAAGATGCCATGTTTCTAGGTAAGCACACATTGCTCCTTTTCTTTTGCCACCTTGATTAACAGCCACTGCAGTATCATTTGCTACTTTTAAGAAAGGAATTACACCTTGACTCTTACCGTTTGTTCCTTTGATATATGAACCCAATGCTCTTACTTGAGACCAATCATTTCCTAAACCACCAGCAAACTTAGATAACATTGCATCATCGCTTATACCTTGAAAAATTCCTTTTAAATCGTCAGGGATTGTTGATAAGTAACAAGATGATAATTGAGGTCTTAATGTACCTGAATTAAATAGTGTTGGTGTACTACACATAAAATCAAAAGATGAGATTAAATTATAGAATTCTATTGCTTTAGCTTCTCTGTCAGTCTCATTAATTGCCAAACCCATTGCTACACGCATAAAAAATGCCTGCGGGAGCTCAAATCTTTTTTCTTTATGATGAATAAAGTATCTGTCATATAGAGTTTGTAAACCCAAATATGTAAACGACAAATCTCTCGAAGAAACTATTGAATTCCCTAGCAGATCCAGATCATAATTTAGAAGTTCTTTATCAAGTAATTTGAGTTCGCTTGCTTCACATATATAGGATTTAAAATAATCTATATAATTTTTCTTCATGCTTTTAATTGTTGGTTGACTATCTTTATGACCAACAAACGTCAGTGCTTCTTCGTAAATATTCGTCAATAAAAGCCTTGCAACGACATATGAATAATTAGGTTCTTTCTCAATCAAAGGTCTGACAGATATTAAAATAGAACTCGCTAAATCTTCTTTTTTAATACCATCGTATATATTTTTATCTATAGCCTCATAAATCAGATCTTCAGATACATCATCGATTCCAGAGCAACACTCAGATACGGTTAATCTCAATCTTGATATATCCAATGATTCTGTTGAACCATCCTCTAATAGAATCGACTTCTTAATTGGTAAATCTTCAACACTATCAATTTGATTCTGGCTTCTTGCCTGTGCTCTTTCTTCTCTATATATTACATACGCTCTTGCAACATCCTGATAACCTGCTCTCATAATAGCCAACTCGACTTGATCTTGTATGTCCTCAATATGTACTACACCTCCCTCGGGGAATCTTCTGCGTATTGCTGAATCAACTTTGTTAGCTAATGACTCCACTTCGTTGTGAATTCTAGTTGAAGCTGCTGCACTACTACCTTCCACACTCAAAAATGCCTTGGTCATAGCTACAATTATTTTACTTAGATCATATGTTGTGACCTTTCCATTCCTTCTCATCACTCTATATCTGCCAGGAACTGGAGAAATGGATACGTTAGGGCTTACATCCGGAGATCCAGAAGGTTCAAATTCTTGATTTTCTTGTAATTCTTCTTTCATTTATCTATAACATCCTATTTATTTAGGTGGCATTCTGCGTAAATATTATAAACATCATTTAACACACAGATTACCCTTTACAAGATTGTAACACTAATTGTTGTGGTTGTAAGTAGGTTCTAACACTATATGTTGTGTTTTTTCTGTGGCAATGTTGTGGAAAAGCTGTAGATAAAGGACTATAAGAAAATGTTAATATTCTTATTAAGATATTTTTACATGATGATTGTTGCAACACCTAACAAAGATATGAACCCAACAATATCTGTTATGGTGGTTAATATTACACCTCCTGCGAGAGCAGGGTCTATATCCATTTTTTTTAGGATAAGAGGAAGACTTACTCCGCTAATCGCACCAATGATAAGATTAATCATTAAAGCCGAAGCTATAACTGTTCCTAAAAAAACACTATCAAACCATAGATAAACTGCAACCGCTACAATCGATGACCATAGGATTCCATTTAATACGCCTATTAACGATTCTTTAATTATCAATAGTCTCGAATTGGATTCACCAATTTGATTTGTAGCTTGCGACCTTATTACAAGCGCAAGACTTTGCATTCCAGCAATGCCGCCCATACTTGCGACTATTGGCATGAGTATGGCAAGAGCTACAACTTTTTCAATTGTTGCCTCAAATATACCTATGGCAGCTGCAGCAAGGATGGCAGTTAATAAATTAGCTCCTAACCAGACAGTTCTTCTTTTTGTACTTTGGAAAATAGGCGCAAAAATATCATCTTCTTTATTCAGTCCTGCCATATTGAGAACTGAGTCTTCCGCTTCGTCTCTAATTACATCAACAACATCATCCACAGTTATTCTACCAAGTAGCACGCCATCTTTATCAACAACAGCTGCAGATAAAAGGTCATGGTCTTCAAAAGTCTTAGCAACTTCATGTTTATCGGTATCAGGATCAATAATATTTTTATCTTCAATCATGATCTCAGAAACAAGACTAGAGGGATTGCTTATCAAAAGATCTTGTATAGAAACGTATCCAAAATACTTATTCATAATATCTGTAACAAATATAATATCGGTTTGTTCAGGAAGTTTACCAAGACGTCTAATGTATTTTAATAGAACTTCAACCGTAACACTTGACCTTATATTAATGGTATCGGTATTCATTAATCCGCCAGCAGTATCATCTGGGAACGATAGTACTTTAGCAAGACGGTCTTGATTTTGCTTATCTAGACTTTTTACAGCAGTTCTTATTAAGTGTTTAGGCAAAGACTTTATTATATCTGCAAGGTCATCGGTATCTAAGTTTTCTGCGATTTGCGCTAGACCCTCGGTTCCATCTTGATCAATTAGCTCATCAAGCAAGTTTCCCCTTATCTCCTCACTCATTTCTGCTAGCGCTTCACCTTTATTTTCATTTGATACAAGCTTCCAAATTAAATCACGACGATTTCTTGGTGATCCCTCAATGACATCGGCTATTTCAGAAGGATAAAGTGAATTCAATAAAGAACGAGCTTGAATAATAGCTCCACTATCAAGTACTTTTGCTAGTTCATCTAAAGTAATATTATTCTCATCTTGTATTTTATTAACGCTCATAAACCTATTATCTACTTATTAGAATAGGTTTCCAATTTATTTATTTTGTTTGAAGATTATTTGTTGAGGTAAGGTTTAAATAACGGTTTACATATTAACGGGGAGTTTCTATATAATTTATGCTACTTAAACCTCATCCTCTTTTTTAGATGATTTTTATGATTTAAAAATCGTGTCTCAAACCAATCAGTGTTGATTCAATATCTAAGTTTGCACCATCACCTGACCCAGCATCACTTTTTGAATGCGCCAAGTAAATTCTTGATGTCTTAGATAGCTTATAGTACATACCTATGTTGTAACCATCCCTGTCATATGTTGGTCCCTCATTTGCATCAGAGTCACCGTATGAATATTGAAATTCCATAGGTCCAGTTTTATAGCGGATTCCGTACCAATTTACCTCACCATCAGAATTACTGCCTGTGAAAAGTTTGCTGTCTAAACCAACATCCTCATGCATATACCAAATTTTAATTTTA
>PBXG01000004.1 GCA_002728355.1 Gammaproteobacteria bacterium | reverse complement strand
TATAAATTTTTTATAAATCGTTATAATATACCAATCTAAAATATACTGTATATTTTAACTTAATTTTGGATAAAATAATCAAATGCAAAAAGAAAACATTGAAGCAGTTTTAAAAGAATATGATTGTCCTTATATGGGCACCGACCTTGTCAGCGGTGGAACAGTAAAAGACATCCAGGTGGATGGTAATAATGTCTCCATCAAGATTGTATTGGGTTGGCCAGCAGAAGGCATCATGCAAGCATTCCATGAGAATCTTACTAAAAAGATGTTAGATGCCTATCCAGATGCTAAATTAACGCTAGATTTAAGTTACGAAATTATCCCACACACAGTTCAACAAAGCCTTGAGCGTGTCAAAGGTATTAAAAATATTATCGCGGTCGCTTCAGGTAAGGGTGGCGTAGGAAAATCAACTACGGCTGTAAATTTAGCATTGGCTCTTAAAGAAGAGGGCGCTAATGCTGCAGTACTGGATGCAGATATATACGGTCCCAGCATTCCAAGAATGCTTGGCCTTAAAGGACGACCTGATTCTGAGGATGGAAAGACGTTAGAGCCCAAAGTTGGTCATGGTTTACAAGCAATGTCTATCGGACTTCTAGTTGATGAGGATACACCAATGATTTGGAGAGGACCAATGGTCACTCANGCCCTTGAACAATTACTTGTTGATACCAATTGGAAGGACATTGATTATTTAGTGGTAGACTTGCCACCAGGTACCGGTGATGTGCAATTGACTCTATGTCAAAAAATTCCTGTTAGTGGAGCTGTAGTCGTTACAACACCACAAGATATATCTCTTATTGATGCAAGAAAAGGCCTTAAGATGTTTGATAAAGTGGAAGTACCAGTTCTGGGTGTTATAGAAAACATGAGTACATTTATTTGTCCAAAATGTGGAACGACCGAGAGTATTTTTGGAGAAGGTGGAGGTGAACAGTTAGCACAAGAGAATGATGTAAAACTACTTGGTGAGTTACCGCTTCAAAAACATATCAGAGAAGAGATGGATAAGGGAACTCCTACTGTTTCGGTAAATCCAGAATCTCCTACTTCAATGGCATTCAGGGAGATTGCAAGAAAAATGACCGCAACATTATCGATGCGTAAGAAAGATTACTCAGCAGCCTTTCCAAAAATTGTTATTCAAAACGACTAAACTTTGTTCTATTTATAATATAATACCTACATGGCTATCAAATCAGATAAGTGGATTATAGATATGGCTAAAAATCATGGGATGATTGAGCCATTTCAAGAGAATCAAGTTAAATCAAATGGCAATGGNAGAATAGTATCATATGGTACATCAAGTTACGGTTATGACGTCCGTTGTGCTGATGAATTCAAAGTTTTCACTAATATCAATTCTTCAATGGTTGACCCTAAAGATTTTGATGATCAAAGTTTCGTAGATATCAAATCTGATGTTTGTACCATTCCTCCAAATTCCTTTGCTCTAGCCAGAACAGTGGAATATTTTAGAATACCAAGACAGGTATTGACCTTATGTTTAGGAAAGTCGACTTATGCGAGATGTGGCATTATAGTGAATGTCACGCCACTTGAACCAGAATGGGAAGGACATGTTACCCTTGAATTTTCAAATACGACCTCATTGCCAGCAAAGATATATGCAAATGAAGGAGTAGCCCAATTTATCTTTTTAGAATCTGATGAAGTATGTGAAACATCATACAAAGATAGAGATGGAAAATATCAAGGACAAAAAGGTGTAACGTTACCAAAAACTTAATATATTGGAAACTAAGAATATTAATTTACAATCCCAAATAAATACGCTGAATCAAGAAAATTGGAATTCATTACTTAGTGATTCGTTTGATTATAATATTTTTCAATCCTATGAGTGGGGTGAACTTAAAAGATATTCAAGCTGGACTCCTGTTCGTATCCAGATATTAGATAATGGTCAAGCAAAGCTTGCAGCACAAATTTTAGTTAAAAGTATTCTTGGAAATAAAGTGTCCTGGTGTCCAGGCGGGCCATTGATAAATGCAAAAAACGCCAGTGAAGGAAAAACTATTCTAGAAAAATTTAAAGATTGCGTCTTAAGTGAGGGAATTATAAATTTAAGATGTAAATCATACTCAAAGATTGATGATTTAAATACATCCCTGTTTTCTTTATTTCCTAAATCATCAAATAATATAACATCTAGTAAATCTATCATTCACAAAATTACAAATGTTGATGAATTTCTACAAAATGTTAGAAAAAAACATAGGTACTCTATNAAACAGTCAGAGAAAAATGATTTTACATGGGAGGCGTTAGACAATATTGATGGNATCAATTATTTTCTTGATACATATAAAGTTATGAGTGCTGCTAAAAACCTAAAATTACCATTAGTAGATTTGAAGAAANTAAGAGAATTTAATAACTCAAAATTTAAGCTTATTTCTTTTTGTGGTTTAGAGAATAANATNTGNCTTNCNTCTTGNATTGTAAGTNTATTTAANAAAAAGGCATTTTATCATTATGCCGCAACTACTGATATGGGTCGCGATAAGTCTGCCTCATATGGCATGATTTATAACTTAATGAAATACCTACAATCAATAGAGGTTGAAGAACTAGATTTCGGTGGGTTATCTGAAGATGGATCGTCTGCAGGCGTAGATTTCTTCAAAGAGGGATTTAATGGAGAAGTTGTAAATAGAATAGGAGAATTTGATATCGCGAAATCGAATTTGTATCGATATATATTCAACAAAGTAATTCAATTTAAATCATTTAATTAATNGGAGATATTATGAATTTAACAATATTAAAATGGGCAAGCACTTTTTTTGTTTTAACCGGAATTCTGGTAGCACAATTTAATGTATATCCTATGTATATTTTTATTCACTCAATTGGCGCAGTTGGCTGGATGATTTCAGGTTATCTAATGAATGATCGAGCTGTAATGACTAATTTCGGTTTACAGATACCTATATTTATAACTGGTTACATCAATTACTTTATAGCAACTTAGTATAATTCAATAGAAGCCAAATCGATATTCGCTTTGAAATTTCTACCGATTGCCACAATACCAATAGACTGCACATCAATCGATGAAACGCTAGATGGTTGATAAAANTTTGATTTANTAAAACTTGAAAATGGCANTTCTATAATNTTCCATTCATTATTTGCNATAAACTTTGATTCNTAATATTGCCATGGTAAAAATAAATATTTAGTTCTAAGGTGGATGGCNTATTCTTCATTATTACCTCTAACTTTAATTCTAATACCTTTAAATAATTTATCCTTAGGATGATTTTGTATCATAGTTCTAAATTGTATAAAGCCACCATTGTTAGCTGTTGAGATATCACCTTGCATATTATANTAGGCAGTGTTGTCTTCTTTAATCAATTTNAATGATCCTTCTGAGACGCCACCCATAACTTTATCNGTNACAAAACACCATTTAGNTACAGTNTTTTCACAGTAATCTTTTTGTTCTGCAGAACTATTAGAATTTTCAATATCATCAATAATCATATTATCGGAATATACATTATTAGAAATTAGAATAAAAACAAAAAATAAAAGTAAATTGTTCTTATGNTTATCGAAAAGAGATGTATTGCCAATCATTTTTTTTTGCCTCCTCTATAAGTTTATCATCTCCATCAACGACAATAGGTTTATTTACAGCCTCTAATAGAGGCAAATCATTGAATGAGTCACTNTAAAAAGTTGTATTCGAATTGTCAAAATTNTTTTCTTGCATCCAATTCATGACTTTATTAAGCTTACCTTCTCTGAAACATGGCTCTCCAACCACATTGCCCGTAAACTTATTATCTTCAATCTCGAACTCTGTAGCTATTAAGTATTCTACGCCAAAAAGATCCGCAATAGGTCTTGTGATGAAATCATTCGTTGCAGTTGCAATTATGACTTCGCTATCTTTTTTACGGAGCAAAATTTCATTTTTACCTTTACTTAATAGAATTGGTTTTATTTTTGTTTCAATATACTCCATCCTCAGATTAACTAGTAATTCCATAGAATTACTAACAAGTGGTTTGAGACAAAAACTAAGAAAGCCATCTATATCTAGACTACCTTGATAGTAGTTATCATAGAACTTCTCACTCTCTCTAAGATAGCTATCGTCTACGATATTTTTTTCGGCCAAAAAAAGCCCCCAGTTTCGGTCGCTATCTCCATTAAGAAGAGTATTGTCTAAATCAAATATTGCGAGTTTATTCATAGTCTTTAGGTTGAACATGGGCATAATAACATTTATTAATATTTTAATTAACTAAAACGCTCATATAATTATTTTCTATGTTGTATCATGTTAGATATACATTAAATTAGTTATGGCAATTTATGTCCAAATGAATAATAAATCTTACAGAAAAGGCGTAGGCATAATAATTGTGAATTCTGATTTACAATTTTTTTTAGGTAAACGCATAGGAGCTGATGCTTGGCAGTTCCCTCAAGGTGGTATTGATGAGGGTGAAACACCAGAGGAAGCGTTATACAGAGAACTGTATGAAGAAACAGGCCTTGAGAGAGATAAAATAGAGATTTTAGACAAAAGTAAGAAATGGCTGGTTTACCATATCCCGCATGTGTTTCAAAGATCTAAGAAACGTTATGATGGCGCGATGCAAAAATGGTTCTTGTTAAAAATCACAGGTAGTGATTCAGATGTTAATTTGAATGCAACAGGTCATGCTGAGTTTGATGCATGGAAATGGGGAGATAAGAAAACAGCTATTAAAAGTGTTATAAAATTCAAACGAAAAGTNTATGAGAGTATCTTAGATGAATTTTCAGAGACTCTAGAAAGGCTTGAATACAACTAGGTAAATAATTGCAACAAGAAATACTACTGGAACTTCATTAAAAACTCTAAACCAAACATGCGATTTAGTGTTNTTTCCAAGTTTGAATGATTTAAGAATCTGTCCGCACCATAAATGATAAATTACTAANAGAAAAACGAGAAAGATTTTCGCTTTCAACCATAAACTAAGCCCGTGATATTCTATTAACAAGACTCCAAATAGAATTGTTAAAATAGCGCCCGGAGTCATTATTCCCCAATATAATTTTCTTTCCATAATCACAAATCTATCGTGAGAAATTTGATCTTCAGACATTGCATGATACACAAACAATCTAGGTAAATAAAATAGACCTGCGAACCATGTCACCATAAATATTATATGTAAGGTTTTGTACCATAACATATTTATTATTCTACCTTTAAATGTATAATGACACTAAGAAAATTATTGAATATTAATCAGCAAGTTACATCATGATATCAGTTGGAATAGTAGGAGCATCGGGATATACCGGCGAAGAGCTAGCTAGGCTTTTGGCTAATCATCCAAATGTTAAATTAAAATCCCTAACATCTAAAACTCATGAAGGAAAAGAGATAAATGCTATCTTTAAACTTAATGAGAAAATCCCTGGTAAATTTAAATCCCCTCAAGTCGAAAATTTAAATGATTGTGATGTTGTATTTTTTGCTACACCTAATGGAGTTGCAATGAACATGGCAAATGCCCTCATTGAACAAGGAATTAAGGTAATTGATATATCAGCCGATTTCAGACTGACGAGCGCCGANCAATTTNCCGAGTGGTATGAAATGAAGCACTCTTCTCCTGACCTACTNCACGAAAGTGTATACGGTTTACCNGAAATGAGAGGGCAGAGNGAAAAAATTCAGCATGCACAACTTGTTGCTAATCCNGGATGTTATCCTACATCGATACTTCTTGGTGTGCTTCCCATAATAGAATCGCTTCCAGAGCAAACCATAATTGTTGATGCTAAATCAGGAATAAGTGGAGCAGGCAGAAATTTAAATAGCAAAAAGCTATTCAATCAGGGAGAGGAAAATTTCCAAGCTTATGCTGTAAAAAATCATAGACATTACCCTGAAACCCTAAATATCTTACAGAACTATCAAAGTAATTTAGATCTACTCTTTGTCCCTCACTTGAGCTCTATGTACAGAGGCATATTTTCGACAATTTATATGCACACAAAAAATATCGATATTGAGGAAATCAGAGNGACATTTCAAAATTATTATAATGGTTCTGAATTTGTGAAGATTGTAGATGATGGAGAATTTCCAAGAATTTCTGATGTTTCAAATAGTAACAAATGTAAAATAGCTCTAAATGAAGTCAGAAATAGCTATGGAAAAACAAATCTAGTAGTTTTCTCTTTGGTTGATAATCTTGTCAAAGGAGCTTCGGGTCAAGCAGTNCAAAATATGAACATAATGTTCAATCTAGATGAAAAATTAGGATTAATTTAAAATTCTTCCTTGATAATTCATCCACTATTCAGTTAGACTTAAAGTTCACNATTTTTAAGGGGAAAAGGTGTGAAATGGGTATAGGAAATATTTTAAAAGGTAAAAATTTGGATACAACATCAGGAGCAGCAAAAGTGACTGTAATCGGAAATAATTCTCAATTTACTGGAAATATTACGTTTACTGGTACTCTCAAAGTATCAGGAACAGTTAAAGGTAATATTGAGACTACGGAAGATTCCGAGGCAGAATTTGTATTAGATCAAAATGGACTAGTTGAAGGTGATATTACTGCGCCAAATGTCAAATTGCATGGCGAAGTGAACGGAAACGTACATTCGACCAGCCGCGTTGAAATTGAATCTTCAGCACTAGTCACTGGGAATGTTTACTATGATGTTCTAGAGATGCATGGCGGTGCCACCGTAAACGGAAGTCTAATTCGAAACATGGGTAAAACAGCAGGTCTTCTTGAGAAAAAAGCTCAGAAAGATAAAGATAAAAAACCTGATGCTGGTACCGACAATAACTCTAGTTTTTTGCAGTCTATAGACAATAAAGATAAATAAAAACTAGCATCTTTTGTAAATTGTTTTTGTAGTGCATTTTTTATATAATATTGATGCGAAGTCAATTTAAGGAAGGTAGATATGCAAACTGAGAAAAAATCATCAAACCCTAGCGATGCTCTGGTTTTCACAGAGAGTGCTGCTACGAAAGTTAAAGCCTTAATCGAAGAGGAGAAAAANCCTAACCTTAATTTACGTGTGTTTATTACAGGGGGAGGATGTTCTGGCTTTCAATATGGCTTTACATTTGACGAAAAAATTCAAGATGGAGATTCCGAAATAGAAAAATGTGGCGTTAAACTTCTAGTTGATCCTACGAGTATACAATATCTTCGCGGAGCAGAGATTGATTATCAAGAGGGACTTGAAGGCGCGCAATTTATCATTAAAAATCCTAACGCGAAAACAACTTGTGGTTGNGGCTCTTCCTTCTCGACTTAAATACTTAACACAAGGTTAAAATATGAAAGAATATCATCCAGGACTTGAGGGTTATCACCCAGGACTTGAGGGTGTGATTGCAACTGAGTCATCTATATCAGATATCAATGGTGAAAAAGGTATCTTAAGCTATCGAGGATACTCCATAGAGGACTTAGCGAAAAAGACTTCTTTTGAAGAGACATCATATTTATTATTAACTGGAGATTTGCCATCTAAATCAGAACTAGATAGTTTTACACAAAAAGTTAATGCATCCAGAGAACTTCCAAACGATTTTATTAAACTATTAAAAAATATTCCCAAATCAACTAAGACGATGGATGTACTTCAATGCACTGTCTCATCACTAGCATCTTTTTATGATATCGAATTTGATGCGGAATCACTCAAAAAAGGGAAATATTCCGGAGAATACTTTATAGATGTTTCAGCAAAAATACTTGGCTCAATTGGCTCTATAGTCGCTGCCTGGAACCGTATAAAAAATGGGAAAGATTACATTAATGCGGACGCTAAATTAAACTATGCGGATAACTTTCTTCATATGCTTAATGATAAAGATGAATCGTCTCCTATAGTCAAAAGAATTATTGATGCCTCTTTAGTATTACATGCAGAGCATACTATTAACGCATCAACATTTACTGCAATGGTTACTGCATCAACATTAGCGCATCCAGTTCAAGT
>PBXG01000003.1 GCA_002728355.1 Gammaproteobacteria bacterium | reverse complement strand
AAATTCTTTATGAATATTATTAATCAGAGTAGCAAGACAATTTGTTGTACAAGAAGCGTTAGAGATGACGGTGTGAGATTCGTTTAATATGTCATGATTCACTCCATATACTATAGTAGCATCTACCTCTTTTGCTGGAGCGGATATAATGACTTTTTTAGCACCGGCGGTAATATGTGCTGATGATAGTGACTTTGATGCAAAAAAACCAGTACATTCTAGCACTATATCCACAGATAATTTTTTCCATGGCAAATTAGATGGATCTCTCTCACTATACACAGAAATTTCATCTGAATTATCTACTATAATTTTATTTTTTTCAGATTTAACATCAAGTTTAAATTTTCCATGAGCTGTATCGTACTGTAATAAGTGTGCGTTAGTCTCGCTATTTCCCAAATCATTTATAGCTACAATTTTTATATCGGAGTATTCCTCATTTTCATATTTTGCACGAAGAATATTTCTACCTATTCTTCCAAACCCATTTATAGCCACATTTATAGTCATTACTTTTTCCTATTTTTGTTAATTAGTTTTTTCATTCTTGAGATTATATTTTTTGAGCTAAATCCAAAATAACTCATTACATCATCACCAGGTGCTGATAGACCAAAGGTAGTCATAACTACTTTATCACCGTCTTTACCTATAAACTTGTCCCAGCAATCACCTACACCTGCCTCCACTGCAAGTATATTTTTAGTATCAGTCAATACTTTGTTGCGGTAAGATTTAGACTGAGTTAGAAAAGTCTCAATACATGGCATTGACACAACTCTGACGAATATTTTATCTTTTTCCAATTCCTTAGCAGCATTTATACTGATGTATAGTTCTGATCCTGTAGATATAATTATGCCGTTTAATTTATTTTTAGGTTCAAAAATAATATAACCTCCTCTAGTTATATTTTTTTTCTGCTGCTCGGTTCTATGAATCTGAGGAAGTGATTGTCGTGATAAGACGATTGATGACGGACCATCCTGTTTATGTAACATCATGTTCCATGATACCGCCGTCTCTGTGAGATCAGCGGGTCTCCACAGTGACATTTTAGGAATTAACCGCAGAGAATTCATCTGCTCAACTGCTTGATGAGTTGGGCCATCTTCGCCTAAACCAATAGAATCATGAGTGAAAATATAAATTACTGGTTGATGCATTATAGATGACATTCTGATCCCATTTTTAGCGTACTCCGAGAAAATTAAAAATGTACTTGCATAAGGTCTGAAACCTCCATACAGAGATATTCCATTACTAATAGCCGACATAGCAAATTCTCTAACACCATAATGCAAATATTTTCCACTATATGATTTAGCCATAAATGGTAGAGATTTAGACCAGTATGCAAGATTTGAATCTTTCAAATCTGCCGAGCCTCCAATAAGTTCAGGTACATGTTCTCCTATACGTTCTAACACCATCTGAGAACATTTTCTTGTCGCTATCGACTTATCCTTGTCTACCTTAAAATTCATTAGTATCTTAGGAATGGAGCTCTTTATACGTGATTTTTTTCTCCTTTGTAGTTCGCTAAATTGTTTTGGATATTTTTTCTTATAAGAGTTGAACATTTGGTTCCAATTCTTTTCAAGTCTAGAGCCTTTAGTTTTACAATCCCATTTGTCATAAATTTCTTTTGGTATCACAAAAGGTTTAAAATTCCATTTTAAATTTTGTCTTGCCAAAGACAATTCCTCATCGCCAAGCGGAGCACCATGAACTGATGCTGTTCCTTGTTTGTTCGGTGACCCAAAACCAATTTTTGTTTTCATACAAAGAAGCGTAGGTTTATTTTTCTCTCTAATTGCTGCCTTAATTGACTTATCAATTTGCTGTATGTTATGTCCATCAATATTATTAATTACATTCCAGCCATAAGATTTAAATCTTGTATAAACATTTTCTGTAAAAGCCAAAGAAGTATCTCCATCAATTGAAATATTGTTCATATCATAAAAAACTATTAACTTGCTGAGAGAAAGTGTTCCTGCAAGCGAACATGCCTCATGAGAAATACCTTCCATAAGACAGCCATCGCCTGCAAAGACAAAAGTTCGATGATCAATGATATTTAAACCGGGTTTGTTGAACTCGTCAGCTAAAGATTTTTCTGCAATGGCCATTCCTACCCCATTTGCTAAACCCTGTCCCAATGGTCCAGTAGTTGTCTCAACGCCTGGCGTAATATCACATTCTGGGTGACCAGGAGTAATCGAGTGCAGCTGTCTAAAACTCATTATGTCCTTCATAGATATTTTATAACCTGTCAAATGCAGTAATGAGTATAAAAGCATGGAACCGTGTCCATTTGAAAGTATAAATCTATCACGATTCATCCAATTAGGATTGAGAGGATTATGCTTTAAATATTTTCTCCATAAAACGTTCGCTATGTCCGCCATACCCATCGGAGCTCCAGGATGTCCGGATTTTGCTTTTTGCACTGCATCAGCGCTTAAAAATCTCACAGCGTTTGATATTGGATTTGATATCATGTAATTATTCTTTTCTCCATTTGATTGAACAACCTATGCTAGATACTTGATTTTTTGGTCCATTCCCAGTTCTTGAAATCTGAAACATTGCTTTAAATAAATCGCTTTGATTTGGATTATAATTTTTCTGTGAGCCGCGATCATCAAATCTACCTCGATACTGAAGTTCTCTTGAGGAATTAAACCCATAAAAGTCGGGGGTGCAGACTGCGCCATAGTTTTTTGCGATTTGTTGTGTTTCGTCAATCAAATATGGAAATCCAAATCCATATTTTTTGCTTGTGATTATCATATTATCAAAGGAGTCATCAGGATATGATGGGTTATCATTAGGGTTTATTGCAACAACCCCAATACCCTTTGTTTGCAGGACATCTGTTTCAACCACTAATTTATCTAATATTGCTAATACATAGGGACAATGGTTGCATATGAACATTATCAGAATACCCTTGCTGCCATAGCACTTATCTAGTGACCATTCTTGTCCATCGACTCCTTTTAAGCTAAAATCGTGCGGTTTTTGACCAAATTCACAAACAGGTGTTGATAACTCGACCATTTTGAATAATTGAATAACCCTCTTTAGTCAATTATGATATAAATATCAATAATTTGTTGTTTTAATATTGAATATGATGATGTTATAATACATCACTTTTTATATATAGTACCACATGACCGGCACAAATTTACCAAAGAATAAACAGAAAAAAATAGAAGAACTTATTGAGAAAGGCAGGAAGCAAACTTACCTGACTGTTTCTGATATAAGCGACTTGTTACCCAATAATCAGTTTGACCAAGATCAAATTGACCAAATCACTAAAATAATAACGGATCTCAAAATCAAGGTTGTTGATTCTTCTAAGGACGCCGTCAGTGAACCAATACTCAACGATGATGAGATAAGTGATGATGAAGATAGTGATATTACTGTAGATGAAGCCGTTGAGGTGCTATCAAACCTTGATGAAGAATTTGGAAGAACATCTGATCCTGTGAGGATGTATATGAGAGAGATGGGTACTGTTGAATTATTAAATAGGGCCGGAGAGATTGTCATCGCAAAAAAAATTGAAGAAGGTCAAAGACTTGTATATGAAGCAATACAGATGTTCCCTGAATCAGTGTCATTTTTCACAGAAGTTTTTGAGAACATAGAAAATGAGGACGAGATTGATTCACTTATTTCAGATTATATATTAGATATTAAAAAAGACAGTGATGATGAATTTAAAACAGAACAAATCCCAGCTAATGATAAGCTGCTTAACAACAGCACCAAAGATGAGGAGGATGAAGATGATGTCGCCGATAATGAGAATAATGTTGACGATGAAGATGAAGAAGTGATAGATACCACTATTGAAAAAGATTTGGTAATTTCCTCGGTAAATGAGATTAATGGGTTATACCTTGAGTATGTAACATATAAAAGTAAAGGAGTTAAAAAATACAAGAAAGTTCTTAATGAAATTAAATTGAAAATGTCTAATTTCAAATTTACAAGCTTATTTAAAGAGAAACTTACTCAAAGAATAGAGCGTTTTACTATGGCCATTGCTAAGTGTGAAAAAGAAGTGCTTAAGATATGTACTGAAGATTTGAAAGCAAGCCGAAAATTAATAATTGGCTATCTTAAAGATGGGACTTCGGATTTATCCTTTACGGACGAATTAATTAAGAAATCAAAAATAGACAAGAAAGAATTAGAGGTTATAAAAAATTTAGTATCAAAATATGAAAAAAAACTCAAATCAATAGAACATAATCAAGATATTACAATCCAGGAGATTAAAAAAATTAACAAAGATAGAATTATTGGAGAGCTAAAAGAAAGAAATGCTAAAAAAGAGATGGTCGAAGCTAACTTGAGATTAGTAATATCTATTGCAAAAAAATATACCAATAGAGGCTTACAGTTCTTAGATCTTATACAAGAGGGAAATATTGGACTCATGAAAGCTGTCGATAAATTCGAATATAGAAGAGGATATAAATTTTCAACTTATGCAACATGGTGGATAAGACAAGCTATTACAAGGTCTATTGCGGACCAAGCTAGAACTATTCGTATACCTGTTCATATGATTGAAACCATAAATAAATTAAATCGTATACAAAGAAAACTTCTTCAGGAGAATGGTAAAGAGGCAACTCCAGAGGAACTGGCAATTCATATGGATATGCCAGAAGATAAGGTAAGACGTGTTCTCAAAATTGCTAAAGAACCTATTTCAATGGAATCACCAGTTGGGGATGATGAAGACTCGCATTTAGGTGACTTTATTGAGGATGAAAATGCGGAGAAGCCATTGGATGAGACTATTAATAGCGGGTTATCAGAGTCTACGAGAGAAATACTTTCTAGCTTAACGCCGAGAGAAGCAAAAGTTTTAAGAATGAGGTTTGGTATTGATATGAATACTGATCATACATTAGAAGAAGTAGGAAAACAGTTTGATGTTACGAGAGAACGTATAAGGCAGATTGAGGCCAAAGCTCTCAGAAAACTACGTCATCCTTCTAGAGCACATAACCTGAAGAGCTTTTTGGATAATGACTAAGACTGCTATATTTGCTGCCGGATGTTTTTGGGGTATTGAAGAAAAGTTTTTATCTACTGATGGAGTAGTAGAAACTGAAGTTGGTTATATAGGAGGCAAGACGTCTAGTCCAACATATCAAGATGTATGTGAAGGAAACACTAATCATGCCGAAGCGGTAAGAGTTCATTATAATGAAGAAAAAATAACATATGACAGCCTTTTAGATATATTTTTTGATATACATGATCCTACGCAACTTAATAGACAAGGTCCAGATTTTGGCACTCAATATAGATCGTCAATATTTGTTTTGGATGAATTTCAGAAAATGTCAGCGCAGAATAAAATTAACATCCTTAATCAGCATAAATATAATGGTTGCATCGTTACTGCAATTGAAGAAGCTAAAGAATTTTGGCTAGCAGAAGAATATCATCAAAAATATATCAGAAAGAAAAAACAATCTGGCATTTTTGGTTGAAAGGGCCTGTAGCTCAGTTGGTTAGAGCAGTGGACTCATAATCCATTGGTCGGAGGTTCGAGTCCTCCCGGGCCCAAATTTTCGAAAAAATATGTATTACAATTACATTAGTATTATTGTGCTAATTAAATGATCTTTTCTTTCTAGGAATATTATATTGTAAATCTGGATAACTATATTATAATATACTTAAATACTCCTTCGTAGTTAGTATAGACCAGTGTAAAAGCTGGTTTATACTTTTAAAACAGTCCCTACTTTAATTTCGAATGACGATACAGATTCTTCACTGTTGATACCAAACAATACAGAAATTGCTCTAATTGTATTGCCATGAGAAACTACAAGTATGTTGCCTTGCTCGGGAAGATTTTCGATGAAAGGCTTAACTCTGATACTTACATCTTTTAAACTTTCGCCATTTGGAGGACTAGTGTTCCATCCTCTTCTAGCTGCACGGTAATTTTCTTCTCCTTCTATTGCTTTTACTTCCTCTTTATTTTTCGCAGACCAATCACCATAACTCCTCTCTTTTAAGCGCTCATCTACGACAATCTTATCCTCATGAGCAAGAATCATCGCTGTTGAATATGCCCTCTTTAGTGGCGAGGAGAATACATGTGAGAAATTAATACCTTCNAGATCTTTTTTGAGTTGCTGAGCTTTTTCAATACCATGTTCTGTGAGATTAGGATCATGCCATCCTGTGAATAATTTTTTCTGGTTATATTCGGACTGAGCATGTCTTACAAACCAAATTGAACGACTCATTTTTTCTTGTCTCCAGGNTTATTATTATTAATATTATCATATAAAACNTCTTCNGATATTNTTGAATTAGAAGAAATNAATTTAGAGAAGAAAATGCCAAGCTCATATAATAACCAAATCGGAATAGCCAGAAGTGTTTGCGATATGACATCTGGAGGGGTGAGTAGCATACCTACAACAAAAGCGCCGACAATTACATATGGTCTCTTAGCTGCAAGACTTTTTGGTGTACTAACATTGGTTATCACTAATATAATCGTCACTATNGGAACTTCNAATGCTAAACCAAAAGCAAAAAAAAGTGTGATTACAAAATCAAGGTACCTTCCAATATCTGTCATAACAGATATGCCCTCCGGCGCAATACTTATAAAAAATCCAAAAAGTAGAGGAAAAACAACAAAATAAGCAAATGCAGCCCCCAGATAAAATAAAAGGCTGCTAGATATTAATATTGGCAGAACTAATTTTTTCTCTTTCTCATAAAGCCCTGGTGCAGTAAACATCCATAGATGATAAAGGAGAAACGGTATCGAAATAAAAACCGATAAAATTAAAACAAGTTTAAAAGGGATAAAGAAAGGTGATGCCACATCTATAGCAATCATGTTACTGCCAGCTGGGAGTTTGTCTAACAATGGTTCAGCTAATTGGTTNTATATTAAATCAGCAAATGGAAANAATATAACAAATATAACTAGAACAAAAATTAGAGATTTTAGAAATCGTGTTCTGAGTTCTTTTAAATGTGGAATTAGAGAATTAAAAGAACTATCAGAATTATCCTTTGCCATCTTGATCCTCTTTTTGTGCTTTAGATATTTCTCTCTCTAGGTCTTTAATTTGATTTTTTTGATCCTCCAAAATACTACTAATATCATCAGATGTAGAATTAGTCTCATTTTGAATAGAATCTTTAAGTTCAAAAAAATATCTTTGTATTTTACCAAACCAACGACCTAAATATTCTGCTACTACAGGTAACTTATCTGGTCCTACTACAAATAGGAGAAGGATGAATATTAAAAATAATTCCCAAAAGCCAATATCAAACATCGACTAATTATCTTCTTTAGAAGACTCTTTTTTTGATACGGTCGAATCCGTGCCACTCTCACGTGACGATTTTTTGAAACTTTTTATTGCTGACCCTAGATCTGCGCCAACATTTCTCAGTTTTTTAGTACCAAACAACACAACAACAATTATCAATATTAGCAGTATTGACCATGGTGATATTCCGCTTAACATATGTGCACCTCATTTATCTCTCGATTTTTTCTCTTCTAAACCAGAAACTCCAAATCTTCTATTAAGTTCTTCTAGGATATCACTCACTTGTATATCATTCAAAGTTAATGATACTAAATTATGAAACCATAAATCTGCTGCCTCATGGATTATCTCGCTCTTATTGTTGCTATTCACGGCTTCGACATACTCATTGGCCTCTTCTATAATTTTTGAATTTATTTCAGAATTGCCTTTTTTAAATAACAAAGATACATAGGAATTCTCAGGCATTTCGCTTTTCCNCGAATTAAGTATTTTTTGTAATTCTTCAATTATTTTATAATCTTTATCTAACATAACTTAATTTTAAGATACTAAAGTTAATCTCTTACTGCAACTCCGCTCTCTTTAAGATACTGTTTAGCTTCGTTAACTGAGTACGTACAAAAATGAAAGATACTAGCTGCTAAAACCGCATCGGATTTACCATTAATTACTGCTTCCTTCATATGAGCTAATGTCCCTGCCCCACCAGATGCAATTAGAGGTATATTAATATTACTAGAAACCGCCTTCAGTAAATCAATATCAAAACCTTCTTTAGTACCATCTTTATCCATACTTGTAAGTAAGATTTCTCCAGCGCCTCTTTTTTCTAAATCAATACACCAACTTAGCGCGTTGAGTTCTGTTTTTTTTCTTCCACCATGAGTATAGACAGCCCATCTCTCAGCTGATTCTTTTTTTGCATCAACTGCAGCTACTATACACTGTGATCCTGTTTTATCGGTCACTTCATTTATAATGTCCGGATTATTTACAGCTGCACTGTTGATGGCAACTTTATCTGCGCCTGCTTTTAAAAGAGTGATGACATCATTATAACTTGAAACTCCGCCACCAACTGTTAGTGGAATAAATACTTCACTAGCAACATTTTCAACAGTTTCAATTATTGTTTTACGATTTTCATGTGTCGCAGTAATGTCTAAAAAAGCAATTTCATCTGCACCTTCCATGTCATACCTTTTTGCAACCTCTACAGGATCACCTGCATCTTGAATATCAAGGAACTTTGTACCTTTTACAACTCTCCCATTATCAATATCAAGACAAGGTATTATTCTTTTAGCAAGCGTCATATTCTGCTCTCTAACATAATTAAGTCTTTTATTTTAATACGACTCTCATAAATTGCTTTACCTATGATTACGCCTGATAATCCNTTTTTAGTTAATAGGATTAATTTTTCAATATCATCAATAGTTGTTACGCCGCCTGAAGCAATTATTGGTATTTCCGTTTTTGATAACACTTCGTTAATAAGATCAAAATTTACACCGCNAAGCATACCATCTTTTGAAACGTCCGTGAGTACGACCTCACAGATCTTTTGAGTTTCAATATAATTGATAAAACTATCTATATCTAATGCGGAGGATTGATTCCATCCTTGAATAGCCATCTTCCCGTCTTTAACCGCCATATCAATAATTACTTTATTTTTAGTAACACTATCAAGTTCATCCAGAAATGTACGGTCTGACATTGCTTTAGTTCCGATGATAACTTTNTCTAGTCCAATATCTAAGTATTTTTGAACATCNCCTAACGAACGAATTCCGCCGCCCATTTGAATGTAAACATTGGGAATTTGCTTTCTTATCTTTTGTATTGTCTCAAAATTAGATAACTTTCCATCCTTAGCTCCATCCAAATCAACAATGTGCAAATTCTTAACTCCATTGTCTGCCCAATTCATAGCGAGCTCCAATGGGTTAAAGTCATAATTCTTAACTTGACTATAATCTCCCATTGAGAGTCTTACGCACTTTCCATCCTTCAAATCAATAGCTGGCAATATTTTCATGATATGTCCCAAGTTATGAAATTTTTTAAAACCTTTAAACCATCAGAAGAACTCTTCTCGGGATGAAATTGTAAGGCAACAAAATTATCTCTGGATACGCCAGATGTAAAAGTACAACCATAATTGGTTGTAGACAAAATTTCTGATTCATTTATAGGGTCAACAAAATAACTATGTACAAAATAAAAAAAAGATTTGTCTTTAATATTAGAAAAAATATGATGATTTTTTTTCAAAGAGATATTATTCCACCCCATGTGAGGTAAGTTAAGTTTTGTATTTTGAAAGTCACCAAGGTATCTTGCTTTACCAGTAAAAATATTTAAACATTTTTCTCCGTTCCCTTCGTCACTCTCTGTCATTAAAACTTGAAGACCCATACAGATCCCCAAAAAGTATTTTGCTTCAAAAACATCTCTGAGTTCATTGAGATCAAAATTATCACGGATGTTACTCATACAGGATTTAGCTGCTCCTTGTCCCGGGAACACGATATGAGAAGATTCTTTAATTTCTTTTATTGAACTAGTAATGTAGATTTTGTCTTTTCTATCAGACACCTTTTGAAGTGCTTTAGCAACACTATGTATGTTTCCCATACCATAATCAATAACGCTTATTGTAGCCATTAAATTTTTTCTTTAGTAGATGGTATCTGTTTTGAATTTCTTACATCAACACTTACAGAGCTTCGAAGTGCTTTCGCAAAAGCTTTAAAAATAGTCTCTGCAATATGATGAGAGTTTCCGCCTCTTATATTGTCTATATGCAGTGTAGCTTTAGCGTGATTAACAAATCCTTGGAAAAATTCTTGGAGTAAGTCAATATCAAAATCTCCCACTCTTGATCTCGGATATGAGACGTTATAAGTTAAACCTGGTCTACCTGAAAAATCCAGAACAACTCTAGATAATGATTCATCAAGAGGGACATATGCAGAACCAAATCGAGATATCCCAAGTTTATCACCAAGCGCTTCGTCGATAGCTTGCCCAAGAACAATACCTATATCTTCAACCGTGTGATGAGCATCAATATGAAGGTCACCTTTCGCATTCAAATCGATATCAAACATCCCATGTCTCGCAACCTGTTCCAACATATGCTCTAGAAAAGGCAATCCAGCATCTATACTAGATTTNCCCTGTCCATCTAAATCTATATTAAGAATGATTTGTGTTTCTTTAGTCTCTCTNTTTACTCTCGCAGTTCGATTTTTCATATGCTATTTGTAACATATTAATCCAATTTAAGCCATTTATTTACTTGCGTGGCAAGCGATGAGATCTTACCTTTATAATAATGGCCTGCNTCAGATATTATGATGTTCTGGAAATTTTTAATATTAAGACTCAAAATGTATTCTGCAAAATGTTTAACAGAGTTATGATCTTTGTCNCCAAGAATATTAAGTATCTGTCCATCAAAAAGAGAATAATCATAATAAGGTAAAGGCGTTTGATCTTTATCAACTGCNCCGGCACTTATTAAAATAACTTTATGAATTTTGTTTTGGTATTTTTTTAAGAAAGAAGATAACATATGAGCTCCGCAGCTATGTGCTATTACGATTACTTTCGAAGAAGTAGTCTCAATATAATTTAAAGTTTTTTTTATCCTACTATCGGAATAACTAAATAATTTCACATACTCAGAATATGTTGCATTTTTTTTTAAAACAGGTAGTTGTATTGAATAAACATTATACTCTTTATTTAATATCTCAATTAATGGATTCATCACTAAGGGTTCATTTGGATATAAGCCTCTTCCATGCAACAAAAGTATAGCTTGATCTTCACTTTCATCCTCATGATAAAGTAGATTAAATTTTTCTCCTTTATTNCTTAATAACGTTGTGAATTCAGAATCAAAAGATGTTGATTCTGATTGATAGTTTAAGCTNGTTTCTCTTGCATAGTCAGGAGTGATTATCCGTGGCAGTAAAGAACAACTACCTAGGCATATAGAGAAGAAAGTTACTTTAAGTAATAAATTCTTCATCATTATGATAGATTTCTAAAATTTTTTTTGTAATTCCTTCTTCGAGTAAAGAATGTCCTGCGTCTCTAATTTCATGAATAACTGATGTTCTATATGCTGCATGTAAATCATAAGCTTGGTCAAAAGGACAAACAATGTCATATCTACCATGAACGATGTGACATGGTATATTTTTTATAGAATCTATGTTCTTAATGATCTGATTTTCCTCTATAAAACAATCATTATAGAAAAAGTGTGTCTCAATTTTTGCCAACGATATTGAACAGTCATCGAAAGCATCAACGACTGTACTAGATGGTTTTAAAGTTGATGACCTTCCTTCCCACATAGACCACTGTCTACAATATTTACGCGATGAATCCATGTCACCAGAATGAATCTTGTGATAGAAACTATGTAAAATATTTTTCTGTTCATTTGTATCTAAACCAGATATGAATGCTCTCCAGTAGTCAGGATAGATTGANTTAGCTCCTCTCTGATAAAACCACTGAATGTCTTTTTTTCTACACAAAAANATTCCTCTTAGAACTAGGCTGTGTACTAAATGAGGATAAGTTTCTGCAAATAATAAAGCGAGCGTTGAACCCCATGACCCCCCATAGATGTTTACTTTTTCTATGTTGAGTTTGGATAGAATAAGTTTTATATCTGAGATTAGATCGTGGGTAGTGTTATTCTCACAAGCGCCATAGGGTGTAGATTTGCCACAACCACGTTGATCAAAGACTATTATTCTGTATTTAGCTGGATTAAAGTATCTTCTATAAAGAGGAGATGATCCTGCGCCAGGCCCTCCATGAAGAAAAACAACGGGTGCGCCATTTGGGTTCCCTGACTGCTCTACATATATTTTGTGCAAATCATCTGCTTGCAACATAAAAGTATCAAATGGATTAATTTCTGGNTACAAGTTCATTTAACCTATTATATATCAGAGTTTCTTGTAAGGATAATCAACATTCNTAGGTCTTGTTTGAAAAAAACGCAAACTCCACATATACTCAGTTTTTTCTATATTAATTAATTTCTCAAATGAGGAGTTTATTAACCTTGCGTCACATGTAATTGAATCTGAGGGAAAGTCTGATAGTGGCTTGTCAATATATGTAATATATTTACTAGATTTTGAATCAAAAAGATTCAATACAGGGACAACAGAGCAATTAGTTATTTCAACAATCTTTCTTATCGCGACTAACGTAGACTTTTGTTGACCAAAGAAATCAGCAAATTCAGAATTCTCATAACCAAGATCTTCATCACCTACATAGAAAAATACATTAGGTTTTTTAAGAGCCTGAAGAACATTTTTAAATGGAAAATTATCTCTAGGAAAGACCGATGCGTTATCCGTTTTCTTGCTTCTTGATTGTCCTACAAACCAGTTAATTAAATCATTTCTGAATGGTTTGTACATACTGATTATTGGATATTTTGATAATGAACGACCCGCAAAATCAAGAGAGACGGAATGTGCTGTGAGCGCGATTACACCCTTGCCTTTAGCTAGTTCATGACTGATATTTTCTATTCCTTTTACTTCAATAATTTTTTGNACAGCCTCATCTTTTTTCCACCATAAGATAGGGAAGTCAGTAAAAGTTCTGCCTAAGTTAGAGAAATATTTAAATGTCATATTTTCAATTGATGCATTATCCATGTTTGGAAAACACATCTTGATATTTGTTTTTGCAATATCTACCCTCTTTTTATTGAATGTATAAATACATAAGCCTATGAATTTGCCTATGAGTATTCTTAAAGCTTGAGGAGTAAAAACTAACAATAATGAAAATAATATTCCTATCCAGGTAAGCCAGTAAGTTGGTAGTAAATATTTTAGNTTAAATCTCTCCGACTCATTATGATCAATATTAAGAGGATTGCGTTTTGTTAAAAAAGGTTTATGTTTATCCATCTGATGATTTTAGTATTTCCAAAAATATGGTGTGAGAATTATTAAAAGAGTATAAATTTCTAGCCTTCCTAAAATCATGGTAAAGCTTAATACGTACTTTGATGATGATGATAACGAGCTGTAACTATTTGCGGCATCTCCTACAGCTGGTCCTAGATTATTTAGACATGATGCTACAGACGAAAAAGACGTAGCAATATCATTGCCAAATATAAGAAGAAGAAAAGATAAAATCATATAAGAGAGAATGTAAAAGACTATAAAATCATAAATATTAGATGCTACTTCATCGCTTATAGCTTGGTCATTAATTTTAACAGGGACTTGCGCAGTAGGATGCAGAGTTCTTAGTAAACCTTTTTTAAGTAACTTCAATACCAACACAATCCTAATTATTTTTATACCTCCCCCTGTCGATCCGGCGCAAGCACCAAAAAAACTTACCAGCAAGAGCGTAAAAACTATGAAAGATGGCCATGATTCGTATGATGTTGATGTGAAACCAGAGGTAGTTATAAATGATATTAGTTGAAAAATAATATGTCTCAGTGGTATGTCTGAATTATTAACTAAGTGAAATACATAAATCAGAGAAAGAAAAATAATAATTATAAAAGTAAAAGACCTGACCTCGGTATCTTTAAAATATATTGCTATGCTCCCCGATTTCATCGCTAAAAAGTGAAGAATAAAATTTAGAGCTGCTAAAAGCATAAATATTATACAGACAAATTCGATTATAGGGCTATTAAAATGACCAATACTGTCGTTATATGTGGAAAATCCGCCTATAGCTATTGTTGAAAAACTATGAGCAACAGAGTCAAAGATACTCATTCCTGCAAAAAAATATAATAAAGCGCACGCTATGGTGAGGCCAATATACACCCTCCAAAGACTCTTTGCTGTCTCAGCTATGCGTGGCGATATTTTATTGTCTTTGATAGGACCAGTAGATTCAGCTTTGTATAATTGCATACCACCAACACCCAGCATGGGTAATATTGCTAACGCCAAGATTACTATTCCCATACCTCCAAGCCATTGGAGCATTTGTCTATATATAAGTATAGATGGAGATAGATTTTCCAAATCATCAATGATGGTTGCTCCTGTAGTAGTCCATCCTGAGATAGATTCGAACAAAGCATCAACAAAACTAAGCGATAAATCTTTATCAAGAATGAAAGGAAGACTTCCAAAGAGACTTAGAATTAGCCAAAATAAGACAACAATTAGGAAGCCCTCCTTAGATTTAATATCTGATGATTTAATTTTAGAATTAGGAAAATAAAGGAGCATGCCGATAAAAAAGAATACTAATAATGAAACAATGAAGGTTTGGAGATTTCCATCTGAAAATGATAATGAGGTAACTATTGGAATCATCAAGGTCCCAGCAAACATCATCAACATAATGCCAATAATCTTGTTTATCATTAGATAGTTCATAAATTAGAAGAAACCAACGCTAACTTGAAACATTTTCTCAATCTTTGGTATTTCTTTACGATCAAAAATAAATATAATTACGTGATCATCAGATTCAATTTCTAAATCATGGTTAGCGAGTAACACGTTGTCTTTTCTAACAATGGCCCCCACTACAATTGACGAAGGCAATTTTAACTGTGAGATTCTTTTTCCAACAATCTTGGAGGTTTTATCATTTCCATGAGCTATAATCTCCATGCACTCACCATCATAATTAGCAATTCTGTTAACGCTAACAATATCACTTGTTCTAGCAGCTGCAAGTAACGAACTTAGTGTAACGTCCTCAGGAGATACCACAATATCAATTTCTTTAGAAACAAGATTCCTATAAGAAGATTTATTAACAATAGAAATTGTTTTAGAAGCTCCCATCTCTTTTGCAAGTTTTGCAGAGAGAATATTCACCTGATCATCACTTGTGACAGCACAAAAATAGTCAACATCCTCGATACTCTCATCGCGTAGCATATTTTCATCAGCAATATCACTATTTAGAACAACTGCAGATGATAATGCTTCTGATATCAACTTTGCTGTATTTTTATTCTTTTCTATGACTTTTAGACTATACAACGACTCGAGCTTCGTAGCTAATGCTGCTCCAATTCTTCCGCCGCCAGCAATCATTACATTATGAGGTTTATCCGTCATTTTCCTAAGTTCGCTCATAAATTTCATATTATCCTCTGTAGCAATAAATAAAACATCATCATCAGGCATAATAAATGTGTTTTCATCAGGGATAATCACTTTCCCATCGCGATTTATAGCCACAACTTTTACTTCTAGGTTAGGAGAATGTTCTTGAAACTCTGATAATCTTTTACCAGACAATGGACCATTTGACAAAACCGTTGCGGCAATAACCTGTACTTTACCAGAGGCAAATTTAAAAGCCTGAAATGCACCAGGATGATCAATTATATTTTTTACATAATCTGTTATGAGGATACTCGGGCTTATAACATCATTTATTGAAAAAGTTTTCTTATCAAAACCGTTCGTTTCGTGAAGATACTCATTAGCTCTTATTCTAGCAATCCTTCGCGGAATATTGAATATAGTCTTTGCCACATGACAGGCAGCCATATTCACTTCATCACTGCCGGTGACAGCTATAACCATATCGCAGTTTTCAGCATCAGCCATTTTTTGGATTGATGGATACGAAGCAAGGCCATGAATAGTCTTTATGTCAATGTTCTCTTTTAATTTGTTGAGAACATCTTTGTCATAGTCAACGAGGGTAATNTCATTACCATCATCAGAGAGTATCTTGGCAACCGATGAGCCAACTTGACCCCCACCGAAGACTAGAATTTTCTTCATAATATATTAAGGTCCAAATATACGATTTCATTCTACACTAAATTAAAGAAGTGTATATCTTATTTTTTACTAATCTCCTTAAGGTTGTTAGATAGCGGAGAGTTTGAATTAAATAGATCTCTTATGTTGATGGGTGTTTTACCGGGTAATTGAAGCTTGATAATATCAATTACTCCATCACCAGTTTTAATACAGAGATTATCTCTCGAGAATTTAACAACATCGCCACAGGAAAGACTGCTATTGAGATCAGAAATAGAGGCATCTAAAATTTTTAATTCACAATTAGTTATGATTGCATGAGCTTTTGGCCATTCAACAAATGCCTTGACTTGTCTTATTATAGTTTGGGACGATGATTCCCAGTTAATGACTGCTTCCTCTTTTTGTATCTTCTTAGCGTAAGTTGCTCTCTCCTCATTCTGGGTGAATAGATTAAATTCAGAATATGACCTAATAATATCTTCTATGTTCTCTGCAGCGATAGAGGATAACTTATCTTGAAGTGTTATTGCATTATCATAGGATTTTATGTGGTATTCAAAACTTTTGATAATTTTTCCACGATCTAGTGAATCATTAATAGCAAAAAAAGTTACACCGGTTGTTTCATCGCCGTTTAGCAATGCTCTTTGGATTGGAGCGCCACCTCGCCAATGAGGTAATAAAGAACAGTGGATATTTATAGAAGCGTATTTTGGTATTTTCAATAATTCGTTCTTAAGTATTTTCCCATAAGAAAAAAGTATAAAAAAATCTGGATTCTGATTTTCTATATCTTTAAGGAAATTCTTATCACTCAGGCACTCTGGAGTAAAAACTCTNAGTTTATTATCATTCGCGAATGATGTGATCGCGGTNTCTTTTTTTTTATTCCGTCTCCNATANGTNGTCTTTTGACTAACAACAGATGTGACATTAAATTTACTATCTAAAATCGACTGTAAGACATTACAAGAGTAATAAGGGCTACCAAAGTATATTATATTAAAGTTTTTCACATTCTAGATAGAATACGGCACATCGTTTCTTGTTTCTAATTTGCCTTGTTCGGTTAGTTTTTTAATTTTTTTTGCTATTCTATCTCTTTTCATATTCGAAATGTAATCAACAAAAAGTTTTCCATCAAGATGATCTATCTCATGTTGTATGCAGACAGCAAGTAGACCTNCTGCTTTTTGTTTATAAATTTCTCCCTGTAAATCCTGAGCTTCAAATTCTATCACATTGAATCTGTCGACTTTCTCATAGAAACCAGGTACTGATAAACACCCCTCCTCAAATTTTATAGGTTCCTGTCTATCTATTATCTCAGGATTAACAAGAAAAAGCGGTTCATCTCTGTTTTCACTAACATCTATAACTATGACCCTTTTTGCAACATTTACTTGAACAGCAGCTAGACCAATACCTTTTGAGAAATACATCGTCTCTAGCATATCGTTAGCAAACTCGGTTAATTTTTCGTCAAAAACAGTGACTTTACTGGCTTTTTGTCTCAGTCTGCTGTCAGGAAAATGTAAAACTTGTAATTTAGCCAAAATAAAAATCTCAAAAAAATATTGAACTATCTATCATTTTAATAGTATAAATTAAAAAAATATATAACTAGTGTGATGTTGAATGAAAAATTTACTAATAGTTGAGTCTCCAACAAAAATAAAATCTATCGAGAAATTTCTTGGAAAAGATTATAAAGTCCTAGCGTCTGTAGGTCATGTTAGGGATTTAATGCCTAGTTCGCGTAAAGGAATAGATGTTGAGGATAACTATGCTCCTGTTTGGAAAATAACAAAAGAAAAAAAGATTGTTATGGACGAAATAAAAAAAGCATCAAAAGAAGCTGAGACTGTCTACTTTGCAACAGACCCAGATAGAGAGGGAGAGGCAATCTCCAAACATATATACGACATACTGGATAAAGCTAAACTATTAAATGGGAAAAATGTTCATCGCGTAACGTTCAACGAAATAACAAAAACTGCTGTAACGGAGGCGCTTGAAAATCCTAGAGAAATTTCTAGCGACCTATGGCACGCATACCTCGCTCGAAGAACACTCGATTATCTCATGGGATACGATATCTCAGAATTTCTCTGGAAAAAAGTAAGCCGGCTAGCAAGAGGAGGTAGGGTTCAAAGTCCTGCTCTNCGACTTATAGTAGAACGAGAGAAAGAAATAGATAAATTTGTACCTATTGAGTTTTGGATTTTGTCACTGAATGCATGCAAGAATGGCGAATGTATTGATGCAGAACTAGTATCTATTGATGGTGAGAAGGTCAAAAATAAAAATATCACAAATATTGAGAATGAAACCAGAGCATCTGAACTTAAAAAGGCTATAGAAGAGAGTAAGACAATAACTATAAAATCTGTAAAGGAATCAGAACGAAAACTAAAACCGAAATCTCCTTTCACTACCGCGTCTTTACAACAAACAGCTTATTCAAGTTTGGGTTTTTCTGTAAAGCAAACCTCTAGTGTAGCGCAGCGACTATATCAAGGTGTAGCACTGGATGGTGATGAAGTTACAGGACTTATCTCATACATGAGGACAGACTCTACGAATCTCTCTGATGAGTGTCTAAAAGACATCAATTCGTTTTTGGATAAAAATCATCCTGATTTAGCATATGGTGAAGTCAGAAAATATCAGAAAAAGATCAAAAACGCACAAGAAGCACATGAAGCAATTAGGCCTACACAAATAGATTTGACGCCAGATAAAATTAAAGGGTTTCTTGATGATCAAGAATTTAAATTATATGAGCTTATTTGGAAAAGAACAGTTGCGTCTCAAATGAAAGATGCCGTATATAATCAAGTGTCAATGGAATTGGAACTTAATAATAAATACTTGTTTAAGTACAGTGGCTCTTATTTGAAGGATTATGGCTTTAAAAAAATATATGATCTGTCTGATAATTCGCAAAAAGAAGACAACAAAAAAATTCTAGAAAAACTTAAAACAAATGATGTGCTTGACATTAAAGAAGTTAAAACTGAGCAGAAATTCACGCAGCCACCACCAAGATATAATCAAGCTAGCTTGATTCAGGCGCTGGAAGAACTTGGTATAGGAAGGCCTTCTACATATGTAACTATAATATCTAAGATTCTAGATAGTAATTATGTTGATCCAGAAAAGAGTAACTTCCAGCCTACAGCACTCGCTAAAGTTGTTTGTGATACACTCATTAAACATTTTGGTAATGACTTAGTTGATTTTGAATTCACCGCACGGCTAGAGAATTATCTTGATGAAATTGCAAATGGTGAAAAAGAGACGCTTAACTGCATCAAAGATACATATGAGCCATTTAGAGCAAACTTAGAGAACAAACTTGAAACGGTAGATATTTCTGAACTAAGAGAACTGAAAGATTTAGGTACACATCCAGATACTGGAAGACCTGTGACCGTAAGACTGACGAAGTATGGTCCTACAATACAGATGGGAACTAGGGAAGATGAAGAAAAACCGAAATGGGCGGCACTAACACCAGAGCTTAAGAAGAATATTGATAGTATTACTATGGAACACGCTCTAGAGCTTTTTGAACTGCCAAAGAAAATAGGTGAATTTGAAAGTAAAGATATAAGAATAAATATAGGTCCTTATGGGCCATATGTTAATTGTGATAAAACAAATGTTTCAGTCAAAGATAAGAATATTTTTGAGATAGATGAAAAAGAAGCAATAGAGCTCATTATTGAAAAACGAGAAATTGATGCTAATAAAGAGATTAATATATTTGAAGAATCAGGAGTTAAAGTCCTTAATGGTCCTTACGGTCCGTATGTAACTGATGGAAAGAAAAATGTTAGGGTTCCAAAAGATACTGACCCAAAATCATTATCAGAAGAAGTTTGTTTGGAAATGCTTAAAAATGCACCAAAACGAAGAGCACGTTTCAGAAGAAGAAAATCATAAATATGCAGACAATTGATAGTTACACCGCATCAAATCTTTTACATGATGGCGAGATTATTATTTATCCCACGGAATCGATTTATGGAATTGGATGTGATCCATGGAATGAGTCTTCAGTAAATAAAATCTATGAAATAAAAAATAGGCCTTCCAATAAACCAATGATAATTGTTGGATCAGATATCGCACAAATAGAGAAGCTTGTAGATGTGAGAAGTTTAAATAGGTCTGTGATAGATTCATGGCCAGGCCATTCGACATGGTTGATTCCTTCTGATAAAAGTTGTCCTCCTTGGCTTAAAGATGCGATTACAGCTAAAGTGGCAATAAGAATTTCTGAACATGAAACTGTAAAAAAATTATGTATTGATTTCGGCAAACCTTTGATATCGACTAGCGCTAACCTTAGTGAAGTGTTACCTTCGAAAGACAAAGCTGAAATAGAGAAAATTTTCTCATCCTCTATTGAGTATATTGTGGAAGGATCGCTTGGTGGTTCGGAGAGTCCTAGTATAATTAGAGATATGTTAACAGGGGAAATTGTGAGGAGCTAATATTGAATTTTCTGGATATAGAAAAAAAGCTTAAGACAAAGCATAAGGAAATAAGGAGGATTTTTACCTCTCAAGACAGAAAAGTAACAAAAAACTCTACTAGATGGAAATATCACGAAGAGGGAGGAGGCGTTAGCACAGAATTACTAAATGGTAAAATAATTGAGAAAGCGGCAATTAACTTCTCTTCGATCACAGGAACTATACTGCCCAAAAGTGCATTATCAAAAAAACTCAGAGTAAATAAATCAAAATTCCATGCCACTGGTATATCTATCGTAGTTCACCCCGACAATCCGCATGTACCATGCTCTCACCTAAACGTCAGACATTTTTACGTCAATCCAAAGATTTGGTGGTTCGGCGGCGGGTATGATTTAACGCCATACTTTCCATTCCAAGACGATATAACTCTGTGGCACTCCAATGCAAGAAAAATGTGCGATAAGCATGATAAGAGTTATTATAAAAAGTTCAAAAAACAATGTGATGAATATTTTTATTTACCTCACAGAAATGAAAGGAGAGGTGTAGGTGGAATATTTTTCGATAATCTTAATAACCTTAGTAAGGAAAAACATTGTAATTTTATTATTGATGTCCTTGATAGCTACATTAACTCATATATCCAAATAATTACCAAACGATATAAAAGTAGATTTACGAAATCACAAAAAGATTTTCAACTTTATAGACGAGGCAGATACGTGGAGTTTAATCTGCTTTATGATAGAGGAACAACATTTGGCTTGCAATCAGGAGGACGTGCAGAGTCAATACTAATGTCGCTACCTCCAANNGTAAAGTGGAGTGCAAGCAAATCTAAACAATTCAAATCTTTTGAGAAAAATTTATTGAAATATCTTTAAGATGATAAAAGACTCTCAACTAGCTCGGTATTGACTTTTTTTTCTTCCTCATTAAGGTTCACTATTGCAGTAGTTAACCGTGATATACAATTTAATTTTCCTTGTTCGTTAGAAATATCTATATTCCAAACATGAACAGTTCTTCCTAAACTAGCAACAGTGGTTTTACCTGTAACATAACCACTAGATACCGGTCTAACATGGTTGGCATTGATTTCAAGCCCAACAGCTTTTTGTTTTCTCATGTCGATACACATATTAGATGCAATACTTCCTAAGGCCTCAGCTAAAACACAAGATGCTCCACCATGCAATATTCCTCTTGATTGTCTTGTGAAGTCCTCAACGGGCATTCTTGCGATAATATAATCATCCCCAAGTTCTGTAAATTCTATGCCGAGATGTTTGTTGAGGTTATTATTTCTCAACGAGATTACGTGCTCTAATTTAAAATCGTCAAACCAAATAGCCATGCTTATCTCCTATGTTTTAATTCATGATAGATTAATATATCATCTTCTCATACAATAAAAAGTATAATGGTATGATAATGAAAAAAAGATTTCCAAATACTCGATTACGACGTTTAAGATCATCCGCAGAAATAAGAAACTTGGTTCGCGAAAACAGGTTATCAGCACATGACTTAATACAGCCAATATTTATTGTAGAAGGGAAAAATATCACTCAGAAAATAGCGTCCATGCCTGATATCTGTAGATTTTCTATAGATAAGGTAGTATCTGAAGTTAAGAAAATCAAGAATCTAGGAATTCAAGCCATAGCTCTTTTCCCAAGCATTAGCAATAAACTGAAATCATCTGATGGAAGCGAGTCATTTAATCCCGATGGTTTAGTCCAAAGAGCAATAAGAGAAATAAAAAAAAGAGTTGAAGGGATTTTAATTATAAGTGATGTTGCCCTAGATCCGTATACTTCACATGGGCAAGACGGAGTGATCTCTAAATCAGGNAAAATACTTAATGATGAGACAGTAGAAATTTTAGTCCAACAAGCACTTAGTCATGCAGAAGCTGGAGCAGATGTAATTGCTCCTTCTGATATGATGGATGGAAGAGTCAAAAAAATTAGAGAAGCGTTGGAGAAGAAATCACTAAAAGACACTATGATACTTGCATATACCGCAAAATATTCCTCGAACTTCTACGGTCCATTTCGTGATGCAGTCGGTTCATCCAAAAATCTTGGCTCTAACAATAAAGATACATACCAGATGGATTACGCGAACACCAGAGATGCTTTGAATGAGGTTCAATTAGATATTAGTGAAGGAGCCGATATTGTTATGGTCAAACCTGCAATGCCTTACTTAGATATAATATCTAAAATCAATGATAAATTTAATATTCCAGTATTCGCTTATCAAGTTAGTGGCGAGTATTCGATGATCAAATCAGTAAGTAGTAAAAAATGGCTTGATGAAAAAAAAGTAGTGATAGAATCACTATCCTGTATAAAGAGATCAGGCGCATCTGCTATATTGACATACTTTGCTAAAGATGCAGCGAAATGGTTGAAATGAAAAAACTTGGTGTAATCGGCAATCCGATCAAACATAGTTTATCACCAGAAATACATACAATATTTGCAAGAGAGCATGGCATCGATATCAGCTATACAAAAATAGAATCTACAATAGATAGTTTCAATAAAGATGTAGAAGAGTTTTTTCAAAATGATGGTATAGGCTTAAACATCACGTTACCGTTTAAAGAGATGGCTTATAATTTATCTGATGAACCTGATGATTACTCTAGAAAATCTGAGTCATGTAATACACTATTNAAAAAAAATGGAAATCTTCAATCTTTTAGCACCGATGGTTTGGGTTTTTTAAAAGATTTATCTAATAACAAAATTGATTTGGAAAATATATCAATTCTCATTTTNGGTGCTGGTGGATCAGCGAAGTCGATAATTAAAGTTCTTGATGATTTAAAATTGTCATCAACACAACTATCAATCTATAATCGGACTGAATCGAAAGTTGAAGAAATACTCGATAAATATAAAACTAGTAAAAATATTATAAAGTTTGATAACAAATTAAAATACGACCTAATTATCAATTGTACGTCTGTTAACATCATNGATGATGTTATTTGTTTTCCACCAAATATATTCAAAGATAAGAGTGTTGCTTATGACTTATTTTATTCTAATAAAGATACAAAATTTGAGGAATGGGCCAAACAGTGTGGTGCAGAAAAAACAATTAATGGGATTGGAATGCTGATCGAACAAGCAGCTTTATCATATAATATTTGGAATGATTTTATGCCAACAACATCAACTGTTAAGTCCAAAATTGGCTATTAGTCCATGTAAGTATTCTTGAGTTCTACATATCCTTTTGCGGAATAGACTAAAAATTTAAGCTCCTTTTCATTTAACTCTCTAATTTTTTTAGCNGGAGAACCTAGATACAGAAAACCACTTTCAAGTGTCTTCCCAGGTCCAACTAATGAACCAGCGCCCAGCATAACATCATGTTGGATAATTGCTCCATCAAGGATAATTGAACCCATGCCTACCAAAACTCTATCTTCTATCTTACAAGCATGAATTATTGCTGAGTGACCAATTGTGACGTCGCTGCCGANTCTTACCTCATACCCGGGAGAGTAATCGCTTTTGTGTGTAACATGAATAATCGTTCCATCTTGGACGTTCGTTCTTTTACCTATAGTGATTGGGTTTATATCACCTCTTGCTACTGCTTGAGGCCACATCGCGCTATCTTCTCCAATTTCGACACTTCCAATTACTGAGGATTGCTCATCAATATATGCTGTTTCATGAATTTTTGGATGTATNTTTTTGTAAGATTTTATTGTCATTTTATTATCAATTATTTGATTTAACATATATTATAATCATAAAAATATTAAAGGTGTAACTATGACAGAAAAAATTATAATGAGGGTTGGTGAATCACTGGTTGCAGGAGGACCTCCAGGGACTGCTGCTGAACCCGAAGTGGTGATTGGTGAAATGGATGGTCCATTCGGGACAGCCTTTGCAACACTTATGGGTANTCAATCAAAGGGNCATTCAAAGGTCTTAGCAATCATGAATACTGATATTATGGTAAGGCCTCCTACAATAATGGTAAGCAAAGTCACTGTGAATAATAATCGTTATACAAATATTTTGATGGGTACAGTCCAAGGNGCAATTGCTAATGGAGTACTAGATTCTATCAAAGATGGTGATATTCCCAAGGATAAAGTAAATGATTTAGGAATTATTGTTTCAGTCTGGCTTAACCCATCCGTAGCGGAAGACGATAAACTAGATCATAAAATTCTTTTTGATATTCATCGGAAAGCGACAGCAAACGCAATAAAAAAAGCTATGAAGAATGAGCCAGATATAGACTGGTTACTTGAAAATCAGGATGAAATTATCCACAAATATTTCCAAATGGGATTAGATGGAAAAATTTAAACTCTATCTACAGTTAATGAGGGTTGATAAACCTATTGGATTTTATTTGTTAATGTGGCCTGTAGTTTGGGCTTTCCTCATTTCAACATCAGGTTCTCCAAATATATTTTATGTAATAATATTTTTTATTGGGATTGTTATAACACGATCTGCGGGATGTGTTATTAATGATTATTTTGATCAAGACTTCGATAAAAGAGTAGAGAGGACTAAAGATCGGGTATTAGCTAATAACCAAATAACAAATCAAGAAGCATTAGTATTATTTTTAATATTAATATCATTATGCTTTCTATTACTTGTGATGCTAGACTTCAAAATTATTTTTTACGCAATTTTTTCATTCCTGCTGATAGTGAGCTACCCACTTATGAAAAGATTCTTTAAAGTTCCACAACTCATACTTGGTATTGCCTTTGGATCAAGTATTCCTATGGTTTTTATTCTTGAAAAAGGTGAAATTACATATGAGTGTATTTTGCTTTACTTAGCTACAATATTATGGGCTGTAGCATATGATACATATTATGCAATGGCTGATAAAAAAGATGATCTAAAAATTGGTGTTAAATCATCAGCAGTCTTTTTTGGTGATCAAGATTATATATATGCCTTTTACATTCAACTAATTGTAATCGCAATATTTTTGATAATCGGTATTACTAACTCATTTAATACTCTGTTCTATTTATCTTTATTTGTATCATTATTATTCATACTTTATCAGAGAGGATTAGCAAAACACAGAATTCCTTTTCAATGCATCTCTGCTTTTGAAAATAATAATTTGTTTGGATTAACAATTACTTTTGGTCTAATATTTAATTATATATTTATATCATGAGTGACGAAGTGAAAAAGAAATGGGGTTTGGATGAGTTAGAGACAATTTACGATTCTCCATTTAATGATCTGATATGGAATTCTCATAACATTCATAGAAAATATCATGACCCTAATGCTGTTCAGATATCTACTTTAATGTCCATTAAAACAGGCGGTTGTCCAGAAGACTGCAAGTATTGCTCACAAAGCATAAAATATGATACGAGCCTCAGTTTAGAAAAGTTTTTATCTGTTGATGAAGTTAGAGAACAAGCCATAATAGCTAAGAATAATGGAGCATCTAGATTTTGTATGGGTGCTGCATGGAGAAATCTAAAAGACTCTAATCTTCAAAAAATAACAGACATGATAAAAGAAGTAAAAAAACTTGGGATGGAATCTTGTGTAACTCTTGGTATGATAACAGACGTTCAAGCACAAGCTCTCAAATCAGCTGGACTAGACTACTATAATCATAATCTTGATACCTCAAGAGAGTATTATGAGAAAGTAGTTACAACAAGAACTTACCAGGATAGACTAGATACGTTACAAAATATAAGAGATGCGGGGATCAAAGTTTGCTGCGGCGGGATACTTGGTCTCGGAGAAGAGAAAATAGATAGAATAAAACTTATTCATGTACTAGCAAATCTTGAAGAACATCCTGAATCTGTTCCTATCAATCAACTTGTTAAAGTTCAGGGAACACCTTATTTTGATAATACGAATGTAGATGAATTTGATTTTATTAGAACTATTGCGCTCGCCCGAATAGCGATGCCGAAATCTATGGTAAGACTATCAGCTGGACGAGATTCTATGAATGATCAAATGCAGGCATTATGTTTTTTTGCGGGTGCTAATTCTATATTTTATGGGGAGGAGTTATTGACAACCAAGAATGCAGGCGTTAATCATGATCGAGTGCTCTTAAAAAAACTCAAAATTAATCCCTCTTAAAAAGTGATTAATATTAAATCAACATTAAAGAATATTAAAGATAATGACTTATACCGAGTTAGAAAAGTTATTTCATCTGCACAAGANACTAATGTAGTAATTGANAAAAAGAAATATATTAATTTTTCAAGCAATAACTATTTGAATTTATCAAATAACCCAGAAATAAAAAATTGTGCAATCAAGTTAATACGCAAATATGGAGTGGGGTCAGGTTCATCTCCAATAATAAGTGGTTATACAAAAGAACATTTAATGTTAGAAAAATATATCTCTAAAATGCTGCATTTTGATTCGTGCGTTGTTATGAGCTCTGGTTATCTATGTAATGTTGGNATTATAAATGCATTAGCAAACTCAAAAGTTACTATAATTCAAGACAAAATGAATCATAACTCTATTGTAGAAGGAACAAGATTATCAACATGTAAATTANTTAGATACAAACATAATTCTTATAACGACTTGATTAAGAAGATAAAGGAGAATGACAATGAGGAGATAATTATATATACAGATTCCGTTTTTAGTATGACTGGAGAAATTGCTGATTTAGAAAAATTATCTGAGATCTCTGAAGCTTATAGCACTAGATTGATAGTTGATGATGCACATGGGTTTGGAGTGCTGGAAGCTAAAAAAAGTGATTTTCCATGTAGTCTAAATTATTTCAATAGAAAACATCTGAAAATAGATGCTTATATTGGAACTTTTGGCAAAGCGATTGGTACATTAGGCTCTTTTGTTGCGGGTAATAAAGATATCATTGATTTGATAATACAGAAATCTAAACCATATATATATTCAACAGCATTACCAGCAGTGATTGCCGGAACGACTAGAAGGAGTCTTGAATTGATAAGATCTGAAAAAAATATTGTAAAGANATTAAAGTCAAATATAACTTATTTTAAAAAGAATATTNGCTCTAAACTTATANCTATAGATTCTATCACGCCTATTCAAACAATAACGGTTGGCTGTCCAAAAAAAGTCAAAAATATTCAGGAAAGAGCTCTGCATGATGGATTATTCATTCAGGCAATTAGGTACCCAACTGTGCCAAAAAACAATGATTTGTTGAGAATAAATATTACGAGTGGNCATACTAAGCCCCAGATATCAAAATTATTAACCTTCTTATCACGAGTTTAATATATTACAATACAGTGAATTATGNGATTATTAGAAAACAAAAATATTCTTCTTGGGGTAACAGGTAGCATAGCTGCCTATAAATCTGCTGAANTAGTTAGTTTACTGAAAAAATCAAAATGTAATGTTAAGGTTTGTATGACTAATAGCTCTGAATCTTTTATAACATCAAATACGNTAGAGGCATTATCTGGAAATAAGGTAATAGTCTCCGATAAAAATACAACTTCCGTTTCACATTTTAAGCATATTGACGAAGCAAGATGGGCGGATATTTTGCTCATTGCTCCGTGTACAGCNAATTTTATTAATAAACTCGCGAATGGTCATGGCGATGATATCTTGTCTCTAATTTGTCTTGCATTCGACAAAAAAATATATGTGGCTCCTGCTATGAATCCTAAGATGTGGGAAAATAAAATTACACAAGACAGTATAAACAAACTATCAAATGCTGGTATAGAAATGTTAGGAACTGGATATGGCACCCATGCATGCGGTGAAGTTGGTTACGGACGCATGATTGATCCAAAAATGATATTAGAGAAAATTACTGCANCTAGTAAGATAAGCCATATNACTGGTAAAAAAATTCTAATAACNGCAGGACCTACCAGAGAACCAATTGATCCAGTNCGATTTATAAGCAATTATAGTTCCGGGAAGATGGGTATAGCTATTGCTAACGCGGCAGCATTAATGGGTGCAAATGTAGACCTNATTATTGGGCCTACCAATGAGATTGTTCCAAAAAAAATCAATGTTTCAAANATAGAAACGTCTCAACAGATGAATGATGAGGTTGAAAGCAAAATCGCGGCAACTGATATCTATATTTCTACCGCAGCTATTTCAGACTATACGCCTGTTAATTATTCACAAACAAAATATAAAAAAAAGAAGGAAACTTTACAAATTGAATTTAAAAGAGGCCNAGATATATTAAAGAAAATATCTCAAACTTATCCTCATATTTTTTGCGTCGGTTTTGCTGCAGAAACTGATGAGTTGATAAAGAATGCTCAAACAAAACTCGAAAAAAAGAATCTTGATATGATAGTAGCTAATATAGCTAATCATGATCTTGGGCTAGGGTTTGAGTCTGATTATAATGAGGTAACAATCGTCACGGGGGATAACATAAGAAATTTTCCTGAAGAAAGAAAAACTGATTTAGCATTTAAAATTGTGGATTTCATATCTGAGGAGTATTTTAAAAAGTCTTCATTCCAGCGAAAAAATGCTTAAAAGTATTAAACTTAAAATCTTAGACAAAAATCTCAGTAAACTTCCGAGTTTTTCTACATTAGGTTCAGCTGGTCTAGATTTGAGAGCGTCTCTTACTTCTCCCTTGATTGTAAANAAGCAAACCACAGAACTTATCCCTACAGGGATAGCTATTCATATAAATAATAATAATTATGCAGGCATAATACTACCTAGGTCTGGTTTAGGTCATAAGAGCGGCATAGTNCTTGGCAACCTAGTAGGACTGATAGATTCAGACTATCAAGGTGAACTAAAAATATCATGCTGGAATAGAAGTAATGAAGACTATGAAATAGAGCCGTATGATCGAATTGCGCAGTTGGTTTTTATAAATGTAAATCAGCCAGACTTTGATGTCGTAGAGGATTTTGAAAACAGTGAACGAGGTGAAAGTGGTTTTGGTTCATCTGGGAAGAAATAGGTGGAAATAGATAGAAATATATTTAGAGCATACGATATAAGAGGTATTTTTCCAAAGCAGATCAATACTGCATTATATGAGAAAATTGGTTATGTCATTGGCATGAATCTNAAAACAAAAAAGATTTGCGTCTGTATGGATGGCCGTCACTCAAGCGAGGAACTNAAGGATGCACTAATCAGGGGTCTGATGTGTAGCGATGTTGAGATTATAGATATCGGTCAATTACCAACTCCTCTATTGAATTATTCTCTTAAAAAACTCTTCGTTAAAAATGGTTTAATGGTAACCGCAAGTCATAATCCAAAATCCTACAATGGATTGAAGATTGTTTTAGATGATGTCACTTTATATGGAGACGCAATACAAAAGATATATCATGATGTTGAAAAAGTTGAAGAGATTCCTNTTGAACGTAGAGGAAACCTGAAAAATGAGAATGATATACTTAGTTACTATATCTCGGAAATAAANGAGAAATTTTGTATTTTTGAAAAATTAAAAGTCTGTATTGACTGCAGCAATGGTGTNACAGGTCACGTAGCAAGGAGAGTGTTAAACGAATTTGATATAGACTTTACCATAATTAATGAAGAAGTAGACGGCAACTTTCCTAATCATTCTCCAGATCCAACTAAAGAGGAGAACTTGGATCAACTCAAAGCGGAAATGAAAAAAGGTAATTGCGACATTGGTATTGCCTTTGATGGAGATGGAGATAGGTTAATTGTCATTGATGGATCATTTAATATTATCTGGCCAGATCAATTAATGATGGTTTACTCTAAAACATTATTGTCGAAAAAAATTGGAAAAGTAGTTTTTGATGTTAAGTGTTCTGATAATCTAGAGAAGATAATTTTAGATATGGGNGGAACTCCTATTAGATCAAGAACTGGGCATTCTTATATTAAAAAGTCATTAATAAAAAATAATGCATTACTTGCTGGCGAAATGAGCGGGCACATCTTTTTTAATGATGGGTGGTATGGTTTTGATGATGGGATCTTTGCTGCTATTACTTTGCTGGAGATAGTGTCTAAAGAGAAAAATCCAAAAAAAGCTTTTGATTGGCTCCCAGCTTCGTTTTCTACGCCAGAAATTAATATTGAATTTAGAGAAAATGAACATTTTGACTTTTTCAAATTATTTGTTAAATTAAACACCTTCGAGGATGCTGTAATTGATGATTTAGATGGATTGAGAATTATTTATCCGAATGGTTGGGCTCTAATTAGATGTTCTAATACTTCATCGAATATAGTGTTGAGATTTGAAGCTAATGATGAAAAGATGCTAAATAACATTAAAAATATAATTAGAGATGCTATTCTAAAAGTGAACAGCAGTATAACGATACCATTTTGATATGAAGAAAAAAGAAGAAGTAATTCTAAGAGACAATTCTAAAGTTACACCAAATACCGCAAAGATTTTGATTGAGGCCTTGCCTTATATTCAACAATTATCTGGGACAACAATTGTTATTAAATTTGGTGGAAATGCAATGACAGACGATGCATTGAAGAATAATTTCGCTAGGGATGTAGTGCTACTTAAACAAGTTGGATGTCATCCAGTAATTATTCATGGAGGAGGTCCGCAAATAACTGAACATTTGGAGAAGCAAGGGATAGAATCAAATTTTGCTAATGGCATGAGAATAACTGATGAAAAATCTATAGATATTATAGAGATGGTTTTAGGCGGTTTAATAAATAAAGATATTGTAAATACAATTACATCTTTAGGAGGGAAAGCCGTTGGTTTATCAGGTAAAGATGGGGGATTAATAAGAGCTAAAAAGATTGAAGGAGAAGGTGAATTTAAAAATATTGATTTTAAAAATACTGGTACTGTTAAAAGTATTGATCCTGGTGTAGTAAAATTACTAGACGGCTCAACTTTTATACCTGTTATTGCACCAATAGGAATTGGGGATGATGGCAAGACATATAATATTAATGCAGATATAGTTGCAGGTAAAATAGCTCATATATTACAAGCTAGCAAATATTTAATATTGACAAATACTCAAGGGATTTTGGATTCTAATGGAAGCCTTATCCAATCTATAAATACTGATGGCGTAAAGAAACTTGTAGAAAAAGGAATCTTGTCGCAAGGGATGTTGCCGAAAGTCAACTCTGCATTGGAAGCGGTGACATCAGGTGTAGAGCATGTACAAATCATTGATGGCACAATAGATCATTCAGTTATTCTCGAATTATTCACGGACGAAGGTATTGGAACTATGATTCGAAGGAACTAAATTGGTTGAGGATCTCTCACTTTTTATAGTTTCACTGATCTCAAACATTTTCTCAGCATTCTCGGGTGGCGGTGCTGGTGTTATACAATTACCAGCTATACTACTATTATACGAAATATCTTTTATTACCGCATTAGCTTCTCACAAAGTCGCTACGGTAGCATTGGGAGTTGGTGCAACGTTAAAGTANTTNCGAAAGATACGCTTTAATAATCAATTCATAATTACGTGTTTAATTATAGGAATTCCAGGNGTTGTTNTAGGAGCAAATATAATATCAATGATNGATGACTCTATAGCAAGGATTATGTTNGGTNCGTTAATAATAATGATCTCTCTTTACTCGTTTTTATCAAAAGGTTTTGGTGAAGAAACTGCTCATATTGGACGAAATATTTTTCGTGATGTATTTGTGATTGTAATAATAACTCTCATNGCTATGTTAAATGGTTCATTATCAGCTGGAACAGGATTGATTTTTACAGTATTNCTCATAATTTTTTTTGGGATGGACTATAAAACAGCAATTGCCTATACGTTGATCATTGTGGGTTTTTTTTATAATTTAGTTGGAGCAATAGCACTTGGCCTTCTCACCGAAATTAATACAAGCATATTAATTCCTTTAATATTAGGCTCCCTTCTTGGTGGATACTTAGGAGCAAAATTATCACTTAGCAAAGATAATAAAACTATTAAANTCGTATATCAGCTTGTTACTCTAACTGTTGGGNTAAGTTTGATTTTGTGATTACCTTTTGAATTGATCAAGATATTCTTNCATACGCTGAATATTGTCATTACCGCTTTCATTTTTTTTGAGATAAACAACAACATCCTCTATATTTATAATGGAGTGGACGCTTATATTATTATCACTTTCTAGNTCAAAGGCAGCTCTTCTTTTTTTCCCTAACTCCATTCTATCAAGCGCTACCAGGACTGAGATAGGTTTTGCATTGTTTTTTTTGATAATGTTAATTGACTCTTCGATGGATGAACCTGAGGAAATAACATCGTCAACTATAAGTCCCTCTCCTGAAAGAGGGCTTCCTATCAATGAGCCAGAGTCACCATGTTTTTTTTCCTCTTTGCGATTAGAAGAAAAGGGTTTGTCAACTGAAAACAGATTATTCAATTGCAAAGATATAGAAGAGGCTAAAGTAATTCCTTTGTATGCAGGACCAAATATAAAATCAAAATTTAATTCGCTTTGTTGNATGTAATTTGCATAAAAGTCTGCTAAGCATCTGAGTTTAGACCCAGAGCAACAAAGACCCGTATTAAAATAATACGGACTATTTCTCCCAGATTTGAGAACAAAATCACCAAATCTAAGTATTTGCTCGTTAATAGCAAATTCAATAAAATTATTTTTGAGGTCATTCATACTTAAATTTAGTAATATTACTATATTACCATAGGATCAATATAAACAAATGAGAGTTTTAACNCTTAATGTATGTGGAATAAGAGCAAGTGAAAAAAAAGGTTTGTTTGCTTGGCTAAAGAAACAGAAATCAGATTATATTTGTTTGCAAGAGGTGAGGGCTCAAGAGGATCAAATTGATGACAAAAAGTACTCTCTCAATGGATATGATAGATACATGTCAGTGGCTGAGAAGAAAGGTTATAGCGGTGTTGCTATTTATTCGAATAAAAAAGTCATGAAGATAAAAAATAAAATAGGTTTTGATACATTCGATAAAGAGGGAAGATTTATTGAAGCTGAATACGATGACTGTTATATATCGAGCGTATATTTTCCCTCTGGATCATCTGGCGATGAGAGACAAAAACAAAAATATGTTTTTATGGATGTATTTGAAAAATATTTAATTAAAATTAAATCAAGAGATAAGCCTAGTATAATTTGTGGTGATTGGAATATCGTCCATAAAGAAATTGATATAAAGAATTGGAAATCTAATCAAAAAAATTCAGGATGTTTACCTGAAGAAAGAGCATGGTTAGATAAAGTATTCGATGGCCTTGGGTATATAGATGCATTCAGAGTTGTAAATAAGAAAGCTGACAACTATACTTGGTGGTCAAATAGGGGAAGAGCATGGGATAACAATGTTGGATGGAGAATAGACTATCAAGTACTCACGCCTGGAAGCCATATAAAAATAAAAAATGCGCAAATATATAAAAAAGAGAGGTTTTCTGATCACTCTCCTCTTATCATGAATTATGAGTTATAAAAATGTTTAATAATTTAATAGAAATAACTAGTCCTTATTTTCAGAAAAAAATATTCATAACATTATCAATGGGTTTTGTATCAGGTATTCCTTTGCTACTAACAATAACTCTTTTACAGGCTTGGTTAACAGATGAAGGTATCTCCAAATCAACAATAGGGCTATTTGCTCTTGTTGGATTGCCATACTCACTGAAATTTCTCTGGGCTCCTATATTTGATGGCATCACTTTATCAACCCTAGGAAGAAGACGTAGTTGGATGCTCGTTACACAAATAATGTTGATTATCACAATCATTGGATTGGGAATGACAAATCCAGCTATGAACGCGACTAATGTTGCAATCTTAGCAGTTCTAGTAGCATTTTCATCCGCATCACAAGATATAGTAATAGATGCATACAGAAGAGAATCTCTATCTGATCAAGAGCAAACACTTGGTGCATCAGCTTATGTACTCGGATATAGAATTGGCGCGTTGGCAGCTGGTGCCGGTGGTCTAATCTTAGCTGATTATATGTCCTATCAGATGGTTTATGCCTTCATGGCTCTAGTGATGCTGTATGGAGTGCTAATAACTATAGTTGCAGATGAACCTAAGAGTAGCTATAAGCCAACTACTTTTGTAGAGACCGTTGTTAAACCTTTTGTGGAATTTTTTGATAGATATACTTCTGTAAATAATATTGCCACNGACAGACTCAGACATATCAGAGATGGTTTTNCTCTTTCTCTGAATTCTGACAATAATTTATTTAGTAGANCAATTAGTCATGGATATAAACGAACAAAGATAACGAGACGCAATATACTTAAGAATATTTTTCTNACTCCTATTCTGATTNTGCTTTTTATACTTTTGTATAAAATTGGTGATACTATGGCACATTCTCTAAGTACTAACTTCTATCTTGATATTGGCTTTTCTAAAACTGAGATAGGTACCGTCGTGAAGTTCTTTGGATTATTCGCAACTTTAGTAGGAGCGTTTGCGGGCGGCTTGATTGCTTTAAGAATAGGCCTTTACCAATCATTAATCATATTTGGTGTTTTCCAAGCAATAGCCACGCTAGGTTTCTCNCTCCTTGCTGTTATAGGGGATAATATTTATTTGTTGATGACTGTAATATCNCTGGAAAACTTAGCTGCTGGAATGGGATATACTGCATATCTTGCGTTTATAGCAAATATGACGAATAAACAATTTACAGCAACACAATTTGCCTTAATGACGGCATTAATGTCACTGCCAAGAACTCTCTTCTCTGGTTTCTCAGGATATCTTGTAGAATTCTTTGACTGGGAATTATACTTTGTTTTCTGTTCATTAATAGCAATTCCTGCTTTAATAATATTAAATAAACTCAACAAAGGAATTAAAATATGAATCATTTTTCAACAGCTGACCTCTGTGATGAAAATTCTGATATTCAGATTGCAGAACCAATCTTTAAAATGTTTGGCAAGCAAAAGATATTTATGGGAAAGATTAGGACGGTTGTTGCGGTAGAGGATAATTCATACGTTAAGAAACTNTTAGACACTAAAGTTAAAGGCAACGTTATGGTTATTGATGGAAATGCTTCTACAAAATGTGCGTTACTCGGTGACAATCTAGCTAAAAAAGCATACGAGAATGGATGGGCAGGGTTCATTATTAATGGCTGCATAAGAGACAGCAATATAATTGATACGATAGATATCGGCATTAAAGCCCTAAACACTATGCCATTAAAAAGTGAAAAGAGAGATGTGGGAGAATACGGAAAAGATTTGAATTTTGCTGGAGTTATATTTAAAGAAAATGAATATGTATACTCTGATCATGATGGAATAATTATAAGTAAGAAATTATTATAGTAACAAGATGAATAATCATATTTTGAATCTTAAAGGTATTTCTGTCGAGAAGAATGACGTATGCATACTAGAAGATATAAATCTTGAAATCAAACAAGGTGATTTTTTAAATATTTACGGGAGTAATGGAGCTGGTAAAACAACATTGTTAAAACTATTATCNGGTCTTACGGAGCCAACGGCTGGTGAGATAAAATTTAATAATGATGATTTTATGGACAAGGTTTTTATACTTGGGCACAAAAATGGCATAAAACTTAACTTAACAGTTTTAGAAAATCTTCAATTTATAAGTAATAATCAAGATATAAAAAAAATCAAATCTGTAATCGAGAAATACNAGCTTACTTCAAAAATGAATACACTCGCTAAATACCTCTCNCATGGCCAACAGAAAAGAGTTGCGTTAATGAAAGCCATGATCAATGACTATGATGTCTGGCTACTAGATGAACCGTATAGTGGTTTGGATCAAGCTGGTGAGGAGATCCTAGATAACATCCTTCTTGATCACATTAAAAATAGTGGNGTGGTTGTCATTACAAATCATAAAGAAATTAAAAAAGAAAAAGTTAATATAAAAAATTACAAAATAGAATGAATGGAATTATAAATATAATAAANAGAGAACTTAGATTAGTACGAAGATCTGGATATGAAGCTTTTATGCCTCTCATTTATTTAGTTATCATACTTATTTCTTTTAANATTGCTGTGGGGTACATATCCACAAATATAATTAAAACTATTATTCCTCTTATGATATGGTTATCTTGTTTGTTAGTTTGTGTTATGAATATAGAGAGTATGTTCAAAGAAGACTATGATGATGGCTCTCTTGAAATGTCAATTACAAGCGAATCTAATCAACTTGATTTCATTCTGGGAAAAATACTTGCTCACTGGATTATCACGAGCCTACCAATTGTAATATTCTCTCCGGGACTAGCTATTCTGCTTGGAGTCAGTCATGGCGCTACATCTGTACTTTTGACAAGTCTATTTATAGGCACGCTTGCCATGAGTTTTATTGGCGGTGTTATAGGAGGACTAACAGTGTCGTTAAAGCGTTCAAAAATTCTTGTTTCTATAATTTCACTTCCCTTATACATACCTATACTTATATTTGGAACAAGTGCAGTAAATAACTATAATGCAAATTTAGGATATGACACAGAATTAATTCTTTTGACTTTAATCCTGTTGATATTTCTTATTATNTCACCATATCTATGTTTAAAATCACTAAAGATAAGCTTAGATTGAGTTAACCCACTGACTGTTTCTNTCTCTGTAAATTATCATATTACGAGCAGACATCAGAACTGCTGTGATGTAATAAAATGTAAAACCTAAGCTGGTATAGAGTAACGGGAATAGCATCTCAGTTGCAATAGAAGGAGTNTCAAATTTCATCACGGAAGGTCCTTGATGTAANGTATTCCACCACTCAACTGAGAAATGTATAATTGGAATATTAACGAAACCAATTATGGCAAGAATTGATGCTGCTTTCGAACCCTTGCGCACGTCATCAAATGCACCATAAAGAAATATTATAGATAGATAAANAAAAAAGAGAATCAACTCAGATGTTAATCGGGCATCCCAGACCCACCATGTACCCCACATAGGTTTTCCCCAAATTGAGCCAGTCACTAAGGCTAGAAATGTAAATAGAGCACCTATCTTTGCTGAAGATATCGTGATTACTTCAAACACTTTAATTTTCCATATTAGAGAGATAATAGAAGTCACAAACAATACCGAATATGCCAGAAGCGACAACCATGCGCTTGGAACATGAACATAAATAATTCTAAAAGCTTCTCCCTGTTGATAATCAGGAGGTACAACAAATAATCCCTGATAAATTCCATAAAATATCAAAAGCAGACTTGCAGCAAAAGACCATGGTATTATAATGCACGAAAAAGCATAAAACCTTGGTGGGGATATATTTTCAAACAATTTTTTTAACATAAGCAAATCAAAGTGATATGATAACATAAAAATAAAAATGCCAAAAAAATCTGAGAATAATAAGCTAAAACCCTATGAAACCAAGTCGATAACATGGAATAAAGGCAAACAGGGCAAATATAAAATACTAAGTAAAATCAACAAAGAAGCATTCGAAAAAGCACAAGCAATCAACAAGAAAGAGACTTAATTAAATCAGACCAGTCGTAAGATTTATCTCCAATAGCAAAAAATTCATTGTTTAAGTATGTCTTGTTTTTACAATACTTCAAACGAGACATATTTTTATCTACAACAGAACCCCCGGCTTCTTCAATAATACATTGGCCAGCTGCAGTGTCCCACTCATGCGTAGGACCTAGCCTAGGATAGAAATCACCTTCGCCAGTAGCTATCAAACCAAATTTTAGTGCACTAGACATCTTCTTAATTTTTGGTGATACAAATCTCTTAGTTATTAAATCTAATTTTTTTGCATTCATAGACGAACTAGTTAAAATTGTAGCTTCGATATCACTCCCAGGTTCATTACTATNAAAGGTATTACAAGAAATTTTCAATGCTGACGATAAAGATTGACTATTACGTAAAATATATGACCCACTTCCNTCGATAGCATAATACGAAATCTTAGAAATTGGTGAGTAGATCAAGCCAAACGAAGGGTATTCATTTTTAATGAACGCAATATTTATACAAAATTCATTACCATGATTAAGATAGTTTCTTGTACCATCAAGTGGATCGATTATCCAAAAAGAATCTCCTGGATTGATATCCTCGTAATGTTCTTCAGAGACTATAGGATATGTTTTATCTATTTTTCTGATCCCTGATGAGATTATTTCATTTGACTTGATATCAATTTCACTTAGTGGCGTATCATTGTCTTTAGAAGAGAATTTGTTATCTTGTAGGTGATTTGAAACTTGATAATTTCCTGCTTCAACACATAGACTTATTAATTTAGGTAAAGTTTCAACAATTAATTTATTTATCATTTGTTATTTTGACTGTTAAAAAAAATATATAAAGATGAATATACTCTAGAATCTACGTGTGAGTAATTAGTAAGACAATAAGATTTCTTAATTTCATCAATTGAATGTTGTATGATTTTTAAAGGTTCTGGCTCATCGCCCCTCAGAGAAGATTTTTGCAAATCTCTTGCAATAACTATATGGGTTTTATGATCTATGTATCCAGGAGCTAAATCAAGTGTATGAACGTGCTCTAAGTTAGATGACATGTAGCCAATTTCCTCTTGGAGTTCTCGGTTAGCAGCTTCCAATATTGTTTCGCCTTTATCTATTTTCCCCTTTGGGAANGTTATTGAATAATCATCTACAGCAGCTGCATACTCAGATATTAGGACAAGGTCATTACCTAATACCGGTACAATCATTACAGCTCCCTCTCCAGTGCCCGATATTGTCTCATATGTCCTCTGTTCATTATTAGAAAATTTTATATCTAACTCCTGAATTTTGAATAATCTGGTTTGAGCAATAACTGATTTACGGAAAATTTTTGGCATGATAGTAATGTTAATTTACAGTAGAAATGATACATTAATCACTATGAATTTGAAAGGGATGAAAAATTTTCTCATAGACATGGATGGCGTCTTGCTAGATATAGCATATGACAATTTTTTTTGGCAGAAACATGTGCCTCAAATCTATGCTAATGAAAAGGGTTGTGATTTAGATCAAGCNATTAGGATTACTCATACACTGTTCCACTACAAAAAAGGATCAAGAGACTGGTATGACTTAGATTATTGGTCAAATATACTTGGAATAGATATTGTGAAGGAAAAGAAAAGCGAACTAAGTGTCTCTAAAATAAAAATCAAAGATGGGGTAATAGATGTGCTCATTGAATTGAAAAATAGGGGGATGAAACTTTTTCTAGTGACAAATGCACATAGAAAAACACTAGACCTTAAACTTGAAAAATATCCACTTCATAAATACTTTGACGAAGCTATTTCGGCACATGATTTTAATTACATAAAAGAAGATATTCAGTTTTGGTATTTATTAAGAAACTATTTAAACATTGATTATAACGAAACTATTTTAGTAGAGGATACAATGACTAACATACAATCTGCTAGACATAGTAAATTGCGATCACTTTATGTAACCCATAGTGAATATAGTGGAGATGAGTGGGTGAAACCGATTGAATGTTTTTCAAAATTTATTCCTTGCCTTGACTAGTGAAATGGATTTAAGAGAAAAATCATTTGAAAACATTTCGTCCACAATAATTCTCTTCAATTTATGTTTATAAATAATTATTCTGTGTATATACTCATTGTCAATTTCATATCTAATTAATTCTTTTTTGAATCTAGGAGATTTTAATAGATACTTACCTAAAGATTTATTCTTTAATATCCTTATGAAGCTCTCTTTCCCATAACAGTATCTTATAGGAATATATGATTTAGCAAAAATAATTGGATATTTTTCACAAGTAAGTTTAACTTTTCTCTCTATATTATATCCTGAAAATTGTGCGAGGTATTTTTTGAAAAATCTTTTTTTATGAATGATTTTTTGAGAGATTACATGAACTCTAAAATTATTATTTGGTTCAGATTCTAATCTTTTAGTTAGTGATTCATTATCGATAATAGATAGTTTTTGATTATAATTTAGACCGCTCAGATTCTTTTCAGNCAACCAATTCTTTACTTTACCGAATTTCACTATAAATCTATTCCTTTATTCNCGAGTTGAGACCATCGTGATAATAATATCTTTTTTTGAGTATCAGTCAATTCAGAGTATATTTTATTGATTTTTTTTACTTCTGTAAAATTATCTAGTATCTCCTCATAATTNATTAATTTAAAATTATTATATTGACCCGACTGTCTCTGTCCAAAATAATCACCAGCTCCTCTTAACTTTAAATCAGTCTCAGCTATACTAAAACCATCATTTGTATTCACAAGGGATTCTAANCTACTTAAACTTAGCTCTGAACTCTTTTCATCATAAATAAGAAAGCAAAANCCTTGCTGTCTACCTCTTCCAACTCTACCCCGTAACTGATGAAGCTGCGATAAACCGAATCTAGAAGCATCCTCTATGATTATAGTTGTTGCATTTGGTATATTTATACCTACCTCTATCATNGTNGTACAAAGCAAAATNTCAGCATCATGTTTATGAAATTTTNTCATATTAATTTCATTTTCACTCTGCTCAGCCTGACCATGCAAGATAGCTACTCTATCTGACGGAAAAATTTCTATTAGTTCTTCATACACTCCATATATATTGGATGTTCTATCTGAATTACTATCTATTGCAGGACACATCCAAAAAATTTGTTGTTTTGAATTTATAGCGTCTTTTACAAAATCAAATATAGCTTCTCTATTTATTTTATTGATTAATTCTGTCTTAACAGGCTTCCTTCCTTTTGGAACATCAGTAATCCTTGAGTAGCTTAATCCCTCATATAACACTAGAGATAGTGATCTTGGTATAGGTGTGGCAGACAGCATAATTTGATGTGGTTGGATAGTTTTATTAGAACTTTTATGTATTTGAGCTCTCTGTCTTACGCCAAATTTGTGTTGCTCATCGATAATGCTTAAACCTAGGTTCTTAAATCTTATATTGTCAGATAATAACGAATGAGTGCCTATGATTATATTAATCTCTCCAGATGATATTTTCTCATATATTACATCCTTATCGCTTTTACAAACGCTGCTAGTGATTAGTTCTATGTTGATTTTAGTACCGTCAAATATTTTCAATAAGCTCTTATAATGTTGGTTAGCAAGTATCTCTGTAGGCACTAAAAGAGACGTTTGAAGATCTGATAAATAACACATATAAGCAGCAAGGGCAGCAACTATTGTTTTCCCACAACCTACATCACCTTGTATTAATCTCTTGGAGACTGTTCCTTTGGAAAAATCTTTTTCAAGATCATTTAAGACATCAATTTGCGAGTCAGTCAAAGAAAAACCTAATGTGCTAATCATTTTNTNAATATCTGATTTTTCATAATCGAACTTGTACCCGNTTTGTTTTGACGACGAATTAATTTCAGTATTAATTTTTATACGATGGGCAAGTAATTCCTCAAAGATAAACCTTTTACGTCCTTGTAAAAACTTTTCTAGGGATTCGTTATATGAAGTTTTAGAGGATGGAAGATGACAGAACAACAAAGCATCAAGATAATTAGGGATTTCAAGTTTTAGAAGTTGATCATCCATAAAAATATCTTTGTTATTTTTATTAGAAAGATAGTCTAAAAGGAATTTTATTATCTTCCTGATCTTTCCTTGCGTTACTTTCTTCTTGGTGTCATAGAACGGTATAATTTTTTCAAGACCATCACTAGACATAATTTCTACCTCTGGATGAATCATGCTCAACGTTTTAGATTGCTTATAAACTACGCCTGTGATTCTAATTTTTAAACCTATTTTTAAATTTGAGAACATGAATATTTTGTGTAGAAACCTAATCTGTAAATCGATTCCATCTACATTAACCTTTACAATCATAGATNTTTTANGACCTTTGGTTATAATGATGCTCTTGATTACACCAATAAAAATACATTTTTGTTTATCAGTAACATTATTGGGATTACTAGTGGAAGTTTTATCGAGTAAGTGTGATGGTAAAAATAAGATTATATCAGTGATTGTTTTTATGCCAAGCTCTTCCAATTTGCCTTTAGTGGCAACACCAACTCCGGGCAATGTAGTCAAATCATTATCTTTTAATTTTATATTCAAAAAGTTATCTATTGAGCCAAGACAATTGCATCCATTTCTATTTCAACATCTTTCGGAAGCTTGCTAATTTCCACTGCTGCTCTGGCAGGATATGGTTTAGTAAAAAATTTTTCCATGGCTTGGTTGACAGCTTGAAAGTTCTCTAAGTTTTTTAAATAAACTGTTATTTTGACTATATCATTAAGTGAATTTCCACTCTCTTTGACTATTTCATCAAGATTCTTAATAACTTGTTCGACTTGATCTGAAAAAACAGGTGATATTACTTCCATAGTAGATGGATCCAGAGGAATTTGGCCAGAAATAAAAATAAGGTTTCCTGCCTTTACAGCTTGTGAATAAGCGCCTATAGCTTCCGGAGCCTTATCAGTAATAATTACTTTCTTATTCATGGTTTCTTCCTGGCGTATCCGGATTTATTTAACCTATCTAGATAATCATGCCAATTTTTTTTGTAGTCTTTGCATAATTCGTGTAAATATTCCCAAGAGTATAACCCTGAGTCATGGCCATCATCAAAAACTAACTTAACTGCATAATTACCGACAGGTTCAATTTTATCAAGTCTCACATCCTCTTTGCCTTTTTGGAGTTTTTCTTGACCTGGGCCATGTCCTCTGACTTCAGCAGATGGTGAAAAACATCGCAGATATTCAATGGTTAGATTTTCTTTCAAGCCATCTTCAAAAGTTAACGATAGTATGTTGTTTTTTTTAATGTACCTTATTTCAATTGGCTTAATCATGATATTAATTATATATCATAGAAGATTAAATAATATCAATTTATGACTTCCGATTCCTAGCTCTAGGATGGCTTTTCTCGTAAACCTTCTTGAGATATTCAAAATTAATATTTGTATATATTTGTGTTGTGCTTATATCCTCATGCCCTAAGAACTCTTGAACAGCCCTAATGTCGCCAGAAGATTCTAATAGATGTGTTGCACACGAGTGTCTAAGAGTATGCGGACTAATTTTACATTTAAGACCTACAACTTTGCTCCAATAATCTAGTCTCTGTTGTACTGCTCTATTCGATATTCTGTTTCCATACTTGTTAATGAATAAAGCTACTTCTTGATCTTTTACATGATTCTCCCTGACAGTAAGCCAGGATTTAATAGCTGCCACAGCAAACTTTCCTATCGGGAGTATTCGCTCTTTATTACCCTTACCAATGACAGATAATGTATTAGCAGCAAAATCAATTGAATTCAAATTTAACGATGTTGCCTCGCTTAGCCTTAGTGCGGAACTATACATTATCTCAATGCATGCTTTGTCTCTTAGTACGCTAAAACCTGTACCTGGCAAATCACACAGTTTAGATATTTGTTCTATTGATAATACGTGCGGTAATTTTTTTTGTTTCTTCGGGACAGTTAATTTAATTATCGGATCTTTAGGTATATATTTTTTCTTATACAAGAACTTAATAAATGAACATACAGAAGACTTAATACGAGAAACACTGTTTGGATTCAGACCATCATTGTTGAGACTGATTATATACATTTGGATAGTTTCGTTGTTTATTTCATTCAATTTTGTGATTTCTTTAGTTTTTAGGTAATTTAAAAATTTATTGATATCTATATTATAGTTTTTGACTGTATACTTACTAAAATTTTTTTCGTAGTTTAAATACTCAGTATACTCTTTAAGATGATTTGATGTACTTACTAGATTACTCATCCCAAACACCCTCTTGNTCTAATTGACTTGGACCAGTTAGAACAATTGACCCATCCGTGTCNAGGTGTACCTCTAGAACGCCTCCCTCTTGTTGAATCATAACTGATGAATTTTTTGTTACATTTTCATTATAAATTAAGTGATAAGCTGCAGCTGCGCTAGCTCCACTACCACATGATTTTGTAAACCCGGCTCCCCTCTCCTTTACTTTTATTCTNAGATAATTCNTGTTATCTCGGATAGTCNCTTCCTGAATAAAAGTAAAATTTAGATCATTTTGCATACTCTTGACATAGGCGCCCGCTAGAAATGAGTGGACCTGNTCTAATGATAAAATATCATCGAGATTTTGACTTTGTATAACAGCATGTTTATTTCCTACATCTACAATCAATCCGCTTAATTTATTAAAACCATCAAANGCTTCGCCGGTGATTTCAGAGAAAGTAGGAACCCCTAAGTTTACTGATATTCTNTGCTCATCAACTATATCAGCGCTATACGATTTGTTACAGATTACGATAGTAGACTTACTGACNGAAAATTTGCGATTAAGATATAGCATAATAGCACGTAACCCATTGCCGCATTGACATGCAGAAGATCCATCATTGTTATATATTTTACAATTGACATGATCGGGTTGAGAAGTGTCTATAAGCAATACTTGGTCACATCCAACATTCTCACTAGATGAGATAGCAATAATATTTTCTTGTGATTGTTCGAAATTCTGAGATGATGTATCTATTACTATAAAATCATTCCCTTGACTATTCATTTTTGTGTATAAAGTTTTCATTTATTTTTAAATCATGAGATCACTCTCGTCTAAAATTAGATTNGAGAAATCTTCCCTGCTTCGTATTAGTTTAATTTCATCCTCTAACAGAATATACTCTGCAATTCTTGGCCTAGAATTGTAGTTAGATGAGAGTGAAAAGCCATATGCACCAACATCCTCAACGACCAAGTAATCACCCTTTTGAATTGATAATTTTCTATCTTTGCCTAGATAGTCAGCTGTTTCGCAGACTGGCCCGACAACATCATATGTAGCTTCTTTGGNGTTAGAAGGTTTGCTAATGCTTTTAATCCTATGATGAGCATTGTACAGAGGGGGTCTTAATAAATCATTCATTGCGGCATCAACAATGGCAAAATTTTTATCTCCAGAATTCTTTATATTTAAAATTTTTGTAACAAGCAGCCCAGCATCACCAACAATAGACCTTCCAGGTTCAACAATGAGTTTTAGACCCGTCGGAGAGATAATTTCTACTAATTTATCTAAAAACGATTCTCTTTTAATAGATTTTTCATCTTTATACGTTATTCCTAAACCACCTCCAACATCAATGTGTGATAAATTTATTTTCATCTCTTTCAGTGCATGAACTATTTCAAGTACCTTGGTTGCAGAATCAACGAAAGGTTGTAAATCAGTAATTTGAGAACCAATGTGGTAATCTATGCCGACGATGTTAAGATTATCCAAATCCTTGGCCATCTTGTATGCATCAAAAATCTCATTTTCATGGATACCAAATTTATTNTCACTCAAGCCAGTCGTAATATAAGGGTGAGTTTTGGGATCAATTGAGGGATTAACGCGAATTGATATATTAGCTCTCTTGTTTAGAGAGGATGCNGCCTCAGATATTGACTTAAGCTCATCTAATGATTCAACATTAAAGCATAGAATGTTCTTAGCGATACCAAACTCTATTTCATCCATGGTTTTACCAACACCAGAGAAAACAATTTTTTCAGCATCGCCACCTGCAAGAAGTACTCTCTCAATTTCACCTTTTGAAACTACATCAAAACCTGAATTCTTATTAGAGAGCATTTTCAGTATTGAAAGATTCGAATTAGCTTTTACTGAATAACATATGAGAGAATCAATCTCGGTCAAACAGTGTGCATAAGAATTGTAGTTCTCAATGATTTTATCAGAAGAATAAATATAAAACGGAGTAGTTACTTTCTGCGCAAAATCATGAATTTTATTATCATCTGTTAGTTTCTTGACCATATAAATCTCAGAAAGTTATTTATTGAAATATGTAACGGCTGATTGTGGGTCAGGCACTATTAACGGACCTTTATTACCACATGACGAGATAAACATAACAGCAAATATAACAAATATAATTTGTGCCATCGATACAGACACTATTTTTTTAGTCATCATATGCTACATTATAGACTTAAAGTATATGTATCTGCTAGACAATGAAGCAAGATTATCTTGATAATTTAATTGAAGTTGGTGATAAAAATCACTGCGAAGCTACAATGATTTGGTTCCATGGATATGGAGCTAATAATTGGTCGTTTGAACCATCAATGAAGATGATTAATTTAATGACTGATGGAAGACTGCATATTCTTATGCCCAATGCCCCGATAGTTGATAATAAGAGATCCTGGTATCCACTACCCACAACAGGAGAGNATGGTAAATTACTTGAANANCTTGATGGTATTAAAAATACTCATAAACACATAAACCTTTTTNTAAAAAATCTTGATTTGAATAAAAAAATATTTGTCGGTGGTTTTTCTCAAGGCGCAGCATTATCATTAAGCCTTATATTTGAAAGAGGTTTCCCTATAGAGGGTTGTGTAGCCCTATCAGGATATATGCCAAATTCAGATCACTATTTGGCGAAGGACCCTCAATCATCTAAAGTTTTCATATCACATGGAAAAAATGATAATNCAATTTCTTTTGACAGCTTCACGAAAAGCATGAATTTTCTTGAGAAAAAAAATGTACAATACACTAAATATATTGGTGACTTCGGCCATACAATAACTAAAGAAGTTACTAACGAATTAATAGATTGGATTGTTAAAATACTGTAGAGCTGTTTTATCAGCTCTACAGTTACTGTTTATTTTGGTTCTCTATATCGCTGTGCTGCCGCTATNGCGGTTTCACTACCATATTTCTCATTTATTTTNTCCAATGATTCAAAATGGTCAGCTCTTCTATGTGTAAGACACATTCCTTTTTTATCTACGCCCCATAAAGCGTAAGCGATAAAATTTTTAAGATGGTCAGGTGTTTGATCCATATGCGGAATACCAAATCTGATAAGAAGATTATTTCTGTCAGCTCCGCTATCTTTTTGTTCTTTGATGATTCTTTGAACTTCGACTTGTAGGTCTTTGACGTCATCGCCGTTCCAAGACCCAACAACCGTTCCATCTGGTAATATTATGTCATCACCTTGTGGTACTGGATGATCAGGCATAATAGTTCCTCCTTCTAATGTTTATTTCAATAGATATTATAATGTAAATTTAACAATCTTCTAGTATTTATCAAAGCTAATTACAGGGAAAATTATCTTGATATGCATTCCGNAGCGCTAGCCCAATTAGAGGTGCCTCTGAATATTTGTTATAAAAGTCAGGGTTATTATTAATTTCTGTAATTATTAGACTTTTCAGNTTACTCGCAGATAGCTCAAAATCGTTTGGTTTACANAAAATTTCATAATTATGTTTTCTGTATGTGAATTCATTTGCCCAATCTAAACCTGACTCTAATCCGTATAAGTAACTGTCATATTTATCGGAGTCCATATGTTCTAAAAAGCTTTTTGTTGAGGGCTGCGCATAAACTGCACATGGTGATATGAGCAAGAAAAATAAAGTGGTCTTATAGTTCATTACTTCTGTTCATATTTTTTTAGTGCTTTGATGAGAATGCTCGCTTCTTTTTCGACAAGTTTTGGTGCAGTGTCCCCTTTATTAGTTCTCATCTTTACAGTATTACTTGGAATTATTTTTTTATAAATATCAGTCTCTATCAGGCTTGAGAATTTTTGAAACTCAGATTCAGGTATTTCTCCTAAAGAACAATGTTTGTCCTCACAGTACTTAACAATCTTTCCAACAAGGTGGTGTGCCTCTCTAAATGGCATTCCTTTCAATGAGAGGTATTCGGCTATATCCGTCGCTGTTGAAAACGACGTGCCTGACAATTCCGATGCTCTTTGCTTATTCAAAACAATTGTTGGGATCATCTTACATATTATTTCGATACAGCTAAGAGTTGTATCCACAGAGGTAAAGATTTGTTCCTTATCCTCTTGGAGATCTCTATTGTAAGTGAGTGGCAAACCTTTCATTAAAGTGAGCAATCCTACCAAGTTACCATATACGCTGCCAGTCTTTCCTCTAACGAGTTCAGCTACATCAGGATTCTTTTTTTGAGGCATAATAGACGAGCCAGTGCAAAAACCTTGGTCAAGATCAATGAGATTAAACTGGGGATTCATCCACAATACTATTTCCTCACAGACTCTCGAGAGGTGCATCATTATCATTGAATTACTATATGCCAGGTCAATGACATAGTCTCTATCAGACACAGCATCCATAGAATTATTTGAAACACTCGCAAAACCAAGTTTTTTTGCTACAAATTTTCTATCAATTTTGAGAGAGGTACCGGACATTGCGGCTGACCCCAATGGTAGAGGATTCATAAGTGACATTGTATTTTCAATTCTTTTTTCGTCTCTTGCAAACATTTCAGCCCAAGCAAGCAAGTGATGCCCAAAAACCACAGGCTGAGCTATCTGTAAATGAGTGTAACCAGGAAATAAATCTGAGGAATATACTTTAGCAAGTTTCGCTAGTGAAAATCTCAAGTTTCTTAACCTAATAATGATGAATTCAGATAATTCTCTCAAGTATAATCTTAAGTCTGTAGTAACTAAATCATTTCTTGATCTACCAAGATGGATTTTTTTTCCGACAGGTCCAATTATCTTTACGAGTGAATTTTCTATATTCATATGAACATCTTCAAGCTTAACAGACCATGGTAGTTTACCGCTATCAGCTAGCTTTCTTACTTTTTTTAGACCAGATACAATCTTTTGAAAATCCGATTTTGTAAGATGTTTGCATTTATACAACATCTCAACATGAACTTCTGTTACACGAATATCTACATCGTAGAGCACCAAATCTACTGATAAGCTTTGGCTGAAATCTAAAACATCAGAGTCGATACCCTTAATAAATCTGCCTGACCAGGTGTTATTTTTCATAAATTTTAAAAATGATATTACATTGTTTTACCAGTAAGTATAGTATAAAAAATATAAAATGAGTTGATTATGAGTAATTTAATTAGGATAGCAACACGCAAGAGTCCACTGGCTCTAGTTCAAGCTAATAGAGTTAAGGAGTTGATAGAAAAACGACTGAAAGACACTACGGTTAAGTTGATTACAAGGTCTACATCAGGTGATACGGTATCCAAGGCAAAATTTAAAAAATCTGGCGGCAAGGGATTGTTTCTCAAAGAATTAGAAGAGCTCTTGTTGGATGGAGATGCCGATATAGCAGTTCACTCTCTTAAAGACGTTCCGGCTGTTATAGATAAGAAGTTCATAATTACGACGATAGATATTAGAGAAGAGGCTGCAGATGTATTGATTTCTAAACAGTTTAATAAAATAACTGAACTTCCAGATAAATCTATTATCGGTACATCAAGTCCAAGGAGGATTGCTCAGATACGAAATAAGTATAAGAATATTGAAATAGAAGAAATTAGAGGTAATGTTCAAACTAGGCTAGCAGCACTGTCAAATGATAAAGTTGATGCAGTAATTCTAGCGGCAGCTGGACTTAAAAGACTCTCCCTCTCAGATAAGATTTCACAATACCTGCCTAAAGATGATTATGTTCCGGCAGCAGGACAGGGTGTACTTTGTATTCAGGCTATCAAAAATAAAGAATATGTTCTAAAAACTCTAAAAGGACTTGTGGTGGATGAAGTTGATAGATGTGCAAGCGAAGAGAGAGATTTTATAAGTCAGTTCGACGGAGATTGTTTTTCTCCTATTGCGGCACATTGTTATATCAAAAACAATAAATCAACATTAATTGGCTATGTGAGCAGCACTGATGGTAATAGATTCATTAAAACTAAGATTGTTGAAAATGTTAATGAGATGAGGGGTATCGGCAAAAAACTTGCTAAAATAATGATAGAACAGGGTGCAAAAAAAATCCTCGGGACAAAATGAATCTAATAACAATATCGGCCTCGACAATAATACAACAAAGCGATTTTCTAATTGATGGGCATAAGATTAAGAAAAGGATTGCGGTTGATACTGTTGCTAACAAAATATCACTAACACAACTATCAGCCCTCGATTCAGCAGACGTAATTATATTTCAGAGCAAGAATGCAGTGAGACATCTTGATTACCCATTGAAACAAAGTCATGCGAGAATTTTTTGTGTTGGGCCTTACACCGGTCATTTTTTAAAAAGGAAGTTTGGGCTTGATTCTAATTATCCCAAAAAAAACTTCTCTGCAGATGGATTGTTGAGTGAGTTAAAACTTAATGATTTGAAAGATAAGAAAATTTGTCTAATAAAAGGTGATGACGGAATAGATACGATTAACGAAAAACTGAAAGTAAAAAATAAAGTTAATATCATTAATACCTACAAACGATCATTAATAGAGAACTTCATCGTGGAGAGTGATTTATCAAATGAGGAGGTAAATGTATTTATATCTATGAGCAAGACGTCAATGCATGCGCTTAAATCACTAATAAGCCAGTTTCACGATAAATATAAAGTTGCTTTTATAGTGCCTAGCAATAGATTTATAGAAGAAAGTAGTGACACTGAAACATATACATACTATGTTTGGGATCAAGCTACCTCATTAGATGGGTTAAGAGTTATTTTAAGAGATATTAAATGAAGAAAATTATATTAGCAGGATTTGGATATCTTGGTAAATTTATAGAGCAACAGGCAGACTTTAACGAAAAAAAAGTCCTGTATAAACTTTCTAGGAACCCAGGCAAACATCGTAATGGTTTTGGCAATCATGTAGAGGTTGATTTTGATAAAGAAAAATTTGATATCACAGAGATAGTTGGTGAGAGCACAATAATATACATGACGCCACCAAATAAAGATAGAGATGGGGATCCTAGATTAGAAAACTTTCTCAATAATATAAAAAATTCAAATCTAGAGAGAATTGTATATATAAGCACCTCAGGGGTTTATGGAGACTGCGGCGGCTTGTCTGTGACGGAGGACGCTGAACTAAAGCCATTGACGGATCGAGCTAAAAAGCGTGTTATTGCTGAGAAGATGGTTATGAAACACTCGGCTGTGTGCAATACGAATTATGTAATTCTTAGAGTGCCAGGAATTTATGGTATGGGCAGATTACCGCTAAGCAAGGTTCGTGAGCGTGAACCATTGATAATTAAAGATGAATGCAAAATCACGAACCTAATAAATGTCGAGGACTTAGCAAGAGTGGTATGGAGAGTCATAAAAGATAATATAAAAAATGAGATAATTAACGTTAGCGATGGAACACCAATAACATCAACTGAATATTATTTAAAAATATATGATGAATTAGAAATTGAATACCCACCTTTCATAAAAATGAAAGAAGCTGGCAAGTATTATTCTGAGGAAAGGATGAGCTTTATGAGTGAATCACGTATACTTGATGTCACCAAAATGAATCGTCTTTTTGGTGATTGCATCAAATACTCAAATATTTCAGACGGCATAAAGCGCAGCTTGTCCTAATTAGAATTAATCCAACGTATCAAAGGTTTAAATTCTTCTCTGTCTTGCGCAGTTTGTGCCTGTCCCATATCATATATGCCTAACCCTGTTTTAGCAGATTTAATATAGTTCGTGTTATCTCTTAATGCCGTGATATATTTAAAACCTTTTTGTTTAAGTAGGTAATTATCCAGCTCAAGGAATATATTCGTAATTGCGCGAGCTCTATTTGCTACTAGTCCTATCTTGATTTTTTTTCTTATCACTGGCCCCGCTTTTCTGAGTTCATTGATAAAATCACTCGCTGCTCTCATATCGATAGGCGATGGTAGCACGGGTACTATTACCATATTTGTTTTTTTAAGATAATTGTATAAACGATCACCATGAATAGCAGCAGGTAAATCATAAATTACAATAGCATCCTTTTTTTTCTTCTGAATCTTACTAGAGCTAGTGGTGCCAGTTATTTTTGGTTTAGAGATCGGCCTCATTTTAAGCCATTGCATAGATGACTGTTGCGGATCAAGATCAATTATTGTGACATCCATGCCAGACTGTGCATAATATGATGCCAAGTTAGTACAAATAGTTGATTTCCCAGAACCGCCTTTAGAATTATATACCATAAGAGTTTTCATAAATGACCCCCGTATAAGAATCATAACAAACTGCAATGTTGTCTGCTAGAGTATTATAAACTTAGTTCTACTCTGACTGGAGCATGATCAGATGTTCTAGGTTCCTTCTTGCACCATGATTTATGTCGAGTTTCTTTGTCAATTATAAAGCTTTTACAACCATCTAATACTGACTTACTGCCTAATATATGATCGATCCTATACCCTATATTTCGATGAAACGCCCCTGCTCTGTAGTCCCACCATGTAAACGTCTGTGGAGAAAAATCAAATTTTTCAAATAAATCATATAATCCAAGTTTAAGAAGATTGTTGAAAGATTTCCTCTCATCAACAGAACAAAGAATTTGATCCTTAGTCGATTCAATGTCAAAAACGTCGTTATCGGTTGGTGCAATATTGAAGTCTCCTAATACCACAAAGTTTTTAAATTCGGTGAGAGAAGACTTGCAATAACTATTTAGTTTTTTTAACCACTTTAGTTTATGTTGATACTTGTCAGAACCAACAGATTTGCCGTTAACAACATATACGTTAAGTACACGAAG
>PBXG01000002.1 GCA_002728355.1 Gammaproteobacteria bacterium | reverse complement strand
TATTGCGGCAACAAAAATGACTGCAAATTTTGAATCAAGATTTTTAAAATTACAGACTAATCTTTCATTTTTACAATATAAATTCTTAATTTGTTTTACTGCATGAGTTGCAACGCTAAATAACCTTCCTGGTATATGGATAGTTCTTTCAAGCTTACCATCGAATGGCATATGTACTCTATGATAATCTTTTGGGGATAGATAAATAGTTACAAATGAACCATCGATATATTGATTTTGAATTTTTTTATCATAAAACATAATTTCATTTATTGATATTGTTTTTCCTTTAACTTGTAAAAACTTATTATCTTTGATTTTTCCATACTCAAGAATTTTACCATCACAAGAGGATACAATAGCATTTTTACTTTTATTTATTTTATGTATACCCGGTTTAAGCTTTCTAGTAAAAAATTCACAAAAAGTTTTATAATCATCTGGTTTTTGTTTACTAGCTTCTTGCATGTTAACTTTAAAAAACTTTATATAAAATCTAATTAGAAATGTTGTAAGTGGATGTCGGGTCCTTGTTATGATGTATGTCAATCTTGAGAACAAGTAATGTGGAATAAAATATAGCCAATATGCTTGTAGTTTCTCTTTTGTCGTAGATAATATTTTATTCAATTTATTTTAATCCATATAAAATATCATCTTTTAGAGAATCAACAATTAATGGAGGTGTATATATTCCCATTATTTTAGAATTTTTATCAAGTAAAAATATCGCGCCGGTATGATCAAAAAAATCAACACCGTCTTCAGTAGATATTTTTTTATAATAGACACCTGCATTCTTAGTCACTCTAATCAAATCATCTTCTTCTAATTTAATACCAATAAAAGATGAATCAAAATATTCAACATATCTTTTTATTTTATTAAGAGAATCATTAATATCTACATTTACAAAAAGAACATTGATTTTTTCATCTGGATTTTGATCTTTAACAAGATTCGATAGTCTTTTGAGTTTAATTAGGGTATCAGGACAAAAATCAGGACAATTTGTATATCCAAAAAAGACGTATGTGTACTTATTCTTGAGTGAATCATTCGAGAAATTGCTACCATCTGTTGCTTTTATTTCCATATCATCATCAAACAGTAGCTTGTCTGAGGACAGTTTTGTGTAGTTTGGCTTATATGTATCTTGTTGTTCAACAACGAACATTATTGATAGAATCGCAATTACTATAAGTGTTATTCGCTTTATCATTAGAATCCTCAACAGATTTAAAAAACATAACTTTTAATATATAATATAAAAGATAAATATATGATATTTACATCAATATTACTAATTTTTTAGGTTAAAATTATGTCTGGCAACTCATTTGGAAAACTATTCTCCGTTACAACTTTTGGTGAAAGTCATGGAAAGGCAATTGGCTGTATTGTCGATGGATGCCCGCCTGGATACAAAGTAAGCGAAAAAGATATTCAACCTGATTTAAATAGGAGAAAGCCAGGGCAGTCAAAATATACAACTCAAAGGAAAGAAGATGATAAGGTTGAAATTCTATCTGGAACATTTGAAGGTATAACAACAGGTACCCCTATAATGCTCATTATTCATAATATTGATCAGAGAAGCAGAGATTATAGTGAAATCAAAAATAAATTTCGACCAGGTCACGCNGATTTTACGTATCAACAAAAATATGGTTTGAGAGATTATAGAGGNGCAGGNAGATCATCTGCACGCGAGACTGTTGCAAGGGTTGCAGCNGGAGCAATTGCAAAAAAAATTTTAAAAGAAGTTTGTAAGACTAATATTTATGGCTACGTTTCTCAACTCGGNAATATCATCCCTAGTAAATTCAATAAGAACGATATTGAAAAAAATCCTTTTTTCTTTCCAAATAACAAGCAAATAAAGGATTTGGAGGAATATATTAANTCAATTAGAAAAGAAGGTGATTCTATTGGAGCAAAAGTAAGCGTAGTAGCAAACAAAGTACCCGTGGGTTTGGGAAANCCTGTCTTTGATAAAACTGATGCTTTACTCGCTCAAGCGATGATGTCTATAAATGCAGTAAAAGGAGTTTCTATAGGTTCTGGGTTTGAAGTNGTTGATATGAAAGGTTCTGAATGTAGAGATGAAATAACACCAAAAGGATTTTTATCTAATCACTCTGGAGGTACTTTAGGAGGAATAACAACAGGTCAAGANATTTGTATTCATTTAGCTTTGAAACCTACTTCAAGTATTTTAAAAGAAGGAAAAACAGTTAATCTAAAAAATAAAGCAACCACTATCAAAACAAAAGGTCGTCATGATCCATGCGTAGGTATAAGAGCTGTTCCTATAGCAGAAGCAATGATGGCTCTTGTGTTGTTAGATTTGTATTTATGTGACAAAGCGCAAAACAAATGAATTATACTTTATATGACAAAATATGGAATGAACATAGCATTCTAGTTAATGATGATGATAGCGAGTTGTTGTACATTGATAGACATCTTGTGCATGAAGTAACATCTCCTCAAGCTTTTGATGGATTAGCGATTAATAATCGTNAAGTTTGGAGCAAAAAGTCNATATGTGCAGTATCTGATCATAATGTACCAACACGAAATAGAGTTAATGGAATTAAAGACTCTATCTCAAAACTTCAAGTTGATACNCTAATCGATAACTGTAANAAACATAAGATTAATTATTTTGATTTAAATGATATAAATCAAGGTATTGTGCATGTAATAGGACCAGAACTTGGTTTTACTCAACCAGGTATGACACTTGTTTGTGGAGACTCTCATACTTCAACTCATGGCGCTCTCGCATCACTTGCTTTTGGTGTAGGTACTAGTGATGTTGAACATGTGCTAGCTACACAATGCATTAATGTAAAAAAAGAGAAGAATTTCAATATTAGCGTTNTCAATTCGCTCTCTGATGGTGTGTCATCGAAAGATTTAATACTCTATATTATAAGAGAGATTGGAACGTCAGGAGGGACTGGCTTCACTATTGAATTTAGTGGCGACTGTATTAGTAAGTTAAGCATTGAGGCAAGAATGACTTTGTGCAATATGAGTATTGAAGGAGGAGCAAAGTCAGGTCTTGTAGCTTTTGACAACAAGACATTGGACTATGTTATTAAAACTAAAAATTCGCCATCTAAAAAATACATAGATGATGCAATAAAGTATTGGGAAACCCTTCACTCAGATGATTCTGCAGATTTCGATAAATCTATCGAGTTTGATGCTAGCGTCATAAAGCCTCAAGTTAGNTGGGGTACATCACCCGAAATGACTGTCGATATAGATGGGAAAGTACCAGATCCAAATNATATTAAAGATAAAAATAAAAAACAATCCTATATAAATGCTTTAAAGTATATGGATTTGGATGCAAATCAAAAAATCGACTCTATAGAACTTGATAAAATATTTATCGGATCGTGTACTAATTCTCGTATAGAGGATTTGCGCTGCGCTGCTTTGGAAGTAGAAGGGAAAAGAATTTCATCAAGAATTAAACAAGCTATTGTAGTTCCAGGGTCAGGACATGTAAAAAAACAAGCTGAGAATGAAGGTTTAGATATCATATTTAAAAAAGCAGGTTTTGAGTGGCGTGATCCAGGATGTTCAATGTGTTTAGGAATGAATGACGATAATTTAAATCCTTATGAGAGATGTGCCTCTACATCAAATAGAAATTTTGAGGGAAGGCAAGGTGAAAGAGGTAGGACGCATTTGGTCAGTCCAATAATTGCAGCGAGGTCATCAATACATGGATGCCTAACGAGTGAAAAAAAATAATAAAATGAAAGAATTTATTAAAGGGCAAGTAATACCTATCAATAAAGCTAACATTGATACAGATATTATCATTCCAAAACAATATTTAAAATCGATCAAAAAAACTGGATTTGGACCCTTTCTTTTTGATTCGGAGCGATATTCTAATCCAGGTACATTAGATAATTTAGATCAGAGAAAAATTAATCCAGATTTTATTTTAAATAAGAGTCCATACAATCGAGGAAGTATACTTATAGTAAACGACAATTTTGGATGTGGTTCATCGAGGGAGCATGCTGTATGGGCAATTAAAGATTTCGGCATAGACGCTGTTATCTCATCGTCATTTGCAGATATCTTTTATCGCAATAGTTTTAGAAATGGATTATTACTAATAACAATTACAAAATTAGATTTAGAGAAATTATTTCAAAATGTAGAAAAAAATATAGAATATGAATTAACAATCGATTTGATTAACAGTAAAATTACATCCCAAGATGGTCTTAAAATAAGCTACACTTTAGATGTTTCTGATAGAGATAGAATCATCAAAGGTCAAGACGACATTGCAATAACGCTTGAAAACAAAGAAAAGATCATTAATTTTGAAAATGAAATAAAAAGAAGGAAACCATGGCTATATGAAGAGTGAGAATATTTTAATTTTACCTGGNGACGGNGTTGGNCCAGAAATAATGAAAGAAGCTATCAAAATTATNGATACTCTNAATNCAAGTAANATATGTAANATAGAATANGAATCAGCAGATATTGGTGGTNTAGCANTAGANAATCATANCACNCCATTNCCNNATGATACGCTTCAAAAAGCTAAAGCTTCATCATCAATTCTTTTAGGTGCAGTTGGAACAAAAAAACATGAATCTAACTCAAATGAAATGAAGCCAGAGACAGGCCTATTAAAAATTCGAAAAAATTTAGACTTATTTATAAATATCAGGCCAGTATTTTTATTTGATGCACTTCTAGAAAGTTCATCTTTGAAAAAAGATTATGTCTCAGGATTAGATATAGTTATTATTCGCGAGCTTGTGAGCGATATATATTTTGGTGAACCTCGAGGATTTAGCGATGATAATGCATCGGCATTTAATACAATGAGGTATACAAAAGAAGAAATAGAGAGAATCGCTACATTTGCTTTTGAGCTAAGCCAAAAACGTTCATCAAATCTTACTTCAGTGGATAAAGCTAATGTTCTAGAAACATCACAATTATGGAGAAAAGTTGTTTCTGATATTGGTGAAAAATATAAAAGTGTTAAACTCAATCATATGTACGTTGATAATGCAGCTATGCAATTAGTCAGATCTCCAAAACAATTTGATGTTCTTCTTACAGGTAATATATTTGGAGATATTTTATCCGATGAGGCTTCTATGTTAACAGGNTCAATAGGAATGCTACCTTCAGCATCATTGTCATCTAAATATGGTATGTACGAACCTATTCATGGATCAGCACCAGATATAGCTGGAGATAATACAGTTAATCCAATTGCTATGATTTTATCTGTTGCTATGATGTTTGAATATACATTTCAGAATACAAATATTTCAAGTGTTATAAAAAGCTCTATTAATGATGTGCTGAACGAAGGTGCTTTTACAAAAGATTTGTCACCTAATGATTACATATCAACCTCCGATATGGGTAATAAAATTGTAAGTCAAATTAAGAAAAATGTTTAAAAAAAAGAGTAAATATAATATAGCAATAGTTGGCGCAACTGGCATTGTAGGTGAATCCCTTCTAGATATCATAAATGAAAAAAATTTTCCAATTGATAATATAGTTCCTTTGGCAAGTCATAGATCTGTTGGAAGTAATGTTAAATTTGGTAAAGAATTGATCACTGTGAAAGATNTAGCTACTTATGATTTTAAAGATATAGATATTGCTTTTTTTTCTGCAGGAGCAGAAGTGTCTCAACAATATGTACCTATTGCCACTAAGGCTGGCGCAGTAGTGATTGATAATACCTCACAATTNAGATANCAAGAGGATATTCCTTTAGTTGTTCCTGAAGTNAATAAAGAAGCAATAGACAGCCATACCAATCATTCCATTATTGCTAACCCAAACTGCTCTACAATACAGATGTTAGTTGCACTTAAACCTGTTCATGAAAGATTCAAAATAAAAAATATTAATGTTTCTACTTATCAAGCTGTTTCAGGATCCGGTAAAAAAGGAATNCAGGAACTCTTAGAACAGACCCATAGCTATCTTAATCAGCGTGAAATTTCTAAATCAGTATACCCTTCTCAAATAGCATTTAATGTTATTCCGTTTGTTGATAGTTTTCTAGATAATGGTTATACAAAAGAGGAGATGAAAATGGTATGGGAAACACAAAAAATTTTGGATGAGAATATCAGGGTTGATGCTACTGCGGTTAGAGTACCTGTNCTNATTGGNCATTCTGAATCTATATCTATNGAAACNGANANAGNNATTGATATTGATNTGGTTGTAAATGATTATAAAACAAGTGATAAGATNGAACTTATAGATGACTCAGCTAATTTTGAATTCCCAACAGCCGTAGAGCATGGTAATGGTACGGATAAAGTTTTNGTAGGAAGGATAAGGAAATCACAAATNAANGATAAAATTTTGAATATTTGGGTAGTTGCTGATAATGTTAGAAAAGGAGCAGCTTTGAATAGTGTNCAAATTGCTGAANATCTAATTAAGGGGTAGTTATGAAAAGACTTTTAGTATTGTTGTTATTTGTCGTACTTATAACAGCTGTATTAGATACAATAGGTTTAACATCTTTCAATATCAAAATTATTATTGATCAAATTATTCTAAATTTAGCAATGTTAATTGATATGAGTAATATTCAGCCAATTTTGAATAATATCGATAATTTTATTATNGGTGCTATTTCCTTACTNAGTCTTNTTACCTTTCCTGACNTAACTTTTGTTGAGGGTTTATTACTATTACTAATTTTAGGTTTGGTGATTGATAAATTCAGATCACTTAATAATGATGTAAATTTACTTGAACAGAGAAGATTAAAAATGGATAACGATTACCAGAAACAACTTCATCATATTATAAAACGAATACATGATTTATCGTCAAACAATACATCTAATTCATCAAANGAATTATCACAAAAAACGATTGAAGAGATAAAACAAAGTATTGAAAATCTNAGGTCTACATATCTTAGAAGTAAAATAATAAGAAGAGATCTTTATTCGCAAAATTACAGAGCTAAAGATATAGATTCATTAATTGAATCTCAACCTGTTAAGAAAAAATCTACTAAAGGTAAAACAACTAAGAAAAAAGTAGCAAAGAAAGTAGCAAAGAAAGTTGCTAAAAAAGTATCAACAACTAAATCGACAAAAGATAAAGTAATTTCATCTTCAGAAAAAGAATCAATCAATGAGCTTGTTAATGAAAATCAGATATCTCATATAGACCTAGCTAGAACATATCTTGAAAGTGGTGATAAAGCTAAAGCAGAAGAAATTATTATTGCTGTAATCAATACAGGTGAAGAAACAGAAAAACATGAAGCAAGATTATTGTATATGCAATTGAGAAAATGAGGATTGCCCTTCTCGTTGAGTATGATGGGACCAATTATTTTGGTTTTCAAAAACAGAAACTAAATCAGACTAAAACCATTCAATATCATATTGATCAATCAATAAAAAAAATTGCAAATCATGATATCAAAACTGCATGCGGAGGTAGAACCGATACGGGCGTTCATGCTTGCAATCAGGTAATACATTTTGATACTAGTAGTAAAAGATCAGATTTTAACTGGCTCAAAGGAATTAATACCTATTTACCATCTGATATTTTTGTAAAGAATATATTTCATGTAGATAATGATTTCCACGCTAGGTTTAGCGTCATATCAAGAACATATCGATATGTAATATATAACAATGCGTTATATTCTCCATTAAATTCAAGATATGCTCTTCATTATCAAAATAGGATAGATATTGAAAAAATTGAAAGATCATTCAAATACTTTATTGGTGAAAATGATTTTAGCTCATTCAGAGGTTCTGGATGTTCATCACCATCACCAATAAAAAATATCAAATCAATTACAATAAAAAAAAACAAGGACAAGATTTATATAGAAATTACCGCAAACAGTTTTTTATATCATATGGTAAGAAATATGGTAGGATTCTTTATTGATATTGGTATTGGTAAAATTCCNCTTATGAATGTTAAAAAACTTATTCATGTTAAAGATAGAAGAAAGCTTAGCAAGACTGTTTCTCCATGTGGACTGTTTTTGACAAGAGTAAATTATCCATCAAAGTATAAAATTAAATGTGATAATCAATATCGTTTTATAATTTAAATAAGANTTTTAAATATGAGAACAAAAATAAAAATATGCGGAATTACTAATATAGAGGATGCTCTAGCTGCCTCTAAGTTAGATATTGACTATATTGGACTTATATTTATATCAGAAAGTCCAAGATGTGTCAGTATTACAACTGCTGAAAAAATTTGCAAAAATATTGTCAAAAATAAAGTGGGAGTGTTTATGAATCAGTCTTATGATGATATTGCTAAGATTTTAAAGTCTATTAATTTAGATGTTCTCCAGTTTCATGGAAAAGAGGANAAGGAATTCTGTTTGCAGTTTAATAAACCATTCTTTAAAACAATAGGCGTAAATGATAATAGTATTGAATTTTATGATGAATCGATAGAAAAATTTATTATTGATACTTCTGTAGATGGTATTTCTGGAGGAACTGGAAAGACATTTGATTGGTCTTTATTAGAATCTAGTAGAAAATTGTCTAATATTCTCAAAAATAAAGATTATCTTGTTGCAGGAGGACTAAATATTGATAATATTAAAACTCTGCTAACTAAGTATAATCCTGCGGGTTTAGATCTTAGTAGCGGATTAGAATATAATATTGGTAAAAAAGATATTAATTTGATGGAAAGATTTGTAAATATTGTAAGGAGACATGATAAATCATCCTATGAGTAAGAAAAACTACAAGAAGTATCCTAATAAAGACGGTCATTTTGATCAATATGGAGGAATGTTTGTATCTGAAACACTTATGCATCCACTTAATCAACTTCTTGCTGCATACAAAAAAATTGGNAAATCATCCAGTTTTCAAAAAAAATTAAAATCAGAGTTATCTATGTTTGTTGGTAGACCAACTCCTATTTATCATGCCAAGAGAATTAGCAGAGAACTTGGAAGTTGTGATATTTATTTGAAGCGTGAAGACTTAAATCATACTGGCGCNCATAAGATAAATAATGCGATTGGCCAAGCTTTGCTTGCAAAAGAAATGGGTAAAACTAGAATAATTGCTGAGACTGGAGCAGGTCAACACGGCGTTGCAACAGCTACTGCTTGCGCAAAGTATAATATTAAATGTGTAGTCTATATGGGAAGTACTGATATTGAGAGACAGAAGATAAATGTTTATCGAATGAAATTATTAGGAGCAGAAGTTGTTCCGGTAGAATCAGGTTCTAAAACACTTAAAGATGCATTAAATGAAGCATTGAGAGATTGGGTTACTAATGTTGATGATACTCATTATATTATAGGATCTGTGGCTGGCCCTCATCCTTATCCCATGATTGTAAGAGATTTTCAGTCTGTAATAGGTCATGAATCAAAAAACCAAATGCAAAGTTTATTCAATACCAAGCCGGATATTTTAATTGCATGCGTAGGAGGAGGCTCAAATGCAATTGGTTTATTTCATCCTTTTCTAAATGATAATGTAGAGATGTTTGGTGTNGAAGCCGGAGGGTATGGATTATCAACTGGGAAACATGCAGCACCTCTTAACAAGGGTAAACCCGGTGTACTTCACGGGAATAGAACATATGTTATGGAAGATGAGAATGGCCAGATACAATCAACACACTCTATTTCTGCTGGGTTAGATTATCCGGGAGTAGGTCCAGAACACTCTTGGTTAAAAGATAATAAGAGAGTTAAATATGTATCTGTCACAGACGATGAAGCTTTGAAGGCATTTAATATACTTACTGAGAGGGAAGGTATAATACCTGCGTTAGAGACTGCGCATGCTTTAGCTTATGCATTTAAGATAGCAAAAAAACTTAAAAATAAAAAAATTCTCATAAACTTATCAGGTAGAGGTGATAAGGACATTGACACTATAGCTGCTCTCACCCATATCAAATCGTGAATAAAATTAAAAGAATTTTTGAAAATAGAAGGAAAATATTTATAGCCTATATTGTCTGTGGTGATCCCGATATAAAGACTACATTAGCTTTAATGAGAGTTTTAGCTGAATCTGGCGTAGACATAATAGAGCTAGGTATGCCATTTACTGANCCNATAGCAGACGGTCCAGTTATTCAAAAATCTGTAGAGAGAGCTCTCCAAAATAATACATCTTTAAATGATGTTTTTTCAACTGTAAATTCATTCAAAAAATCGCATCCTGATGTCCCAGTAGTTTTGATGGGCTATTTAAATCCTATAGAAAATCTAACATATAAAAAGTTTTCGAGTCTTTCTAAAAAAAATAATGTCGATGGTGTTTTAATTGTTGATTCTCCTCCAGAGGAGTCCGAGTGTCTAAATTATAGTCTTAAGAGTAATGGGATAAGTCAAATTTTTCTCGCATCTCCAACTACAGATGATGAAAGGCTTAAAAAAATTATCAAATCGACAAATGGATATCTGTATTATGTATCTTTAAAGGGCATCACTGGCTCAAAATTGAATAAGTATACAGAGATAGAAAAGAATATTAAAAAACTTAAGAAATTATCAAAAAACTCTATTCCTATTGCCGTAGGATTTGGAATAAAAGATAAAACTACAGCAAAGAAAATGTCAAAAATTTCAGATGGGATTATTATTGGGAGTTCTATAGTAGATTTAATTGAAAAAAATCATCATAATAAAAGTTTACTCATTAAAAAGGTAAAAGCATATGTAAGTAGTATACGTAGGAGTATAAATTGAGTTGGTTAGATAAAATATTACCTTCAAGAATTAGAGCAAAAAGAGAGGGCAAAGCATCAGTGCCAGAAGGATTATGGCATAAGTGTTCAAACTGTGAAACAGTAATATATAGAGCTGAGTACGAGAAAAATTTAAATGTCTGTCCTAAATGCAACCATCATGGAAGGATATCAGCTAGAAAAAGAGCTGACATAATTTTGGATAAAGAAAATAAAACAGAAATCCTCACTGATATAAAACCTGTTGATATGTTGAATTTCAAAGATAAAGAAAAATATAAAGATAAATTACAAAGTACACAAAAAAAGACTGGTGAAGATGATGCGCTAGTTGTTTATAAAGCTACAATGAATAATCAGCCTGTGATTGCATGTTTTTTCGAGTATTCATTCTTTGGTGGTTCAATGGGCTCTGTTGTGGGGGAAAAATTTACTAAAGCTGTTTATAAATGTTTAGAATCATATTCTTCTTTAATATGTTTTTCTGCAAGTGGTGGAGCAAGAATGCAAGAATCATTATTCTCTCTTTTTCAAATGGCTAAAACAAGTTGTGCGCTGAATGAATTATCAAAAAAAAGATTACCATATATATCTGTACTCACTGACCCTACTATGGGAGGAGTATCAGCAAGTCTAGCTATGCTAGGAGATATAAACATAGCTGAACCGAATGCATTAATCGGATTTGCAGGACCAAGAGTTATTGAACAAACAGTTGGTGAAAAGTTACCAGAGGGCTTCCAGCGTAGTGAATTCCTTAGAGATCATGGTGCAATAGATTTAATATTAAGTCGAAAAGATCAAAAAAATAAGATTTCTGACATTATTAGTACTTTGACGACAAATACATTAGATGGCAACACAACTTAAAACACTCAATGACTGGTTAGAGTGGCAACAAAAACTTCATCCAGCAAACATTGATTTCAAAATAGAGAGAATTAAATCTGTATTTAATCGTTTAGGTATAAATAGAATTGCAGATAAGATAATTATTATTGCTGGAACTAATGGTAAAGGTTCAACTGTTTCTATATTGGAGAGCTTACTTTTTCAAGCTAAACTTAAGGTTGGAGCTTTTACTTCTCCTCATATACAGCGTTATAACGAGAGAATTAAAATAAATAAGGAAGAAGTTTCTGATGATGAAATCATAGAAGCTTTTAAATTTATAGATGACAAAAGAGGCGATATATCTCTTACATATTTTGAGTTTGCTACGTTAGCTGCTTTTTATATATTTAATAAAAATAATGTTGATTATGCAGTTTTAGAAGTAGGACTGGGTGGTAGACTAGATGCTACTAATATAATTGATTCAGATATATCAATCATCACATCCATCGGTATTGATCATACAGAATTTCTTGGTAATACAATAGACAGTATAGCTCTTGAAAAGGCAGGAGTTATGCGACCATTAAAATTTAGTATATTTGCCGATGATTCTCCACCATCGGTGATTATGAAATACGCTAAAAATAATTCAACAACACTTCTCGTCCATCAAAATGATTTTGAATCTAAAATATATAATGATTATTGGGAATGGTCTGGTAAGAAATTTAAGAAAATTAAACTTCCTTTATTACCACTGGTCGGTGATTTTCAGTATAATCATGCATCTGCAGCACTGATGGCGCTCGAAATATTAGAACCAGACATCTTTATAGAAAATAATATTTTTAAAGATGCTATTAATAATATTAAATTACTTGGTAGATACCAGATAGTAAAAGCTAATCCTGAAATAATTTTAGATGTTGCTCATAATGAGGATGCAGCAAATAAATTAAAATCGAATCTAGAGAAATATCCAAAAAAGAAAACTAGAGCTGTGATTGGTGTTTTAAAAGATAAGGATGTATATAGTCTTGTAAAACCATTAATATCTTCTGTAGATAAGTGGTATTGTGGTACAATAGATAGCGAAAGAGGGATGAATGCTAAAGAAATAGCAACAAGACTTGAAGGGAGCGCTAAAAACTGTGATGTGGAAGAATTTGATAAAATGAGCAGTGCATTTTCTAGAGTTTTATCGGAGTCTTCATACGAAGACAGAATCTTAATTTACGGTTCATTTTATACTGTTTCTGAATTTTTTGAGTATTCTCAATCTTCGCAAAAAGTATTCAATGAGTAAAAAATATTACTATTATTTAGTTTTTATCTTAATCCCGGTTTATATATTTAGCGGTTCGATTATTGATTATATTCATAATAGAGACAATATTGTAAATACACTTGAGATGCCACAAAAAAATTATGATAACACAATATCTGATTCTCAGAAGTATGAACTTGATATAGATAAATTTGATAAACCAATCATAAAAGACTCAATGACAGTATCATGGTTATTAAATATTAAATATACTGATTATTCAAAAACACAAAAAGATCTTTATAATTTAGGCTTAGAAAAAATTTATAGAAATTATAAAGATAAAAAAGAATTACTTGTTGGTCCTTTTGCCGATAAAGAGGTAGCAGAATATATGAAAAAGAAACTAGAAAAAAGTGTTTCTAAAAATATTTCTATTAAGAAAGTAACAAATTAGATGTCTAGTCTTGATATTTTCATAACATTATTTATTATCTTTTGGACATTGTATGGCTTTTTTAGAGGTCTTGTATCTGAATTAATCTCTGTTATTTGTTGGTCATCAGCTATTTATTTTTCCTCTAATTATTTTTATTTACCAGCAGATTTTATTGATGAATTTATAAATTCTAGGCAAATATCAAATATTCTGGCATTCATCGCTATATTCGTCTCTACTTTCATAATCTCGGCAATACTAGGTTTTGTTTTTTCAAGATTCATTAATGTTGTTGGTTTAGGTTCTCTAAATAAAATTACCGGTTTATTTTTTGGATTTGTAAAAGGTATGATTTTTATGCTGATTATAGTTTATATACTGAATCTTACAGAATTTAGGGAGAGCATTATTTTTCAAGAATCTAAATATTTATCTGTATTTGATGCTATAATAGANAAGTATTTGACTTCATCTAGTAATTTTTTTGATAATATTGACTTGAAGATATAAAATGTGCGGTATAGTTGCTGTTTTTGGTTCTAATAATGTCGTTCATGACATATATGAGTCCTTGACTGTTCTTCAGCATCGAGGTCAGGATGCTTCGGGTATTTTAACAAATCACAATGGNAAGATTCTACTAAGAAAGTCGCTAGGTCTAGTGCGTGATGGATTCGACAGGAAGCATATTGACCGATTAAGAGGACATCTTGGTATTGGTCATGTTAGATATCCTACAGCAGGCCATGCAGAGAGTTCTGCTGAAGCACAACCTTTTTATGTGAACTCACCTTATGGAATTGGTTTAGCACATAACGGCAATCTAATAAATTCTAGTGAACTTAAAATAAATCTGTTTAATGAGGATAAAAGACACATTAATACGAGATCAGACTCTGAGATTCTTTTAAATATTTTTGCACATGAATTAGATTTACATAGCAAAGATGAATTTTCACCAGATGATGTTTTTTATGCTGTTGCTGGAGTTCATCGAAGAGTTAGAGGTGCCTATGCAGTTGTATCGTTAATATCTGAAAGAGGGATAGTCGCTTTTAGAGATCCAAATGGCATTAGACCATTATGCTATGGAACTCGTACAACAGGCGGCAAGCCTGAAGTAATGATAGCGTCAGAATCAGTAGCACTTGATTCTTGTGGATACGAATTAGTCAGTGATATTTTACCTGGNGAGGCAATATTTATCGATATGGATGGAAATATTCATAAACGCATATGTGCGGAAACAACAAATTATACACCATGTATTTTTGAGTATGTNTATTTTGCGAGGCCAGATACTATTATAGACGGTATTTCCGTATACTCAGCAAGAATGAAAATGGGTGAATCACTAGCAGATAAAATACTCCAGGAGTGGAATGATCATGATATAGATGTCGTTATACCAATCCCGGACACCAGCAGGATTTCTGCGCTAGAATTATCAATTAAACTTGGCGTTCCTTACAGAGAAGGATTTATAAAAAATAGGTACATTGGAAGAACTTTTATTATGCCAGAGCAGTCACAAAGAATAAAATCTGTTAAAAGAAAACTCAACGCAATTAATACTGAATTTGCAGGTAAAAACGTATTACTAGTAGATGATTCAATTGTAAGAGGAACCACATCTAAACAAATTATAGAAATGGCTAGAGAGGCTGGCGCATCAAGAGTTTATATGGCATCTGCTGCTCCACCTGTCAAACATGCTAATGTTTACGGCATTGATATGCCCGCNAGTAATGAATTTGCTGCTGATGGGAGATCAACCAATGAAATTGCGGAGTTGATTAATGCGGATAAGTTGTTTTATCAAGATTTGGAAGATTTAGTAAAATCTGTATATCAGGAAAATTCTGATATTAAAAACTTTGACTCTTCTTGTTTTGATGGAAGATATGTTACTGGTGACGTTACTAAAGAATATCTTGAAGAATTGGATGAACTTAGGAATAATGCATCGAAACTTAGAGAAAATATAGCCGAGTTAGGTGATGATATAATGGTCTATTAAATCATGAAAGATTTGATATCTAAGTCAAAAAACTATATTTTCGATACACTTAACATTACCAGTATTAAAGAATACATACTTATTTCAATAGAGCACCAAGAATTATATATTATTGATGATATGAAAGTTATCTCTTCATATAAAATCTCAACTTCTAAATATGGTACTGGAAATATAAATGATTCTTTTCAAACACCTCTTGGGGTGCATCATATTGCCAAGAAAATTGGCGAAGGCCTTAAAAAAAACACGATTCTAAAAGGCAGAAAAACTATTTTCGATGGTATCACTACTGATGATCTTGATAGTTTAGAATATCAAGAATTTAAGAAAAAACATTTTTCTAAAAGCGAGGATGTAATTACATCTAGAATTATGTGGTTAAAGGGGAATGAGCACGGAATAAATTTAGGCGGGGATGTAGATACATATAAAAGATACATTTATATACATGGGACAATTCATGAAAACAAAATTGGTAAAAAAGATTCTCATGGTTGTATCAGAATGAATAACGAAGATATTATAGAATTATTCGATAATGTAAAAATTAACATGATAGTACATATTGTGTAATCTACAGCTTTTTAAGAATATCAAGTAAGTCTTGAGGTCTNTTNATAATATAATCACTGTTCCAGCTACTATAGTTAATACNATTCTTTATAAATCCAAAATTTGCAGTTACAGTTTTCATACCTGCCGATTTACCTGCAATTATATCCCGCTCGTCGTCACCAATATATATGATATTGTTTGTATCCAATCTAAGTAAATCTGCAGCTATCAATAACATTTCAGGCGAGGGTTTAGGATTATTAACCATATTCCCAGTTATCAAACATGAAGTTCTATTTTTTATGTTTAGACCTTCTATAATCTTACTTGCAAATTTATAATGTTTATTTGTAACAACTCCCCACTGTATTGACATATTTTCTAATTCACTAAGCAGAAAATCCATTCCAGGAACCAATTCGGTTTTAGTTATACAATTTTTTTTGTAATCTTCAAGAAATTCAGTCCGCATAAGAGATGAATCAACTGATCTCCCATTAACATAAGAAGCATACTCAATTATTCCAACTACACCTCTAGAAATATGAAATTTTAGCTCAGAACAATCAACTTTTTTTAAATTTCTTCTTTCGAGAATAATGTTCAGACAGTCGCACATGTCTTTTGACGTATCTGCTAATGTACCATCTAAATCAAATAACACACATTTTATGTTATTCATTAAGCAGTGCCGTTATAAAGTAATTTATTTTAGAAAACGTAGATAATTTAAAAGTGTTAGAGATAGGGTTAAATTTTAAACCTTGGATATCTGATATTGAAAAGTTATTATTTTCTAGNATTTGTCTCATTTCAGATGGTTTGATGAATTTTTCATATGTATGTGTACCACGAGGTATGATATTAAGCAAATATTCTGCAACTAATTTCGCAAACATAAATGAAAATAAATTTCGATTTATTGTTGATAGAAATAATTTTCCGTTAGGCTTAATATGTTTACTAATTTGCCTAATTAATTCATTAGGATCAGGAACGTGCTCAATTAGCTCAAAACATATCACCGCATCAAATTTCTCTTTGTAATTAAATGACTCAATATCAGTATGAAGATAATCAATTTTAAGATTTTTTTCGTTGGCATGTTTTTTCGCAATTTCGATAGTTTTAAGTGATGCATCAATACCGACTACATCTGCTCCACTGTCAGTCATAGCTTCACAGAGTAGTCCACCCCCGCAACCTAAGTCTAATACCTTCGATCCTTTTAGTTTTAAGTTGTTTGAAATATATTTCAACCTTAACGGCGTAAGAAGGTGAATAAATTTATATGGACCTCTTTTATTCCACCACTCATGTGCGTAATTATCAAAATTCTCAATTTCGGATTTATCTATAGTCATATTTAGTCTCTATCCTAAATATTACTTTAAATTTCATTTAAAATCACTGATTACCTTCCTCGACTAATATTTGACGTTTTTTTGGATAGTTATTTTTTTTATCGTGTATATCAGGTCGTTATGATAAAATAGATGTTTAATATCATTTACGGACTTACATCAATATATGGCTGAAAATCAAGAAATACGCTTTGAAAAAGAGATGCGTAACTCATACCTGAGTTATGCTATGAGCGTGATTGTCGGAAGAGCACTACCAGATGTTAGAGATGGTCTAAAGCCAGTACATCGCCGAGTGCTTTTTTCAATGCATGAATTAAATAATTCATGGAATAAATCATATAAAAAATCTGCAAGAATCGTAGGTGACGTAATAGGTAAATATCATCCGCATGGTGATACAGCAGTATATGATACGATTGTGAGATTAGCTCAACCATTTTCAATGAGACATCCATTGGTTGACGGTCAGGGAAACTTTGGATCTGTGGACGGTGACTCGCCCGCAGCTATGAGATACACCGAAGTTAGGATGTCTAAATTATCACACGAACTTCTCCAAGATATTGATAGGGATACAGTAGACTTTTCTGCCAATTATGATGGATCAGAAAATGAACCAACAGTACTTCCAACTCGTATTCCCAATCTATTAGTAAATGGTTCTACAGGTATAGCAGTTGGAATGGCTACAAATATACCTCCTCATAATCTTATTGAAATAATTGATTCAACTATATGTATGATTGATAATCCAACATTGATTAATAGAGAGAATCTTGATGATTTGATTTCTAAAAGTAATTTACAAGGGCCTGATTTTCCAACTCATGGTGAAATTAAAAACGATGGAGGAATAAGAAAAGCACTTGAGACTGGTAGAGGTTCATTCAAAATTCGTGCTAAGCATATTATAGAAAAAAAAGACAATGATAAAACATCAATTGTCTTTAAAGAACTTCCTTATCAGGTCAATAAATCTAAATTGATTGAAAATATAGCTCAACTTGTAAGGGATAAAAAAATATCTGGAATCAGTAATCTAAGAGATGAATCAGATAGAGAAGGAATGAGGTTAGTCATAGAATTGAAAAGGGGAGAACAGCATCAGGTTGTACTAAGTTCTTTATATAAGCACACTAATGCGCAAATTTCATATTCTGTCAATATGGTATGTCTTGTCCAAGGCGAACCAAAGACTTTAGGCATACAAGAGATTCTTAATGAATTTATTAAACACCGCAGAGAAGTTATTACCCGAAGGACACTTTTTGATTTACATAAATCTAAAAATAAGGCTAACACACTTGAAGGCCTAGGTATTGCATTAATAAATGTTGATAAAATAATCGAATTAATAAAAATATCTAAAACTATTCAAGAAGCTAAAAATAATCTTGTTCAAAAGGAATGGGAAATTGGAAATATAGAAAAATATCTAGGAGTTATTACTAAGGAAACTAAAGACTTTTTTCCATCAAATGACAACTATGGATTAAAAGGGAAAAAATATAAAATTTCGCCTCAGCAAGCTCAAGCTATTCTTGATCTCAGATTACAAAAATTGACTAATTTAGAGCAAGATAAAATATTTGATGATTATAAAAAAGAAATTCANTCNATAAAGCGTTTTATAAAAATTCTTACAAACNCAGATGAACTTGATAAAGTNATGAAAGCTGAGCTTGAAGATATTAAAAACGAATATGGAGAGAGTAGAAGAACAATAGTTTCGTCTGATGAAGGGGAATTGAAAAAAGAGGATTTAATAAAGAAAGAAAGGGTTATAGTTGTCCTCACCAGAGAGGATTATGTTAAAAGACTTCCAGCCAATGACTTTAAAAAACAAAAGAGAGGCGGAAGAGGTATAAATGCTACTAAATTTAAAGAGGGGGATGAAGCTAAATTATTATGCGAAGCTCACACACATGACACAATTTTATGTTTTTCTACAGTCGGTAAAGTTTATTCAATAAGAGTTTTTGATATTCCAGATCCAAGTAGACAGGCGCGTGGTCGTCCAATTAATAATATCCTTCCGCTATCCGAAGGTGAGTCAATAAGCTCTTTCGTGGTAGTCAATTCTTTCGATGATGGATATTTATTTATGTCAACAAGGTTAGGCATGATTAATAAAATACCTATATCTCTATTTAAAAAAATCAGAGCAACGGGTTTAAAGGCTATTGTACTCAAAGCAAATGATGAGGTTCTTGGAGCCCATTATGTTAAAACTAATGATAATATTATGTTAGTTGCAGACAATGGAAAAGTTATAAGATTTAATGAATCAGATGTCCGAGAGAGATTTAGAGGCACACTGGGAGTAAAAGGTATAAGTCTAGGAAAGGATAATAAACTTACTTCAATATTAAAACCATCAACAGGAGATATAGTTACTGCGACTGAGAATGGTTATGGAAATAGAGTATCTGTAGAGAATTATAATGTACAAAAAAGAGGCGGAGTTGGAGTAATTGGTATTAAGACCAGCAAAAGGAATGGTAGTGTGATTGGGGCGGTCAACACTAATAATAACGATCAGATTATTATGATTACAAATAAAGGTAAAACAATTAGAATATCAGTAAATGATATGCCGGTTATTGGAAGAAACACTCAAGGCGTAAGGTTGCAAGTACTCAGTGAGGATGAGAAGTTAGTTGCTATTTCAATGGAGACTGTAGTTGATAATGAATGATGATTTAAACAAACTGCGCCGTAAAATAGATAATCTTGATAAAGATTTAGTAAAAATACTTAACAAGAGAGCTGAGTTAGCAAAGACTATAAAGAAAATCAAAGATAGCATAGGTGAGACGGATATATTCAAGCCATCACGGGAAGCACAAATCCTGAGAAGTCTTAAGAAAATTAATAAAGGTCCACTCCTTGCGCAACATCTTCAATCTATATACAGAGAAATTATGTCCGCATGCTTATCTCTTGAAAAAAAATTAAAAGTGTCATGCCTTGGCCCAGAAATGTCATATTCACATGATGCTCTTATAAAATTCTTTGGATCTTCATCCGAAGCTTCGTATGCTCATAATATTTCGGATGTTTTTCGTCAAGTAGATAATGATGTTGCTGATTATGGAATAGTTCCAATTGAAAATTCAACACAAGGAAGCGTGAAAGAAACAGTAGAAAATTTGGTCACGACAAATTTGTTAATTAATGGAGAAATTAATTTAAAAGTCAGTCATTGTTTAATGTCTTTATCAAAAAATAAAAAGTCAATTATGAAAGTATATGCACATGAGCAGTCATTTCAACAATGTGAAAAATGGCTTATGAAATATCTTCCGAATGCTAAACTTATTTCTGCAGCTAGTAATTCTGCAGCTGTAAAAAAAGTCCGTAATATTAAAAATGCAGCTGCTATTGGAAGTGTTAATTCTTCAAATTATTATGAAATTCCTATAATTCACAAAAACATTAATGATTCATCTCAAAATTCAACAAGATTTATAATTATTAGTAAAGCTGAACCTGAAATTAGTGGAGATGATAAAACATCATTATTAATATCTCTTGAAAATAAAGCTGGTGCTCTAGCCAAAATAATCGAACCACTCTCCAAAAATAAAATTAGTATGTCTAAAATTGAGTCAATACCAACTAAAAAAAATAATTGGGAGTATATGTTTCTTATAGATATTGAAGGACATATGTCTGATATTAAAATACATAAAACACTTCTTGAAATAGAGAGAAAAAGCCAATTTTTTAGAAATCTTGGCTCGTATCCAAAGAGTATTTAGATGCCTAATCCAAAGTCAACGAATACTTACCAACCTGGGCTCAGTGCTGAACTGGTTAAAAAGAAATATGCTGTATCTAAAGTAGTAAAGTTAGCGTCAAATGAAAATCCTCTTGGCCCATCCTTGAATGCAATTAATGCTGCGAGACAAGAAATACTATCTTTGAACAGGTATCCAGATGGAAAATGCTCAGATCTTATTGAGGAAATTAGGGTTTATCATAAGAAATATAAATTAAAGACTAAAAATATAATTATCGGAAATGGTTCAAATGAAATTTTAGAATTAATAGGAAGAACCTTTTTAGCAAAAAATGATGAAGTGATTATTAGTAAGCATGCCTTTTTAGTTTATAAGATGATATCAAATTCCATGAGAGCTAAGATTGTTGAGGTAAATATTAACAAGAAAAATGATGCATCTTTCATGACTGTCAACTTAGACTCGATTAAAGATAGCATATCTTCAAAGACTAAGGTAATTTTCATTGCTAATCCTTCAAATCCAACAGGAACAATAATTGATTCTAAAAAGCTAAAAGAATTCCTAAAGTCAATCCCAAAGAAAATTATTGTAGTAATTGATGAGGCTTATATTGAGTATGCGTGTTATAGAGGCCATAAATCTGCTTTAGATTTAATAAAAGATTTCAAAAATATAATTATTACTCGTTCATTCTCAAAAATTTATGCAATCGCAGGATCTAGAGTGGGTTATGGAATATCTCAAACAGATATTATACAAAAACTTAATTCTATGAGACAACCTTTTAATGTAAATCAGATTGCACAAATTATGGCAGTAAAGTCATTGAAAGATAAAAAATTTTTAAGAGACAGTCTAGAAATTAATAAAACGTGTTATGAATATATTACAAAAGAGCTGGATAAAGATTCTATAAAATATATTGATTCTTATACAAATTTTATCACAATTTATTTTGGCAATGATGCCAGTGTAATTTTTGAAGGACTTTTAAAAAAGGGAATAATATTGAGACCTCTGAAAAATTATGGACTTCCAAATTATTTAAGAGTTACAATTGGAACGATGAATGAGTGCAAATTATTTATTAAAAACCTTAGAATACTTTTAAAGAGGACTCGCTAGTGTTTCGTAATATTTATATTTTTGGTCTCGGTATGATGGGAGGCTCGTTAGCACATGCCATTAAAAGAGGAAAAAATTGTAAAAAAGTTTATGCATATGATACGTGTAGACAATCCTTATTATTTGCTAAAAAAAATCTTTTAATAGATGATTATGATGACAAACAATTTACTTTATTAAAAAAATCAGATTTGATTATTATTTGCGCACCTGTAAAGAAATATGACGAAATTTTCAAAGTAATTGATAAAAATATCTCTGGGAATGCCATAGTATCAGATATTGGTAGCATAAAGACTAATATCACCACATCACTAGATAACTGCTCTGTTTCTCTAAGAAGAAGCTTCATCGGATCTCATCCATTAACTGGAAGTGAGAAATATGGAATAAGAAATTATCAAACTAACTTATACAATAATCAGTATGTATTAATATCACCATTCAATAAGAATAATGGTTTATTAAAAGAAATTACTAATTTTTGGAAAAAAATTGGCTGTAATTGTATAACAATAAAACCTAGACAGCATGATTCGTTATTGGCATTAACAAGTCATTTACCGCATATTACCTCTTTCGTTTTAGTAAAAAATATATTATCTAAATGTCCTCAAGGAGAAATAGATTCCTATACTGGTGGTGGATTTAGAGATTTTGCAAGATTGGCTAATAGTGATTCAGAGATGTGGGAGGGTATAATATCCTTAAACAAAAGTAACATCATAAATTCTATCGATGAATTCATAAATGAAATTAAAAATTTCAAAAAGATTGTTAAAAATGGGAAATCAACAGAGATAAAAAAATATATTGAAAAAATACATAAAAAACTTAACTCATAATGACTTCAAATCTTATAATAAATGGCTCTGAGAAATTTAATGTTGAAATAATAGTTCCTGGTGATAAGTCAATTACTCACAGAGCATTGATGATTGGTGCATTATCAAATGGAATTTGCAAGATATCTAATTATCTTCAATCGGATGATTGCATAAACACTATCAGCATTTTAAAAAATCTTGGAGTCTCAATTGATATACATGAGGATAACAGCCTNACTATTAATGCAAAAGGTCTAAAGTCACTAAAGAAACCAAAAAAGGATCTAGAAGCAGGCAACTCTGGGACNCTTATNCGTTTGTTATCAGGTATTTTATCTATGCAAGATTTTACCTCTATAATCACTGGTGATACATCTTTACAGTCTAGGCCTATGGCGAGAATAATTGAACCTCTTACAAAAATGGGAGCCGTGATACAAAGTCGGGAGAATAAACCGCCCTTAGAATTCAGTAAGCCTGTCGAACGAAGCTGTTGTAACGAGGAAATTCTAATAGCTAGCGCACAAGTTAAGTCATGTCTAATCCTAGCTTCATTATTTGTTGAGGGCGAGTCAATTATTATTGAAAATATTAAGACACGAGATCATACCGAACGTCTATTACAATATTTTAATTATGATATAAAAATTGACGATAATAGAATAAAACTTTACGGCAATAAGGATATATTTGCTAAAGATATCGAAGTTCCTAATGATTTTTCTTCTGCATCATTTTTTATAGTTGCTGCTTTATTGAAGAAAGGTTCACAAGTATTGATTAAAAATGTTTGTGTTAATGAGTATAGAATTGGTTTAATTAATATTTTAAAAAAGATGGGTGGACAGATAGAATTTAAAAATCTTCGTACTAATTGTAATGAAAATATTGCTGATATATCTGTGTCATATAGTAAATTAAAAGCTATAAATATATCGGGAGAAATAATATCTTCTTTAATAGATGAATTACCCATATTGTTTATTGCATGCGCATGTGCTTCTGGGAAATCTGTTATAAGTGATATCGAAGAACTTAGATATAAAGAAAGTGACAGAATTTTATCAATGGAAAAAGGTCTAAGAGAGTTAGGAATAGATGTTTTGTCCACAGAATCAAGTATTAGCATAATTGGTGGTCAAATAAATGGTGGTATTGTGGATAGTTTTGACGATCATAGAGTTGCGATGTCATTCGCAATTTCAGGCATAATTTCCTCTAAACCTATTACGATATTAAAAACTAAAAATATTGCAACCTCATTTCCAAATTTTGTTGATACTCTGAGAAAGATAAATGTTGAGGTTTATGAGATATGATTCAAGTACCTGTGATAGCTATTGATGGTGATGCTAGTTCGGGCAAAACTTCAATTTCTAAAATGTTATCTAAAGAACTTGGTTTTTATTTTTTAGATAGTGGCATTCTTTATAGAACAATGGGCTATATAAAAGTTAATGAAAATGTGAAATTTGATTCTTCAAATGATATAAATGATATCCTTAGCAGAATTAAACTAATACCTGACAAGGAAAAATATTATAGAGTAAATTTTAATAATATTGATATTACCAATCGACTTTATACTGAAGATATAGGCCAACAAGCATCAATTGTATCGCAGTATTCGCTCGTCAGAGAGGCTTTATTGGTGCTCCAACATTCTTGTGTTAGTAAGCCTGGTTTAATTGCAAATGGAAGAGATATGGGAACGAAGGTTTTTCCTGGTGCAAAATTAAAAATATTTATGACTGCAAGTATTGAAGTTAGAGCAGAGAGAAGATACAGAGAATTAATCGCATCTGGTTTGGATGTTAAGCTAACAGATATACAAAATAAGATAGCTGAAAGAGATGATAGTGATAAAAATCGAGATATATCGCCATTAAAATTAGCTAGTGATGCACATATAATCGACTCTACTGATCTAAATCTTGAGACAATCCTTGATAAAATCCTTGAATTGTATAATATATGAATTGCTTGATTATTTAGTATGAGGAAAATATTTTAATGCAGTCAGAGTTTGAATCACTTTTTCAGGAGAGTATCAAAGATATTGATATGACGCCAGGAAGTATTGTCAATGCTACGGTTATCGATATAAAAGAAGATTTTATTGTTATAAGCGCGGGACTCAAATCTGAGGGTATAATTCCTAGAAATCAATTTACTAGTTCAGATGGCGAACTTGAAATCTCAGTAGGTGATACTGTAGAAGTTGTACTAGATATTATAGAAGATGGATATGGTGAAACAATTCTATCTAGAGAAAAAGCCAAAAGAACTAAAGTTTGGAATGAATTAGAAAAAATCCAACAATATTAAATCCAGCATCAATAATCTCCTCAGATGGGGTATAACGCCAATA
>PBXG01000001.1 GCA_002728355.1 Gammaproteobacteria bacterium | reverse complement strand
ATCAGTGGTGATAGTGCTAGCGTGGATAACGCAAAAGATTTCATTCAGACAACTCTGGATTTAAAAATAGATCATTTTAATGAGTGCAATATAGATAAGGATGCCTTTTCTAAGCTTAAAGTGAAAATTAAAGATGAAATCATAAAAGTTGGATTTAGCGCGTCAGATTGTGGAATGAATTCAAATAAATATCTGAATCCAGAAGAATGGAATGAATATATCAACAATGGTTCTGTTGTAATTGATACTAGAAATAAGTTTGAATATTTAATGGGCACCTTTTCTGAATCAAAAAGTTTAAATTTAACAAACTTTAGTGATTTCAAAGAAAATTTCAAATCCTTGCAACTAAACGACAAAAAACAAAATTATCTTATATTTTGTACTGGCGGGATTAGATGTGAAAAAGCATCGATAATAATGAAGGAACTGGGTTATGAGAATGTTTTTCAGCTTAAAGGCGGGATTCTAAATTATCTCAAATCTAAAAAAAATGAATCGAAATGGGAAGGCGAGTGTTTTGTATTTGATGATAGAATAAGCATCTAATATTCAACATAATAATCATCATTATTTTTTATCTTGAATAGTTCTGATTTATATAATTCAATTAATTGATCGTTTACCATAGCAGTCTCACCGCTTTTTATTATTAACCTAATGCTTTTATTTTTTATATTGTCAGTTGATAACATAATATTATCAGACGAGAGTTTTATGCTTTCCTTTAAATCTTCTCCTAATACTCTTTTAACTGCTATAGGAGGCATATTATCCTCTTTTAGTATTATAAAAATGTGCTTCATTTGATTATAAGATTTTATCCACTTAGACGATAATCTCACTGTAAACCCAAAGTTTGATTGAGAAGATATTTGTTTTAAAGCATCGATATAAGGCTTTTTATTTTCAATATCCGTTTCATTGATTATCTTTTCTAATGTATTTTTTGTTAATTCAATATCATTTATCTCAACCGAATAATTCAATAACATATTGTATGTATTAATATTATTACTATTGCTCGTAATAATTTTATCAAATAGTTTTGTTATTTTATTTTTATTTCTTTTTGGGTCTAAATCTTTGAGAAGATAAATATATTCTTGGATGATATCTATTTCATCATCTCTAATTTTCAAAGCTTTATCAAAAGCTATAGATGCACTAATTTTATCACCAGTAAGTTGGTATGATCTGGCAAGCATTACCCATCCTACGTAATAATCAGGCATTCGCTCAAGCTTCTCAATAAGGCTAGGGATGTTAGATTTTATTTTTACGATATCATTTCTTAACTTTTCATGTTTTTGAGATATTCTTTGTATCTCATCTCTGTCTTGAATAAATGAATTGTTAAAAAAATAAATCATAAATAGAAACGAAAGTGATAATGAAGTAATGATTATAAATTTATTTTGTACTTTTATACGCGACTCTTCGCCTGAGTTTTTTATTAAGAAAAAAAAGTAGATTAGTGCAGTAAAAAATAAAAATATATATATCATCTCTCTCTTCTGCTATAAAAAAGNTAAGTNATTATCACTAAAAATAAAACAGGTCCCANCCACAACAGAGCTGTTTGTGTATTTTTTGGTGGGTCATAAAGTATAAAATCGCTATATCTATCCGTAAGATAATTTTTAATATATATATTGCTCTTACCATCTAACAGCATCTCTTTAACTTTTTCTCTAAGATCAACCGCAAGCGGCGCTTCAGATTCGGCGATATTTTGATTTTGACAAACCATACACCTTATTTCTTCAATTAAATTTTGATATCTTTGATTATCAAAATCCTCTGCATAANTATTTGAGAAAAATATTATTCCTACTAATATATATTTAATTTTACTAATCATTATTCTTTCTAAATAGTGGGTCAATTCTCTTATTAATTATTTCATCGGTGATAGGACCTACAATCTTATCTTTGATAATACCATCCNCTCCAATGATAAAAGTTTCTGGGACACCATACACGCCTAGCTCTAAGCCCAGTCTACCCTCCTTATCGCTATAACTAAATAGATATGGATTTCCATAAATTGATAGCCATCCAATTGCATCTTCTCTTTGATCTTTATAATTAACACCTACGATCTTTATGCCTTTATTGCTTAGATTCTTAATTTTCTCATGTTCCACAATGCATGCTTGACACCAACTTGCCCATACATTCAATAAAAAAGTTTCTTTTGGTAGAAAATTATGAGATATCATGTTCTGTGATTTTAAGTCAGGAAGTACAATTTCNGGAAGTTTTTTATTTATTAAAGGAGATTGAATTTTTTTCGTATCTGTAAATAATCCTATCGAGAGTATAATGAAAAAAAATGCGAATACGATAAAAGAAATGTTTTTTTGCAAATTCATTTTGTACTTAAAATAAGCTGTTTTCTTGTTAGAATACTAATTATACCACCAATAAACATCAATATAGCTCCCAACCAGATTAATCTTACCATTGGTTTAAAGTAGATTCTTACTGACCACTTATTCTCAGATATCAGATTTCCTAACGTAATATATAAATCACCATTGATTTTAGGCGCAATGCCAGCCTCGGTCATTGGCATTTCGCTGGAGTTGTATAATCTTTTTTCAGGAAAAACTTCTGCAATAATTTCATCATTTCTATAAATAACGAAGTCTGCTTTAACAGAAGTATAGTTGGGACCCTCATATTCAGAAAGTTGATTGAGTTTAAATTGATAATTTTTTAGTTTGACTACTTGCCCTGGACTCATGACTAATTCTTGTTCTAGATTATTACTCTCTACGATGGTTGCTCCTAGTACAAAAACTGCTAACCCAATATGAGAAAAAATCATTCCTAATTTATTTTTTAATAGATTCATACTCTTAGATTCTTTATACATTTTGTAAATATAATAAATAAGATTACAAATCACCCACACAAATATAAAAATACCCAAAAGCACGAGTATGTTATATTCATCTAGAAAATAAATACTTGGTAATGTGAATAACAAAATTATCCCTACACTAAGATATATATGTTTTAACAGCTCAAAGTTTCTCTTATTCTTTAGATATAACATTAGCGGGACATATCCTGCCAAGATTATTGCTGGTGTCATAATTGGAAGAAAAACAGCATTATAATAAGGAGTCCCAATGGATATTTTTTCAAGACCTAATAAATCAAGAATGAGGGGATAAATCGTTCCAAGCAAAATTGTAAATGTTGCTGTCACTAAAAGAATATTGTTAATCAGAAAAAAACTCTCTCTTGAGAGTAATTTGAATTTAAGGTTGTCATTCATAAAACTTGAGTTTTTAAAATATATGTATAGTGCCACACCTAATATTGCGGCTAGAAATAATAAAATGTATATGCCTCGTGCCGGATCATTCGCAAATGAATGGACAGATATTAAAATACCTGACCTCACTAAAAAAGTTCCTAGTACGCTTAAAGAGAATGCTAGTATCGCAAGGATAATAGTCCAATTTTTGAACATAGACTTTTGCTCGCAAGTAATCAGAGAATGAATTAATGCCGTAGTAATAAGCCAAGGCATAAAAGATGCATTTTCAACTGGATCCCAAAACCACCAGCCACCCCAGCCTAGTTCATAATATGCCCACCAGCTTCCTAGTGCTATACCCAGTGTTAAAAAACTCCATGAAGCAAGTGCCCACGGTCTAATCCATCGTGCTAACTCGGGACTAAAGTCACGATGAATCAAACATGCAACAGCAAAACTAAATACTACCGAGAGACCAACATAACCCATATACAGCATTGGCGGATGAATTATTAATCCAAAATCCTGTAAAAGTGGATTTAAATCTTTTCCATCAATTGGAATAGAAATATTTCTCTCGAAAGGATTAGAGGTAAAAGCAAGAAATATCAGAAATCCTATGTTTAACAAACCTAGAATAGAAAGAAAACTATCTCTAAACCTTCCATCGAGTGATTTACTGTATTTGCTGGCTAGATACATCCAAAAACTTAAAATCAAACACCACAATAGCATAGAACCTTCATGCCCGGCCCATGTTGCAGATATTTTATAATAGAATGGAAGTGATGAATTTGAATTTGAAGAGACATACTTTAATGAGAAGTCATCATATAAAAAGCTTAAGATTAAACATACAAATGAAGCTAAAAGCAATGGGAATTGTAATTTAGACGTTGATTGAATGATGGAATCATAGTTTGAAGTAATACGTGAGAATACTGGTTTAGATATGACAAGTAAGCTTGCATTAATCAAACCGAGCATGATAAGAAAATATCCAAGATACGAAGACATATTCAGTCAAACCTCAATGATTTAGTTGTTTGATCATAGCCGGTATTTTTCTCTTGGAGGCTATCGGCTACCTCTGGAGGCATATAAGTTTCGTCGTGTTTTGCCAAGACTTCTTCTGCTGTGAACGTACCGTCCTCATTTAAAAACCCTCTTACAACAACGCCTTGCCCCTCACGAAAAAGATCTGGTAATATTCCTCTGTAGTTTACTTTGATTTCCTCGCTGTAATCTGTAATTACAAAATTAACTAAAGTTGAATCTCTACTTCTTTCAATAGATTCGTTTTTTACCATACCGCCGACTCTAAAAATATATCCCTGAGGAAATTCAGTTTGATTAATCTGCGATGGACTTCTAAAAAACAATAAATTATCACTAAATGTTTGGACAAAAAAGTAAAATAAAAGCCCAAGTGATATTATAGCAATAGAGACAGTTATAGTTCTTCTAGAGCGTTTCTTCATCATTCTTCTTATTCTTTTTAATTTTATTAAATGCTAATTGTAACCATAGTAAGGTAATTACCATCGATATGATAACTATCATGTATGATGAAAAAATATATGCAAAATAGCTTTTCATAACGCAAATGTTAACTCATAATTTATGAAATAAAAACTACATAAAAGGTAATTTTTTAGCTAGATATGCGCTTCAGTCACTAGATAATAGTAAAATTATGTCATAATCTAGATAAACATGTATGAATTTAAATTGTGAATAAAGAAGCAAGAATTAGAGCAAAATGGAGAATGATGGTAAGGGCATACCTAATTGCTCTACTTATAATAATGCCTATAGTTTACTTTGTATTTCGATTACAATTCTACGGAAGTTTATTTTAATAATCGTCAAATATTTCAGCCCGTGTTTCTCATACCAATAGCAATAGCGTGAATAGTTCTCAGCAACATATCAAATATATCCTCATTTTTTTCGCTGAGATTCCTATGCTTCTTGATTAGCATCACCTGTATGTAATTTAGTGGGTCTAAATAGGGTTTTCGTCTATCTAAAGATATAGATAATTTTTTATTCTCAGATAAAAGAGCTTGAGATTCCACGATGGATAACAACATAGCGACCGTTGAATCATATTCTTCAGCAATGTCATTAATAATCTCTCTCGCTGCTACTTTATTTTCCACTAATTCAGCATAATCTTTTGCAATCTCTAAGTCAGCTTTAGCAAGAGCCATCTGAATATTTTCTACGAGAACTCTAAAAAAAGGCCATTCGCTATACATTCTCTTGAGATTATCAATGGAGTTATTATTTTTTTCAATCGTTCTTGTTAGGGCACTTCCTAATCCATACCAAGCTGGAAGAGTATGTCTAGACAAGGACCATCCAAAGACCCATGGAATAGCTCGAATTGAATACTTCGATCTCTCAGTTTTTTTTCTATGTGATGGTCTTGAACCAATGTTTAACTCAGCGAGTTCTTGAACAGGAGTCGCCTCATAAAAATAATCCATTATACCTTCTTTTTCATCTGTTAATTTTCTATATTTTTCTTCTCCTAATTTTGCCATTGTCTTCATAATATCTTCGAATTTATCATTTGATGAACTGTCTTCTACTATCAGATGTTTACTAGCTTTCATTAATCCNCCAACCGCNAGTTCAAGCTCNTAAGANGCAGACTGTGGAACCGCATATTTNTAAGANAATACTTCNCCTTGTTCAGTAATTTTTATCATCCCATTCACCGTTTTATTTGGCTGAGCAAGTATAGCATTATGAGTTGGGCCTCCGCCTCTACCCACGGTTCCTCCTCTGCCATGAAATAATCTAGACTCTATATTATATTTCTCTGATATCCCCAAAACCTCTTGTTGTGCTTTGTATAAATTCCAAGAAGATGAGAGTATCCCTCCGTCTTTACAAGAATCTGAATAGCCAAGCATAACTTCTTGTAATTTTCTTGAGTCACTCTGTGTAATTAGTGAACGGTAAGTCTCGTTGCCAAATAGATTTTCAAGAATTTCTTCAATACGATCTAAATCTTCAATAGTCTCAAATAAAGGCGTTACCTGAATAAAGGATTGATATTTACCTGAATCATGATTGACTAGACCGTGCAACTTAGCAAGCGCTATAACCTCAAATATATGACTGGCATCATGAGTCATTGAAATTATATAGTTTCCAAGCGCTCTATCGCTCACTTCGGTCCTCAATTCATTCATTATTTTAAATACATCTAATACTTTTTTTGATTCATCTGTGAGTTTTTCATAAATATTATTAATTGTCTTATCTGAACTAATTAACTTAACCAGCAAGTTTATTCGCTCGTCCTCTTTTAAAGATTTATAATCACCATACCCCTCTAAATCGAATACTTCAGAAATCGCATTNGTATGTTTTGTAGACTCCTCTCTTATATCCAAACTGACTAAATGAAATCCAAAAGTCTCAACAAGTCGTATGAAATCATTTAGGCCGTAATCTAAAAGTATGGTATCCTCATCAGAGACGAGAGAATCTCTTATAAGGTGCAAATCTCTTAATAATTCCCTCTCGGATGCATAGGCATGATTCGCTGATTTTTCAGTTTTATTTCTTAAATTTCGAATGTGTTGTAACTTCTGTTTTAATCTATATCTTACTATTTTTAATTTTCGTCTGTATGGTTCTTTAGCAAAATCTTGAGTAGAATCTTCTAGCGCTCCATCTAAATATTTTAAATCCTCCTGCGAAGATTTGATAAAGTCATCTGATGGGTTAGTAAGTTGTATCGAGTGCGTTAGTAATGTTGATAAACTCTGAGCCCTTCTAATGTATTCTAGTATTGCTGTCTCAGCATGCATATAAACAGCCTCTTTTGTAATTTCTGGTGTTACAAATGGATTTCCATCTCTATCNCCACCTATCCATGATCCAAATTTAATAAAGCTTGGGATTTTCACAGAGTTTGAGCGATATATTCTTTTGATAGCCTTTTCAAGATCTTTATATACTTCTGGTATTGCTTTAAAAAGTGACGTTCTGAAATAGTATAGTCCATTCTCTACCTCATCTATTACAGTTGGTTTTTTTAACCTTACCTCATCTGTTCTCCATAAGATTAGTATTTGAGCTTGTAATTTATCAATNATTTCCTCTTTTATAATTGACTCTCCTTTGTATCTTTGTAATTCAAGAATAGTGTTAAAAATTCTCCTCATTGCCTCCATTTTGCTCCTACGTTTTGCCTCTGTAGGATGAGCAGTAAAAACAGGGGAATAGTGAAGTGTGTCTAACATCTTCTGCAAACTCGTAATATCGATATCTGAATCTTTGAATTCTTTGATGGTTTGATCAAAAGAACCCTCCCAAGACTCAAAGCCTGTTTTGAGTCGNTCTACTCGATGAATATGCAGATANGCTTCTTCAGCAACATTTACAAGNGCAAAATACTTNGAAAATGATCGTATGACATTAGTTAGAGTTTTATGATCCAGNTTTTCAATGTATCTTATTAATTGATCNTGTTTAACGGAATCNTTATTTTTATGTAATCTTATAAAGCCTCGTCGTAATTTTTCTACAGCTATGTAAACATTATTACCAGCATGAGTACGAATTATGTTACCCAGGAGTTTTCCAAGTAATTTTACGGTTGATCTAAGTTGGGCGTCATTTATGACATCGAACGTCTTTAAATAGTTACTCATTGATTTTTTATATTAGAATGGTCATTTAGTTTTAAAGATTACAAAATACCTATAAATTTATTAATGTACAAGCTTGACAATGCTCTAAATACCAGAAAATGNCTATAATNTATCAATAATAGGCCAATTTTATCAAACTANTAGNCAATTATTTATATTTTGNGTTGAAAATAATATAATATNTATATTATGAGNGATGCAAATATTTTTAAGTTACCCACAACTTTTAAGCATAATCATCATGATCACGACTGTAGTTGTGTGAAATGTTACGTTGATAAGCTTACAATTATTCCAAAAGTTGAATTTGTATGGTTAATTGATTATTTTTTTGTATTACTGATAGATGATTATCATAATAACCAGTTTCTTANAGATAATTNNTATAAANCATCTAACCCTAGATCTCCTCCAGTTAATTAATTAGTAATAATTAATTAAATTAACAGGAGGAAAAAATGTATAGATATACGTTTATTATCCCTCTTTTAACTGNGTATTTAAATGTTTCTCATGCAGAAACTGTTGGAGATGTAAATGTTACATCACCAATATTTACAAACTCAATTAATGAGAGTAAATATCCTACACACACGGTTACTANAGAGGAAATCAATACCATTCAAAGTATTGGGANTAATTTGAAAAACTTTTCAGGTGTTTCAAATGCTGATTATGGTATAGCAATTGGACAACCNGTTTTANGAGGNTTNACNGGTGATAGAACACGAATACTCTCTAANNGTATCCAGGCTAANGATCTAAGCCATATAAGCGGCGATCATTCAAATAAAGTTGATCTCAATAATATATCTTTTATTGAGGTAATAAAGGGCCCTTCATCCCTTTTTAGCTATGGAGCTACAAGTGGAGGAGTTATAAATGTTGTTTCTGATATTATTTCTGAAGAAAAATATGAGAGTGAAATTAAACTGGATTACCTAACCGTTAATAATGGTTATGGTCATAACGTATTAGTGAAAGAGAATTTTTATGATACTAATGTTTATTTTTCATTCAATAATAAACATCTTGATAACTACAGTCTACCTGATGGAGCTTTATTTGAGGAAGGCATCAAAAAACCAACATTATCAAATTCTGATTATAAAAATCAAAATTTTAACCTAGGTCTAACTTTTCCGAGAGAATGGGGATACTTTGGTATAGCTTTCGATAATGTTGATAGTGTATATGGTATACCATATCATGCTCATGAGGAGGAAGAGGAGGAAGAGGAGGAAGCTCACAGAACCTTCTCTAAAGTTGAATCTGAAACCTATACTATTAAAGGTCGTTATAACAGGCCTATGTTTTTTAATGCTATAGATTATTCTTATAGAGATTCAAATTATTTTTTGAAAGAGCATGAGGAAGATGGCTCTGCATCCCTAAATAACAACAGCAAAGAGTTAATGGTAAAATTCGATTTGGATAATGACAACTATGAAAGAAAAATGCTTTTGCAATATAATCATAGAAAATCTCCAATGACGAATGCTTATTTACCATCATCAGAATCTTTTGAGAAGTCTGTTGCTTATTTTACTAGGACAAAAAATAAATCTTATGAGATAGATTTTGCAGGACGCTATGATATTAATTCAAGAGATAGTAATAATCAAAGATACGGAGATACTTCGTTAAGTTTTGCAACTAGTTATGCTAAAAATTTTAATCCATCTCTTTTCTACACTGTAGGATATGCACATACTTCAAGAAGTCCTGCGATATCTGAGCTGTTTGCTAATGGTACGCATGGGCCAACTCAGAGATATGAGAGAGGTGATACTACTCTTAAGAGAGAGGTCTCTAGAAATATAGAACTTGGTATTCAATACAATATTAATGACTTTGATATTGGCGTTAACTTATATAGAAATAATATTAATAATTATATATTTTTAGCAGATCAAGAAACTAGCACCAGTGGCAAAACTGATGCAAATTGGAGTCAAAAAAGTGGAGTTTTTCAAGGTTATGAAATCTCGCTGTCAAAAGAATACATAATTGACCGTGGCATAATTAACATTAAATTGAGTCGTGATGATATATCAGCTGTTTTTGATGATAATACATATATTCCAAGGATAACTCCTACACGTAATACATTATCAGTTAAATTCAATGATAAAAATAATACCGAATATAATATGGATTTATTGTATGCGGAATCACAAGGTGATTTTTCGTCAATTGAAACNAAAACTAACTCATATGTAAATATTAATTTAGGAGTTTCTAAGATNTTAGCAATTACTCCTGATTATGATCTTNCGTTGAAACTTTATGCNAATAATATTCTTAACAAGACCGTAAGAAATCATGAATCATTTGTTAAAGATCATGTTCCTGCTCCTGGAGGAAATGTTGGATTAATGACGAGTATAAATTATAAGTTTTAATCTATTATTGAAAATAGGAACGCACTATTGTGCGTTCCTTCCAGCGTTGACCGTGGTTAGTTCATTATGGTAAGATACCCCCTATGGGTATATATAAATATTTAATTTTGATACTAGTTTTGATATTCCCCTTATCAAATGAAGTGTACTCTAGACCAATATCATGGTCTGGTGGGTCTACATTCATGTATAAGACTGACTCTATGAAATCATCTTATTATTACCATTATTCTCCACTGTATAGATATTCGATAGGGGTAGAATATGTTAATGACAGGCATTTAAATGATCAATACTTTAATTTAAGAGGAACTTATCTTCTTGATAGAGAAAATACTAAATTTTCTCAAAGAAATATCTATATCACAGGAGGACTCTCCACAAAGTCTTCAGATAATTTCACATATGGAATTCAAGGTGATTGGGAAACTAGGAGATTATACAGCGCGATTTCTCATACAAACCAACATACTAAAACTAAAGATTACTCTGAAAGTGAAATGCAGCTCGGTATTGCTCCATATCTTGGAGAATATGATGACCTGCACTCATGGATTATGGTAAAGGCTAAAAAAAATACGGTTAATAGTGATTGGGATATATACCCGTTTATAAAATTTTTTAAAGGTGATTTTCTTATTGAATTAGGCACAAAAAATTCACATTGGGATATTCACTATATGATTAGATTTTAAATAATGGAGGATTATGATGATTAAAAAAATATTACCGATTGTTGCGCTAGTTTCTTGCAACATATATGCAATGGATAAAATGCATGAANACAAGTCGTTGAATAATGATGAGNANAAAACTATANCANATAGCAGTGATGCAAATAATATGTTTGNGGAATTTACTTCATCACTATCTAATATGCAGATAGTTGTTGTAGATGTAAATGGCATGGTATGTGATTTTTGTGCTCGAGGTATTGAAAAAACCTTTTACAACGACAATGACGTTAAAAAAGTCAAAGTTAGTCTTGAGCAAGGAAAAGTTCTCATTGCATACTCATTGAATAAAAAAGTTGACCTGGATGAGATTAAAAATATTTTCTTATCAAACGGACAAACTGCTACAGATATTATAATCAAAAATATTTAGATAATGTTTCGAAAAGATAATTCGTTCAAAATAGGAATAATAACACTGTTAGCATCTTCGTCCACGCTCATTTGCTGTGCATTNCCAGCTCTTTTTATACTAATAGGAGCAGGCGCGACATTAGCTTCACTTGTAGATTTTTTTCCACAATTAATACTGATATCGAAATATAAAATACATATNACAGTATCTACAGCAGTTATATTGTTAATTGCAGGAATTCTATTAAGAAAATCATCGTTACTTCCATGTCCAACTGATCCAGTATTAAGAGATACCTGCCAAAGTATCAGAAAAAAATCAAAAATAATATATAAAATTTCTGTTGGAATATTTTTTTTCGCTAGTTTTTTTACATATATTCTACCTATATACCTATGACTATGAATGACAATCCTTCACATAAAAAACAAATAACGTCCCTAAGAAGAATTGAGGGGCAGATTAGAGGAATTATNAATATGATTGATGATGGCAAATATTGTGTTTCTATTTTAAATCAAATTAAGGCTGCAAAATCAGCGCTTGTTACTGTTGAAGCTCAAATACTCAAAAAACATACACAATCATGTATAAAAAATTCTCTTACTGATAAAAAAACATTAGATAAAAAAGTTGATGAATTACTAAAATTGATTAACAAATAAGATTACTAGAGAGATAAAGGAGAATATCATGACAAACAAAAATTATGAAGATCTAATAAGTCAGTGGCATAAAGATAGAAATCTTATTGAGGGTAGCACTGATAAGGATCAGTATTTAAAACTTATTCAAGAGGCAGGAGAATTATCAGATAATATTTGTAAAGGCAAAGATATCAAAGATGATATTGGGGATATGATGGTTGTTCTTATCAATATTATGGTGAGAAATAATCTCACTATTAATCAATGTCTTGCAAAAGCATACGAGGATATTAAAGATAGAAAAGGCAAAATGATCGATGGTGTTTTTGTTAAAGATGGAGATACTTAATTCTAAGCCTACCGTTATCAGTAAAATGAAATTTATAATTATATTTTGTGTTTACCTCTTCTCAAGTAGCCAAGCAATATCTGATGAAAATATTAATCTCATCCAAATTTCTGAAGGATTGTATGAACCTTGGGGTATGAGCTTCATAGATGACGATAATTTATTAATTACTGAGAAAACTGGTGATATTGTTCTGCTTGATATGAAAGACGGAACTAAACACCGCATAGAACACGAGTTAGAATTTTATTACTATGGACAAGGTGGACTCTTAGATATTTTATACCATGATGGGTATGTCTATGTGAGTTATTCTGAAGATCGTGGAAATGGACGAACTTCTACATCGATTGCGAGAGGTGTTTTTGATAAAAAGAAAATTAATTTTAATAATATTTTTAGAGCTGAACCGCCAATAAGTAGCGGTTATCACTTTGGCTCAAGAATNGTTATAAAAGATAATTATCTATATGCATCTGTAGGTGAACGAGGCGCTGGGATGATTGCACAGGATATTACTAATCATCCNGGNAGTATAATTCGTATCCATCTTGATGGAACAATTCCAAAAGATAATCCTAAATTTATAAACAAGCCTGATTGGTTACCTGAAGTTTATCAAATAGGAGTCAGGAATCCTCAAGGAATGGATTTATCGTCATTTAACAACAAAATTTATATTTCTAATCATGGAGCAAGAGGTGGAGATTTTTTTGGAGAAGTACGATTCGGTGAAAATTATGGCTGGAAAATTATTGGATGGGGTGGAACTAACTATAGTGGTACAAAAATTGGAGATGGTAGTGCATGGAAACCAGGCTTCACGAAACCATTATGGACTTGGACTCCATCAATTGCAGTAGGCAATATCCTTATTTATGATGGCGAAGCATTTCCAGAATGGAAAGGAGATGTACTCGTAACGTCTTTGAAATTTAAAACATTGTACAAACTTAAATTTGACGGTGATGAGGTACAAAGTCAAGATGTTATCTTTAAAAATCGCATAGGCAGAATTAGAGATATAGATATGAATAGTAAGGGGGAAATCTTTCTTATCAATTCTAATAGCAACGCAAGTTTGTGGAAATTTGAAAAACTTAATATGGAGAATTAAATGAAAAAAATATTAATTATTTTTATATTGATAGTANTTATAGTACCAAATGTATTTGCAGATAGCTATCTAGCATCAAGACAAGAATTATGGTTTTCAGACTCTAGTTATTACAAAACATCTCATCATATTAAAATTGGGAAAAATTTTAGACATAATGACTATAATTTTTTTGGAGAAATAGGTATAGGTGAGGACCTAAATGAAGGCACACCTGTAGGTTCTGGGTCCTCTTTTGATTATTTGAGATTTGGTATCTCTAGAACTTTTTTTAACTCCTTTAGAGTAAATCTAAACTATAGGAGCAAAATGAAAGCGCATGATAGAGATCTCAATTGGATAGTTATAAATACTAAATATAGATTTTGAGTATATAATGACCATTGGATGTGCCAATTCATTGATAGTACTTAATGCAATAATTGTTGCAATAGGGTCATATCATTTTTACTTTAAGAATTTAAATATAGCTTGGTTAGCTCTATTCTTTTTTCTTGCTATCGCAACGAGTGGTGAAATACTATTAAGTGGATTATGTAATTAGAATCATAATTTGTGATAAAGCATAAATTATGTTAGATTGTTCAAGTCATGTATTTAATCTTTTATAAATATTACATATATGGCTTTAAACACACACTGTGTAAAAATTAATTAACTAAGTAACATAATGAAAAAAGGAACAGTCAAATGGTTTAATCCTGTTAAAGCATTCGGGTTTATAAAGCCGGATGAAGGTGGCAAAGATATCTTTGTGCATCAATCAGGATTAGTCGATGGGACGATCAAAGAAAATGATAAAGTCGAATTTGAAACAGTCGATGATTCTCGTGGTCCCTCTGCAGTCAACGTCAAAGTAATATAATTTCCATTATATAAAATTATAATAGATTACCGATTAGACAAAATGGCTATAAGTAAGTTATAGGAACCTCTATGTCTGATGAATTCAATCTGGAATTATTATTTTTTGAATTTGGCTATGGGTGGACTTGAACCACCGACCGCAGCGTTATGAGTGCTGTGCTCTAACCAACTGAGCTACATAGCCATTAAACATTAAATCTAAAGTATATTACATCACCCTCGTTAACAATGTAATCTTTACCCTCTTGCCTCCATACTCCATTATCTTTTGAGCCCTGTTCTCCGTTGTGACTTATATAATCATTATAAGATACGGTTTCTGCTCTAATGAAGCCTCTTTCAATATCAGTATGTATAATACCTGAACATTGGCCTGCATTAAATTCTTTTTTTGCTGACCATGCTCTTGTTTCTTTTTCACCTGATGTAAAAAAAGTCTTTAGTCCAAGCAACTGATAACCAGTTTGGATGATCTGATTCAGCGCTGTATCAGAAATCTCTAATTCTTTAAGAAATTCAAACTGTTCCTCAGGCGATAATTGTGATATCTCTTGTTCGATTTTTGTATCTATGACTATGCATTTCTGATTTTCAGATAAAGTATTTTTAAAAGCATTCAAAATCTCTTTGTCATAGCCATCGTCAATGTTTGCTATTATAAACATGGGTTTGCTAGTGAGAAGCTTTAGATCTGGAATTTTGTAAAGTTCTTCAATTTTTTCATAATTGCTGACAAATTTTTCCTCTTCTAGATGCATAATTAGTGATGATAATAATTCAGATAATCTATTTTTTTCCTTTTGTTCCATCTTTTTTTTATTAATCCTATCTAGATATTTAGTGACTTGATTTAAATCAGATAAAATTAATTCTAAATTAATGTCATTAAAATCATCGCTTGGATTAATTGATCCTTTAACATGAATAATATCTTTATCTTCAAAAAATCTTACTACATGAGCTATCACATCTACTGAATTAATATGACTTAAAAATTCGTTACCAAGACCTTCGCCTTTAGATGCGCCTTTAATTAAACCAGCAATATCAACAAACTCAATAGCAGCATTTACTGTCTTTTTTGAGTTATTAATTTTGGATAACTTGCTCAATCTTTCATCTGGGACTTCTACAAAAGCATTGTTTGGGTCAATAGTACAAAATGGATAGTTGTTAGCAGGTATTGACTGTTTAGTTAATAAATTAAATATTGAAGACTTACCGACATTTGGCATTCCAACAAGGCCGCATTTAAACCCCATCTTTTTCAGACCTCTGATTAAATAAGTTCATTACTTTTGAGAAATTTCCTTTAAGAATGTCATCAAAATTAATCAGTATTTTATTAAATGATTCATATATGATCTCAGTATCCGCTAGAGATGGCTTGCCAAGAACATAGTTTACTGTTTCTTCTTTTGCAATTGGCTTGCCAATACCAATTCTTAATCGCCAAAAATCTTTTGATCCACATTCGCTAATGATGCTATTTAAACCGTTATGTCCGCCGCTACTACCTCCTTTTTTTAGTCTAATTTGTCCAACCTTGAGATCTAGGTCGTCATAGATTACTAGTATCTGATTTGCGTTTATTGATGATTGTTTAATAAATTTCTGAATTGCTACTCCGCTATTATTGATATAATTCATTGGCTTCAAAATATTTAGATTTTTTTCCTCAAGCTCTATAATTTCTGACTCATATTTCTTAACAAGTTTGAATTGTTGAGAAATTGTTTCTGCAAATTGATCGACAAACCAGAAACCAACATTATGTCTTGTTTTTAGAAGATGCGCATCTGGGTTACCCAGTCCTACTAATAGTTTCAATGGGCTATGAATCATGCGTTAGTTATACTTGGAAGGAGATTATTCTTTGTTATCTTGTTTGTTTTCGGGTTTGTCATCAGAAGAATCAGACTCATTCGCTTTTGCATCTTTAGAATCTTCAGTTGTACCTTCATCACCTACCACATCTTCAGTTGACTCTTCAATTACTTCTTCAACTGGTTTGTAACATTTAACAACAGCAGTATCATGTTCTTTATCTCCGCCATGGAGTATTTCAACTCCATCTGGTAAGGTGATTTCTGTTAGATGAATACTCTGATTTAAATCAAGGTTTGTAACATCTACATCGATATTTTCTGGAATATCTTTCGGAAGACAGCTGATCTCTATTTCGTTGAGAATGTGAGATAGAATACCGCCTGAAATTTTAATACCTACACACTTATCCTCATTAATAAATCTAAATGGGACATTAACATTGATTTTCTTATTCATATCTACTGCCAGAAAATCTATGTGGGTTATATGAGATTTTTCAGGATCTCTCTGAATATCTTTCAGGATAACCTCAATTTTTGATGAATCTACTGAAATATCAATCACATTACTGTAAAACTGAGGGTCTTTAGTCTGCTTGTTTAATTCAAATACATCTATCAAGACAGATTTATTTTCTTTAGAGCCGTAGATCTCTGCTGGCACTAAGTTATCACGACGATATCTTTTAGAAGCTCTTTTGCCTAAATTTTCTCGTTTAACCGCGCTTAATGTATATTGTGATGTCATATATTCCTCGTCAAAACAGAATTATACACTTAATCCATAAAAAGTGTACTAACAGATTCTTTATTATGTATTCTTCTTATAGTTTCAGCCAACATTTCTGAGACCGTAATTTGTCTAATTTTATTAGATTTAGCGGTTTTTTCATTAAGTGGTATAGTATCAGTAACAATTATCCCATCAAGTTTTGAGTTATCTATATTTTGACAAGCTTTCCCTGAAAAGATCGGGTGCGTGATGTATGAGAATACAGCTTTTGCTCCCTTTTCTTTTAATGCTGCTGCTGCATTACATAAAGTCCCTGCAGTATCAACAATATCGTCAACAATAATACAAGTTTTACTTTCCACATCTCCTATGATTTGCATTACCTCAGATACATTGGCCTCTTGTCGTCTCTTATCCACAATAGCTAGGTCACAATTTAATTGCTTAGCAAGAGCCCTTGCTCTGACAACTCCGCCCACATCTGGAGAGACAACTATTGGTTTGTCGTATTTTTGTTTATAGATATCAGCTACGAATAAAGGTGTAGCATAAATATTATCAACGGGAATATCAAAAAATCCTTGTATTTGGTCTGCGTGAAGATCTATGGTCAACAATCTATCAATATCCATACTTGCAATCATGTTAGCTACCACTTTTGCTGATATCGGCACTCTTGCAGATCTCACACGCCTATCTTGTCTTGAATATCCAAAGTAAGGTATAACGGCCGTTATTCTATCGACTGACGATCTTCGCAGAGCGTCACTCATTATCATCAATTCCATAAGATGGTCATTTGTTGGCTGACATGTTGGTTGGATAATAAAGATGTCCTGCCCTCTTACGTTTTCCTGAATTTCAACTGAAATTTCCCCATCACTAAAAGTAGTTACGCTTGCTTTTCCTACGGAGATATTAAGGTAATTTGCAACATCTTCAGCTAATCTACGATTTGAATTACCAGAAAATATCATCAATGGTCTTTCATTTTTCATGTAATACTCCCGATTCTGGGGTGGAAGGATTCGAACCTCCGAATGACGGGATCAAAACCCGCTGCCTTACCGCTTGGCCACACCCCAAAAACACGATTAAATATATCAAGAGTGGTCAGATTTTACTAGCCTCATCTATTCATACGTATAAGGTTATCATGGATAAGAGTAATACTAAATCATTCATTGATTATAGAGAAATTAAGGATTCCACTACCTTTGGGTTATATTTTCTAGGAATTGTCTCGTGAAGGTTTTTTGCCTCAAATTCAGAATCACAGATAAAGAAGAATGTTCCTCCCGTGCCAGTGAGATTAAGATTACCAAATTTTGAAAGTTTGTTATACATCGTACGAAGTTTAGGAAATGTAGATAGTACAATATTCAAAAAGTCGTTACCAACTAGATTTTTAGTATAATCGTCATAATCACATTTATGATTAGTTTTATTAATTCTTACTAATTCATACATTTTTTTTGTTGATATACACACATTAGCGTGAACCAAAACATACCATCTTGGTTTAGTGTATATAGAAGTAATAATATCTCCTCTCCCCTCGATCCACGCATTTCCATGAGAGAGAAAAAAAGGGATATCGCTACCTATTGATAAAGATAGTCTTTTTAAATATTCATTACTCTTATTAATCTTCCATAATCTATTCACTGCAATTAGTGCCGTGGCAGCATTTGAACTCCCTCCTCCTAAACCCGCGCCAATAGGGATATTTTTTCGTAAATTAATATTCAATCCTATATTTTTAACCTTTGATTTCTCTTTCATTAAATTTATTACATCTATGATTATGTTTTCTTTTTCAAGAGCTTTAATGTTAGATTTTATTAGGATTTTATTATCCCTTCTGGACTCAAAAGTTAGCACGTCAAACAAGTTTATCTTTTCAAAAATACTTTGAAGATTATGATACCCGTCTAGCCTTTTCTCTAAAATTCGAATAAATAAATTTAGTTTTGCATATGACTTATATTGAAGTTTCACTTTTTAGTCTTTTTAGTTTTTCAATAAGTTTTTTGTTATCTGGAATTCTCTCATTCTCAATGACTACATCTTCAAATTCATTAAGCATGCCCATTTTAAGTAGAATTATACAATAATGTTCGATGATTTCAGGGTCTTTATCCTTTTCATATGCAAGCTTAGAATACTTAAGAGCATTGTTCATATTGCCTAGTTTATAATGAACCCAAGCTAAACTATCTATAATTGCTGAATTTCCTGGATCATGCGAATAAGCCCTCTCTATCATATCTAAAGCCTCTGTATATCTGTCTGTATGAATTGTTAAGCTGTAACCCAATGCATTTAGTGTATTAGTATTTTCATAGTCAACCTTGAGTATATTTCTTAAATCAGTCTCCATTTTTTCAATTTCACCCATTGCCTCATATGCCATTGCTCTTGAATAAATAACATTAATATCATTATTATGATTGTCGAGATATTCTCTAGTGAGGTTTATGATTTCTTCATATTTTTCATTAGTTCTAAGAATTTCAATCTTTTTCATTAGGACACGTATCATGTCCTGCTTCGAAGCTAGATTATCAAGGCTATTAAGGAATGTAATTGCGTCAATATAACCATTCTTCTTTGAGATAGCTTCAGATTTTGCAAACATCGCTGGAAGCTTATAAGAATAGTTATCTACTCTATCAAAATGTGAAATAGCTTCATCAATGTTATTTTTTTCTAAGTCTAACATTCCTCTCAAATAATCTACTCTATTTTCGTTTGTTACAATTTTTGCAAGATATTTTTCAGCCTCCTCATAAAATTTAGATTCATATAATAATATTGAGATATCATATATTAAATCAGAATCATTAGGCGTTAGAGCAAGCAAATTATCAATGACCTGTGTTGCTTCATCCAAGCTGTTTAGATTTAGATATACCTCCGCTAATTCAAGCTGAACTTGTCTGTCAGTTAATTTTTTATCTTTTAGAAATTTTTCTAAGGCATCCCTTGCAAGATCTAAATTACCAATTAAAAAATTTGAGTTAGCATAAAGACGAGTTAGATGTCTATCATTAAAAATCTTTATGCTATTAACATTTTCTATTACCTGATGAGGAAGATTAAAAGTATATAACAAATCAATGTAGGCAATTCTGAGTTGTCTTGAATTATTATCTTCAATCAGATCATCAATAAAGCTTATAACATTATTTCTGTTTTTATTTGACTGCAACTCAAATAAAATTCTTGCAAAATCTCTATTACTTTTGGGATTGGTCAAGAGAACAAAATTATTATAAAAATCCTCAGCTACATTTTTTTTATTAAGTTCTACAGATGCAGAAAAACCATAACTGATAGCTTTATAAGAATTCTTATTTATTTTTGTCCAATAGTTAGATATTAAAATCAAATCCTCATACCTGTAACTAGCTTTTGCTATACTGGATAACTTTTCTATGAGCTGATCGCTTTTAATTAGCGACATATCACTTAGAAAAAGATTGAGTGCTTCTGCATCTAGAGACTTTTCGAGCGCAAGTCTCAAGTAAAGATTAGTATAGATTTGCTGATATTTTTGGTCTGAAAAAACATCAGTATTTTTATTGTTGTATTTGCTTATCTGTGTATTACTGTCATAATTGTCCCCAGACGAACAAGAAAACAACAGCACTGGTGCTATTATGAGTAAAATTTTTAATTTATTTCCCATAATAGTATAATATATCACATGTTTTTAATGTTAAATTGTGAATGTGAAATTACTTTATTATGGCTATAAATGTACTTGGTATAAATCATAAAACCGCGCCTATTGAGATACGGGAAAAATTAGTTTTTGACAAAGAAAGTCTGCCGCATGCTTTGACTGATATCAAAAATATTGATGGAGTTAATGGCGTAATTCTTTTATCTACTTGTAATAGAACTGAAGTCTATACTGAGAATGATTATGATAATTCTAAAATTATTGAGTGGCTGAAAAACCAAAATATGACTAGGGATATTTCTGACTTTACCTACAATTATTACGAGGAAAAAGCCATAAAACATTTGTTGAATGTCACCTCAGGAATTGATTCGATGGTTGTTGGGGAAAATGAAATACTTGGTCAAGTGAAACATGCATTTAAAATTGCTGATAGCAATAATATGATTAATACACCTTTAAAAAAATTGTTTGAGTTTTCATTCTCTGTTGCTAAACAAGTCAGAACTGATACGGATATTGGAGCAAACCCTGTTACCTTCATGTTTACAGCTATGACTTTAATTAAGAAAATATTTGAGGATTTTAATAGCAAGCGAGCAACAATTGTTGGTGCTGGGCATATGAGTAAACTAGCAATCAAATATCTTCAATCTCATGGTATTAATGACATACGTTTAACAAACTATAATTATGATAAAGGACAAAAAGTAGCTAAAGAGCATGGATGCATCTACTCAAAAATACAATATATTGGTAATCTGATTGCAACTAGTGACATTATTATTACCTCTACTTCAAGTTCAACTCCTGTAATAGGAAAAGGCCTCATGGAAAGCTGTATAAAAACATCGAAGAACCTCCCAGTCGTCATAATTGANTTGGGCGTTCCAAGAGATGTTGAAACAGAAATTTCATCATTGGATAATGTTTTTCTATATAGNATNGATGATTTAGGCGAAGTAATTTCTAAAAACTTTAAATTACGCGAAGAAGCAGTGATGGAAGCGAAGAAAATTATCGATAATAAAATTGATGAATTTAAACAGTGGTTAATACAGAGCGACTCTGAGAAACTTGTCAAAGCTTATAGAGGTTTTGTAGATGATATTACGCATGGGGCTATAATAAAAACAAAAAAAATGATTGAATCTGGAGAGAATATAGATCAAGCAATTGATTATCTAGCTTCNACGCTAAAAAATAAACTCACTCATGAAACAACTACGAAACTGAGGGAAATACTACCCTTGCTAGACGAGTCATCATTAAAGAAAGCTGAAGAAATTTTCAAAAAAAATAAATGACTCAAAAAATAGCTAATGAGAATATAAGTCCGAGTCAGGGTTCAGGTTTAAACGAGAAGATTCTNGATAAACTTAAAAAAATACAAGCTCGTTTTGATGAAATTAGTCGAGAACTAGAAAAGCCTGANAATTATCAAAATCATAAATTTCTTGAAAAATTAAATAAAGAAAAGGTTCAGCTTCAAAAACCAAATGAACTTTTTGCTCAATATACGAAGTTATTAAAACAGATAAGCGATACTCGTGATTTAATCAATAANGAGAGCGACAAAGAAATCAAACAACTTGCGCAAGAAGAACTAAAAGATTTTTTGAAAGAAAAATCATTTATAANCTCAGAACTCAATAATACGCTGGTCGAAAGAGATCCAAATGATTCCAAAGATATTTTCCTAGAAATTAGAGCAGGAACTGGTGGAGATGAAGCAGCTATATTTGTAGGTGACTTAAATAAAATGTATACAAGATATTCTGAAAAACAGTCATGGGATATTGAAATTATTAACTCAACAGAAAGTGACCATGGAGGTTTTAAAGAAATAATGTTGAAAATTGCTGGTGATGATGTTTATGGAAATCTGAAATTCGAATCTGGGGTGCACAGAGTTCAAAGAGTGCCAGAGACAGAGACTCAGGGGAGAGTTCATACCTCAGCTGCGACAGTTGCAGTTCTGCCTGTGATAGAAAAAATTGATGAAGTTGAGATTAATCCATCTGACTTAAGAATTGATACGTACAGAGCTTCAGGTGCNGGTGGTCAACATGTAAATAAAACTGACTCAGCTGTGAGAATAACTCACCTACCAACAGGNACTGTTGCTGAGTGTCAAGATGGTAGATCTCAACATAAAAATAAAGCTCAGGCCATGGAAATGCTGTACTCTAAATTACTGATTGAGAAACAAGATAAACAAAAACAAGAAACTGCAGATGAAAGAAANAGCTTAATTGGATCTGGAGATAGATCTGAGAGAATCCGAACTTATAATTNTCCACAAGGAAGACTCACGGANCATAGNATTAATCTCACNCTATATAAATTGGATTCAATTATGGAAGGTGATATTGATTCGGTAATAGATGAATTAAGAAAATTNAATGATCAAAATGGTAAATGATATAAATAACATTACAATTAGAGAGATACTTAATGATGATGTTGCAATGGTATCAAAAAAAGATATCATGTACTGCTTGTCANATTGTCTGAATAAAAATGNNTCTTTTGTAGTAACTAATCAAAATTACGTTCTAACAGATTTGGAGTATAAAAAACTNGAAAAATTAATCTTTGATCTCAGGTCTGGTAAGCCNCTNTCTTACGTATTAGGAAATCAACCATTTTATAAATATAATTTCTATGTTGATGAAAACGTACTAATCCCAAGAAGCGAGACCGAAATAATAATTGATAAAATTCTTCATATAGGAGATCAATGTTTCAAAAAGTCTAATAAATTAACAATTATTGATTTGGGTACTGGCAGTGGTTGCATTGGCATATCCCTGGCAATTGAGAGACCAAAATGGAATATAGTATTAGTGGATAAGTACGTAACTGTTAGCGAAATCTTGAAAAAAAATCTGANAAAATATAATGTGTCCAATGCACGATTTATCTTATCAGATTGGTTAGATGCAATTGCACCAAATTCTATTGATATCGTTGTCGCAAATCCGCCGTATGTGGATTACAATTGTCCTGAGGNGGATCAAAGTGTAAAATTGCATGAACCGCAAANTGCTCTATTCTCATGTGCTGGAGGATATGAAGATTTAAAGAAAATAATTATACAAGCAAAAAGCAAACTACGTAAAGGTGGAACGCTTTTGATGGAGAACGGTTTTAATCAATCTTATGATATAAAACAATACTTACANCAGAATGAATATAAAGACATCAATATACTATTAGATTATAATAAAATTCAAAGATTCACGATGTCAAAGGTATAGAATGGATAAAAAGACAATCCTCAAAATAGCTAATTTAGCAAAAATAGAAATAGACGACTCTAAAGCTAATGAAATAAAGACTAACTTAGAGAAAATTCTAAATTTAGTCGATGAAATGAATCAGGTTGACACGGATAATATTGAACCCATGTCCCATCCATTAAATCTTAAACAATACCTGCGTGATGATGAAGTTACAGAGAATAATAAGCGAGATTTATTTCAAGAAAATAATAAGAATACTGCTGACGGGTACTATAAGGTACCTAAAATAATTGATTAAAATGGAATATAAAACTCTTACTGAAATTAAAGAAGCTATTCATTCCAAGAAACTAAGTTCTTGCGAGATTACCAAATATTATTTAGAAAAAATTAAAAAATATAATAATAAAATCAATGCATTTATAACTGTACTTGAGAATCAAGCATTAGATAAAGCGAAAAAAATTGATGATGAAATAGTCAAGGGGAATATAAAAAACCTATCGGGCATCCCTATTGCTCAAAAAGATATATTTTGTACTAAAGGGATAAAGACCACATGTGGCTCAAAAATGCTCGAGAATTTCATTAGTCCTTATGACGCAACTGTTATTGAGAAATTAGAAAATGCAGGAACTATAATGCTCGGTAAAACAAATATGGATGAATTTGCTATGGGGTCATCTAATGAAACTAGTCATTTTGGGGATGTTAAAAATCCATGGAATACAAATTATGTACCAGGAGGATCATCAGGAGGTTCTGCGGCATGTGTTGCTGCAGGAATGTCGCCTTGCTCTACGGGTACTGATACAGGAGGATCTATAAGACAACCTGCTTCGCTCACGGGTATTTGTGGAATCAAACCTACTTATGGAAGAGTGTCTAGATATGGAATGATTGCTTTTGCTTCAAGTTTAGATCAAGCAGGAGTTTTCACAAGAACTGCCGAAGATTGCGCTATGTTGTTAAATGAAATTTCAGGCTATGATTCAAAAGATTCTACTTCATCAAACGAGCCAGTCCCAAACTACCTTGAGGAGTGTAGAGAGAAATTTAAACCAGTTAAAATTGGATTACCAAAGGAATTTTTGGACGGATTAGAAGATAGTGTTAGAAAAATTTTTGATGATGTGATTTTAATATTAGAAAAAAGTGGCTGTCGTATCAAAGAGATTAGTTTAAAAACCTCTAAACTGGGTGTATCTGCTTATCAAGTTGTTGCTCCTGCAGAATGCTCATCAAATTTGTCAAGATTCGACGGTGTAAGGTTTGGCCACAGAGCTAAAGATGTAAGTACTATAGATGAGCTATACAAAAAATCTAGATCTGAAGGGTTTGGTAATGAGGTTAAACGAAGAATCCTTGTGGGTACATATGCGCTATCAGCCGGATATTATGATGCATATTACATTAAAGCACAAAAGATAAGGAATGTTATNTCTCAAGAATTCAGAGAAGCATTTGATGAAGTAGATTTAATTNTAGGNCCTACAACTCCNGATTCTGCATTCAAAATTGGAGAAAAACTAGATGATCCAATAGCNATGTANTTATCCGATGTTTTTACTGTNAGTACTAATTTAGCTGGATTACCNGCTATTTCNATCCCAATGGGNCTNAAAAATGAACTACCNATTGGATTNCAAATNATTGGNAATCANTTTGATGAATCTAAGATTTTATCNCTATCTCATCATTATCAACANATAACNGATTGGCANAGNATGATGCCNAACATGGAANCGCTATGACTTANCAAGCAGTAATTGGGCTAGAAATTCATGTTCAATTAAAAACAAAAAGTAAAATTTTTTCAGGAGCTTCGACTTCTTTTGGTAATGAGCCTAACACACAAGCGTGTGCNGTAGATCTTGGATTGCCTGGCGTTCTTCCTGTATTAAACAAAGAAGCTGTCATGATGGCAATCAAATTTGGGTTAGCTGTTAATGCTCAAATTCAAAATAATTCAATATTCGCAAGAAAAAATTATTTCTACCCTGATCTGCCAAAAGGCTATCAAATTTCACAATTTGAAATACCGATAGTCTCTAAAGGATCTCTAAAAATTAGAGTTGGTGATGACTTTAAAGAAATACGAATAACAAGAGCTCATCTAGAGGAAGATGCTGGAAAATCTATACATGATATGTTTAACAATGATAGCGCAATAGATCTAAATAGAGCAGGTACTCCTTTAATAGAAATAGTTTCGGAACCAGATATGACATCAGCTGATGAGGCTGTTGAATATTTAAGAACAATTCATACGCTTGTCAAATATCTTGATATATGTGANGGAAATATGCAAGAAGGTTCATTTAGATGTGATGCAAATATATCACTCAAGAAAAGCACGGATACGAAGTTAGGAATAAGAGCAGAAATAAAAAANATCAATTCTTTCAAATTTGTAGAGCAAGCTATTAACTACGAAATTGAGAGNCAAAGTGAAATATTAGATTCTGGAGGAGAAGTCGTTCAAGAGACAAGACTATATGACCCAGCTAAAAATCAGACTAGATCTATGCGTTCTAAAGAAGAAGCAAATGATTATAGATATTTTCCTGATCCTGATTTACTCCCAGTTTACATTGATGATCAGGACATTAAATCAATCAAATCAACTATGCCCGAACTTCCAGAGGAAAAAAGGATCAGATTTATGAGAGATTATTCTTTGAGTGAGTATGATACGAGCGTTCTTATATCAGATAAAAACCTGTCTTCATACTTTGAGAGTGTTATTAAAAGTAAAAAACTTGAGCCTAAAAATGTTGNTAATTGGATTCTTACTGATTTACTAGGATTAGCAAATAAAAATAGGACTGCTATTAATGAATTACCAATAACTCCAGATAGNCTTGAGCAGCTTCTCATTTTTGTTCATGATGGTATTATTTCNAATAAACAAGGCAAAGCAGTACTTGAAAAGATGTGGGATACCTCTAAAACACCCAAAGAAATTATAGATTCCGAGGGCATAAGTCAAGAATCAAATGAGAACGAAATCAACAAATTAGTTGATAAAGTACTAGAAAACCATTATAAAAGTGTAGAGGAATATATGAAGGGCAAGGATAAGCTATTTGGTTTTTTTATTGGTGAAGTAATGAAAGAATCTAAAGGGAAAGCTAACCCGAAAATAGTTAACAAAATATTAAGAGAAAGACTAAAAAAATGATAATGAATTTAATAAAAAAGATTAAAGGAACATTCTCAACAGATTTATCAATAGATCTTGGAACAGCTAACACACTCATCTATGTGAAGGGAAGAGGGATTGTTCTTGATGAACCAAGTGTGGTAGTAGTTAGAGATGATAAATCATCTAATGGTAAAAAAATTGAAGCTGTTGGATTAGAGGCTAAAAAGATGCTCGGTAGAACTCCAACTGGACTTCAGGCAATTAGACCAATGAAAGATGGAGTGATATCTGATTTTATGGTCTGTGAAAAAATGCTCCAACATTTTATTAGGAAAGTGCATGATAGTAAGTTTTTTAGACCAAGTCCGAGAGTTCTCGTTTGTGTACCGTGNGGAGCAACTCAAGTTGAGAGGAGAGCNATAAGAGAATCAGCATCTGGTGCAGGTGCAAGGATTGTCCATCTCATAGACGAACCAATGGCTGCTGCCATTGGTGCAGGAATGCCGACAGATGAACCNCGAGGATATATGGTTTTAGATATAGGCGGTGGAACTTCCGAAGTTGCAACTATATCTCTTAATGGGATAGTTTATTCCTCATCAACAAGGATTGGCGGGGATACATTTGATGACGCAATAATTGGTTATGTAAGAAGAAACTATGGTTGCGTTATCGGTTATCCTACAGCTGAAAAAATTAAACATGAAATTGGTTGTGCATACCCAAGCAGCGACCTATTAGAAATCGAAGTAAAAGGAACAAACCTCTCNGCCGGAGTACCACAATCGTTTACGGTCAATAGCAACGAAATTCTAGAAGCGCTTCAAGATCCACTTCAAGGTATCATATCAGCTGTGAAAACTGCTCTCGAACAAACACCACCAGAACTTGGTGCGGATATTCACGAAAGAGGNATGGTGCTTACTGGAGGCGGTGCNCTGCTCCGTGATTTGGATAAGTTGATTACGGAAGAAACAGGCATGTACGTTATTGTTGCGGAAGATCCGATGAGCTGTGTTGCCAGAGGAGGAGGAAAAGTCCTCGAAATAATTGATCAAGAAGGTGCGGAGTTTTTATCGGTAGAAACCTAAATTTCTCTTTCAACAATTATGTTCAANATTAATAATAATCGTTCTGGAGAAATTTATAGTNTGGTTATTTTTATTGCAATCTCTATTNCTGTCATTTTTTTAGATTATAAATACAAACAGGTAGAATATCTAAGATCAGTGATAAATGACGTTATTGTTTATCCTATATTTAATTTATCGAGCNTTCCTAGAACATTAATTAACAACATAATAAGTGAGACTAAAAATATTGAACTATTAGAAGAGGAAATTTCTAATCTTAGACAAGAGAACATGAAACTTAAAATTCAAGTCCAGGAACTTGAGGGTCTTAAAGAGGAGAACAAAAGACTTAGAAAAATTAAAGTACAGTCTGAGAGAACTTCAAAAAAACAGTTGATAGCAAAACTTATAAGTGATTCTGCAAGCCCAATAAAGAATATTGTAGCAATAGATAAAGGGAAGAATGATGGTGTTTTTGTTGGACAGAATGTTATTGGTATTAAAGGATTNATTGGTCAAGTAATTGAGACTACCTTTGTGTCATCAAAAGTTATTCTCATTAACGATACAAGTCATAATGTTCCTGGAGAAATAAATAGAACAGGTGAAAAAGTTATTGTATCTGGCACAAAAGATAAAAATAAGCTTGAGATTGATTTTCTTGATGTAAATACAGACATAAGAGTAGGCGACATAGTATCAACTTCAGGTCTAGGTGAGAGATTCAAGGCTAAAATTCCTATTGGGAAAGTAACATTCGTTGAGCAAGATCCAGAGAGAGAATTNAGTGAGATTGAAATTAAATCATTTGAAAACCTTGAAAATCTTACTGACCTAATTCTAATTTGGGATTATAAGCCTAATATGAATACCAATAAAAAGTCAGATAATAATGAAAATAATGGGTCCAAAGATAATGAATAATTTCTTAGTAATATTTATAGGGACAATCATATCTATCTTACTCACTATCACAACCTTTCCGCTGGGCAATTATTCTCCAGATTGGATTTTTCTTTTTATTATTTACTGGCTCATTGCTATTCCAACGCTTTATAGCTACCCATTAATTTGGTTTGTGGGTATATTAGCTGATGTTACTTTAGGTTCAATACTAGGTATGAATGCGCTATCTTTTTTAATACTATCTTACCTAGTGAAAAAAAATTATAAATCTCTCAGATACTTCACTACGATTCAGCAAAGTTTGATCATTTTAATAATAATAACAATCAAGATAACAATGCTAATTTTTATAGATGATATGGCAGAAACGAGCATTTATGACAGAAGCGCTTATTGGTCAGGTCTAATAAGTGCACTGATATGGCCAATAATATTTTACGGATTAAGGCATATTCGAAGAAAATATAATATTGTATGATTAAGTTCAATGCCGAAGGTTTCGATTCTAGTAAATCGAAAATAATAAAAAATATACTAGACACGCTCTCATTTCCTCACGATAGCCGCGACTATGAAATAAAATTTAGACAAGACAAATTTTACATTAAATGTAAAAAAGAGAGATTTGAAACAATTTTTTCAATAGACGAACTGATGCATGAAAATGATAAAATTTATATGAAACTTTTTCCAATTAAGAATTCTACTATATTGGATTGTACCGCAGGTCTTGGGAGGGATGGTATACTACTATCTAAACTTGGTTATGATGTGACTATGATTGAGAAAAATCCAATATTAATTTTAATGCTAAATAATTATCTATCTAGAACAAAAGATATTAAAGCAAGATTACTATACGGAGATTCATTGTCTTACGTCCGTATAGCGAAAAAGATATTTGATTATATATATATAGATTTTATGTTTGAGAAAAAAAATAATGCTAAACCTTCAAAATACGATTTATTTTTAAGATCAATAAACTACAATGAAAATAATAAATTAAATTTTATAGAAGAAATGATTAATTATTGTAAGAAGAGAATTATAGTAAAAGAACCTATTAAATCTAAGAGTAAAATTATTGATTGTGATTTTGAGATTAAAACTAAATTAATCAAATATAAGATTTTCAATGGCAAACTTGGTAAATAAATTTATACAAAAAATTCTAAATGATACTAATCATAAAAACTATTATATATTTAATGATATAGAAAATAGTTCTTTTGATTATCCGATACTCAAATTAGAAGAAATTAAAGATAAAATTAATTTAATCCAACAAGATGATTTAATATTTATTTTAATTAGTGATGCTATTAAAAGCTATGATGAATACTTTGGAGATTTTTCAAGATTAACTTTGTTGTGTAGCGAGAATACATTTGTGCTTAATTACGGAGAAGAGTCAATTTTGGATTCGGAGCTGTATAAGGAATTGATTTCTCTAGGGTATAATTTAATTACTAAAAGCAAAGACAGTAATTCATTTTTGTGCATTTATGCTTATAATATAAGCAAATATAAAATATTACCTGATTGGTTAAATAGTGATAATTGGGCTAACCCAAAATTGTGGGAGAAATAAATGATCGAAGTTATCAAAGATTTGATTGAAAAAGAAATTAGTAAAGCCGAAGTTGATGTAGGTGGTGATGGTTCAAAATTCACTGTTACTGTCGTCTCAGATGTTTTTGAAAATAAATCTGTTATTGATAGGCATAAAATGATCTATTCTATAGTGGATAAATACATTAAAACTGGTGAAATACATGCATTGACTATTTTTGCTAAAACTAAAAGTGAAAATGTCGATTCACAATAAAAAAAGTTTTTCAAAAAATCAAAGAAAAATCATCCATGTTGATATGGATTCGTTCTATGCATCTGTAGAAATTAGAGATAAACCTCATCTTAGAGAACTGCCAGTTGCTGTTGCAGGCAGCAGTGAAACTAGAGGAGTAATAACAACCTGTAATTATGTTGCGAGAAAATTTGGTATTAGATCGGCAATGGCTTCAGTAGTAGCAAAGAAACTATGCCCAAATCTAGTTTTTTTACCAGTAAACATGGAAAAATATAGGTCTGTATCTAGAGAGATACATGATATTTTTAAATGCTATACACGAATCATTGAGCCTATTTCGCTTGATGAAGCATATTTAGATGTCTCTGACTCAGATTATTGTAACAATGATCCTGTGATGATGGCGCTTCAGATTCGCAGAAAAATTTTTGATGATCTAAAAATCACTGCGTCGGCTGGTATTGCAACAAATAAATTTTTAGCTAAGCTTGCAAGCGAATGGAATAAACCTAATGGACAATTAGTTATTTATGATGATGATATTCAAGATTTTATATGTAAATTACCAGTAAGAAAAATAAATGGTGTTGGAGAAAAGACTGAAAAAAAATTATTAGATATTGGGGTAAAATATTTTTCAGATTTACAGAAAATAAAAATGAATGAGCTGATAAAAGTTTTTGGAAAATATGGAGAAAATTTATACGAGTTATGTAGAGGGAAAGATAATCGTCAAGTAGAAAATAATAGAATAAGTAAAAGTCTTAGTGTGGAAGATACATATTTCGATGATATTAACTCAGTTAAAGAATCAGTTGCTGGACTTAAAAAGATTTATGAAAAATTATTATTGAGATTAAATAGTAAAAAAAAGATACGTTTTCAGTAAAGTCTTGTTTTGTCAAAATTAAATTCAATGATTTTAAAACAATTTCTAGTCAAAAATCGAGTATGACATACGAATACGATATATTTGAAAATCTTCTCATAAAAATGCTTAGTGAAAATAAAAAACCTATTAGACTAATAGGTGCTGGGGTTCAGTTTTCTAATAATTCCCAACTCAGACTAAATATCTTTTAAAAATGTACTAGTAAATTTTATGATTTTCTCATATAATTAAATATGATTATAATTTGGGGTTAATAATGAAATTTGAGACAATTGCAATCCACGGTGGCTATTCGCCAGAACCAACTACTAACGCAGTAGCGGTTCCTATCTATCAAACAACTTCTTACTCATTCCGTGACACTCAACATGGAGCAGATTTGTTTGATCTTAAAGAAGCTGGAAATATATATACAAGGATTATGAATCCAACGTCTGATGTGTTAGAAAATAGAGTTGCTGCAATGGAAGGAGGGATAGGTGCGCTTGCACTGGCTTCAGGATCAGCTGCCACAACATATGCAATTATGACTATATGTGAAGCTGGAGATAATATTGTAAGCACAGGCACTCTTTATGGTGGAACATACACACTTTTTGCACATCAACTTCCAAGATTTGGAGTAGATGTCAAATTTGGCGATCATGATAAAATTGATCAAATGGAAAAACTTATAGATTCTAAGACAAAAGCTATTTTTTGTGAGTCTATCGGTAATCCAGCTGCAAACGTTGTCGATATACCCAAAATGGCAAAGCTTGCACATAAACATAATATACCTCTAATTGTTGATAACACCGTACCATCATCATATCTTTTTAGACCTATAGAGCATGGAGCTGATATAGTTATTCACTCACTTACTAAGTATATGGGTGGTCATGGAACTACGATAGCTGGTATAATTGTTGATTCGGGAAAATTCCCATGGGCGAAACACAAACGCAAATTCAATAGACTAAACAGTCCTGATATGTCATATCATGGAGTTGTATTTACAGAGGCTGCAGGTGAAGCAGCTTTCATAGTTGCCGCAAGAACTGTTGCATTAAGGAATATGGGGGCAGCAATTTCACCATTTAATAGTTTTTTAATATTGCAAGGAATAGAGAGTCTAGCGGTAAGAATGGATAGACATTGTGAAAATGCCATGAAAGTTGCTAATTTTTTACTAAAGCACGCTAATGTGACTTGGGTGAATTATCCAGGATTACCTAGCAGTCCAGATTATCCATTAGTAAAAAAACTTATGAAAGGAAAAGCGTCTAGCGTAATGAGTTTTGGTATTAAAGGTGGTAGAGATAATGGCGCAAAATTTATTGATAATTTAAACCTTGTAACAAGACTTGTAAATATTGGTGATGCTAAATCTTTGGCTTGTCACCCCGCTTCTACTACTCACAGGCAGTTATCAGCAACAGAATTAAAGAAAGCTGGTGTGCCAGAAGATTTAGTGAGATTATCCATAGGGATAGAGAATGTTGATGATATCATTGATGATTTAACACAAGCTCTTGATGCCGTTTTCAGTAAAAAGAAGAAAAAGTAGTTTTAATTTTTAATATAGATTTTCTTACCCAGCATCTTGAATTCTTTAGATTTCTCATCTAAACCAATACTTATTGCCTCATCAAAACTTGCTATACCTTTATCTTGAGCGTATTCACGGATGTCCTGAGTAATCTTCATTGAGCAAAAATGTGGTCCGCACATTGAACAAAAATGTGCTACTTTAGCGCTTTCTTGAGGCAAAGTCTCGTCATGCATATTTTTAGCTGAATAAGGGTCTAAGCTAAGGTTAAACTGATCATTCCATCTAAACTCAAATCTGGCTTTTGATAAAGCGTTATCACGACTAACAGCAGCTGGATGTAACTTTGCTAAATCGGCTGCATGGGCTGCTATTTTATATGCAATCAATCCGTCTTTTACGTCTTTCTTATTAGGTAAACCTAAATGTTCTTTCGGAGTTACATAACAGAGTAATGATGTACCAAAGGACCCGATATTTGCAGCACCAATTGCTGATGTTATATGATCGTATCCTGGCGCTATGTCAGTAACAAGCGGCCCAAGTGTGTAAAAGGGTGCTTCTGAGCATAGCTCCTCTTCAAGTTCTACATTTTCTTTAATCTTGTGTAGTGGTATATGTCCAGGACCTTCAATCATTACCTGCACATCATGTTGCCACGCTAGCTTTGTTAATTCTCCAAGAGTTTTTAGCTCAGAGAATTGGGCCTTATCATTTGCATCATAAATACTTCCAGGACGAAGACCGTCACCTAGAGAAAAACATACATTGTATTTCTTCATAATCTCACAGATATCATTAAAATTCGTATACAAGAAATTTTCTTGATGATGATATAGACACCACTTGGCTATGATTGATCCCCCTCTAGACACGATACCCGTTAATCGATTACTTGTGAAAGGAATATATCTTAATAACAAACCCGCATGAATAGTAAAATAATCGACACCTTGTTCCGCTTGATCAATTAAGACTTCTCTGAATATATCGTAACTTAAGTCCTCAGGCTTTCCTTTAACTCTCTCTAATGCATCATAAATAGGCACCGTACCAATAGGTACCGGTGAATTTCTAATGATATTCTCACGTGTTTTGTAGAGATTTTTTCCAGTAGATAAATCCATTACCGTATCTGCACCCCACCTTACAGACCATAATAATTTATCAAGTTCTTCGTTTATGCTTGATGATACTGGTGAATTTCCGATATTTGCATTCACTTTTGTTAAAAATTTTTTTCCAATAATCATCGGTTCAACTTCAGGATGATTAATATTACAAGGTATAATTGCACGACCTAATGCTATTTCATCACGAACAATCTCTGGAGTGATCCATGATTCATTCAAATTTAAATTTTCTCTGATAGATACGAATTCCATCTCTGGAGTGATAATTCCTTTTTTAGCATAATGCATTTGAGATACATTCTTATCCTGTTTACCAACACGAGATTTTAAGGAAGCTTTAGTATTGTTTAATTTTGACTTTATCGATCTGTCTTTAGAAGTTGTATCGCCTCTATCATTAATCCATTTAGTACAGGTAGGCTTTAAACCTTTTTCAAGGTCAATATTATAATCTTCATCCGTGTACAAGCCGGTTGTATCATATACATGTATTGGTTTATTTTCTTGCAAATTATTATTTCTGTCTTTGGTTGGAGATAATTTGATTTCTCTAGAGGGTACTTTGATATCATCTGAAGAACCTATGGTGTAAGATTTTTTGGAATTCGGAAAATTTTCTTTATATTTGCTTACTGATAGTTTTTTTGACATTTGTTATATTCTCTAAATAATAATTTCAATTGACTTATATTATAACAATACTAAACTTACCAATGAAATGAAAGTTAATAAAACATATACATTTAATGAGGTAAAGGAGAATTATAGAACTCAGAACGTCCTTGACGAGAGTGTTCTCCATGCGCTATCGCGGATAGATAGAAGAGATTTCGTTCCTGATGGATTCGAGAATTTCTCATATAGTGATATCGAAATTCCTTTATCTAATAAACAATTTATGCTTAGGCCGTCCGTTGAAGGCATGATTATTCAATCTTTGAGTATTACTGAATCAGATAATATTCTAGTGGTTGGCTCAGGCACAGGATATCTAACTTCATGTATATCATTACTATGTAATAAAGTAGATGCAATTGATATATATGCTGACTTGGTAGAACAAGCACAAAAGAGAATCGAAAAGTATAACCTTCCCAATGTAAAGATGGAAAATAAGAATATACTGAATGATTGGAGTGTAATTAGAAATTATAATATTGTTATTTTTACTTTTGGGCTTGACTCAAATGAATCGGTACAAAAAAATCTTGGGGAATACTCTAGGTGTTTCATATTCGAAAATAAGAAGAATTTTCCAATGAAATCCGGGATTATTATAAATAAATTGAGCGGCTCTAACTTTGTAAAAAATTTTATCACGCAAGCTTATACAACAGAAATAATAAAATGTTAGAAGAAAAAAACCCAAGCGAAGTTAAGGAAATTATTGATAATGATTCAAACATTGTTATTCTCGATGTAAGAGAAAAATGGGAATACGATATATGTCATCTCGATAACTCAACACATATCCCAATGGGACAACTGCTTGAGAGAATTGAAGAATTGGACAAGACGCTCAAACATGTTGTAGTATGTCATCATGGTATAAGAAGTAGGATGGTTGCCAAACATCTTATTAGTATCGGTTTTGAGAAAGTTATTAACTTGTCAACAGGAGTAGAAGGTTGGGCAAATGATGTTGACTTAACTATGAGTAAATATGCATAAATATATTAATATTTTTGGGCTAATCATTTTAATGTTTGCTAATCATAACATTACTGCGGCTGATTTATATGATATATATAAAAGAGCACTGATACACAATAATGAATTTGCAATTGTTAAAAATAATCACGAAGTATCAGAAGAAAAATATAATCAAACATTCTCATCTATTTTTCCAGACATAAACCTTACTGCAACTAGCAACAAAACTGAAATTCATAGGTATGAAGGAGTTGGTTCTACAAATGATTTTTCATCTGAGACATACGCTATAAATATTAAACAACCAATATTTAGATTAGCATTTTTTGATGAGAGAAAAAAATCTATAAATAATGTGAAAAAATCAAGCATAAATATAAATGAAAAACTTGATACTATAATCATAGACTCCGCAAGATTATATTTTAATGTAATAAATGCAAGTAATTTAATCGAGGAAGCTGAGTTAAAAAGAGAACTCGCTAGTAAAATTTATCAGAGCAGTCTCAAATTATTTGAAAGAGGTATGATAACTGATAAAATTTTAAGGGAAAATAAAAATAATCTTGACTTAAATAATCTTGATTACGAAATCACCTTAAATAATCTTGAAACAACAAAACACGAAATTTTAATCTTTGCTGGCAGAGAACTATATGAAATTCATGATTTGAACCCAAACGCAGAAATTGAACTGGAGATGTACGACCTTAACAATATTCTGAAAATAGCAGTAAGTGAGAGCAATGCTNTTAAATCAGCAGAATTTGATGTNAGCATGAACAAAAATGATCTTAAANCAAAAAAATCTCAACATTATCCTACAATTGATTTNGTNGCTTCATATGATTACAACGATACAAGTAGCGGCACTAGGTTTGGTGCAAATAAAAGAGAATCAAGCACNATAGGNCTATCGCTAAATTTTCCTATTTATCAAGGAGGATTTCAGACCTCNAAAGTACGTGAATCTAGAATTAATTTATCCAGCGCAAAACTCACGCTNGATCATNTAAAAAGACAAATTAAAAGAGATGTAAATGATATATTTAATCAACACAGNACGNTGANAAAGAAGATGAGNATTCTTANGGANAATTATAATTCCTCATATGCAAATCTACAATCAGCGAAAAAAGGTTATGCNAATGGTATATATACTGATGTTGCTCTTCTTAGATCAGAAATTGAATATACTGAATCAAAAAATAATTATACAAGATCTGTTTTTGATTATTTATTAGCAGATCTACANCTCAAAAAATACTCCTCTACTCTTTCTGAACAAGATTTATTGAAAGTAAACTCTATGTTAGTTTGGTAGATTGGAATAATGCTAATATATAATTTAATATTATTTATCTTATATCCGTTAATAATTTTTAAGATACTCATCGATACTTTGATAAGGAGAGACTCATTAAGATTTTTTTTATGCAAAGTAGGTTTAGGAAAATATATTAATCAGGAAAGCTGTATCTGGATTCATGCATCATCTTTAGGTGAGACTAAATCTGCAATTAAAATAATTGACGAAATAAAAAGGAGGGATGCAGAGGCACAGTTTATAGTATCGACATCTACCTCTTCTCCAANAAAATTATTAAAAGAAAGATCTGATATTCTGCATTTCATAATCCCATTTGACTTCTTATTTNCAACTAAAAGAATAATTAANAAATTAAAACCCAGGNTTTTAATAATTATAGAAACTGAAATTTGGCCAAATCTAATTTGNTCATGTCACTCTAAAGGAATTCCTGTTTTTATTGCAAATGCCAGGTTATCAAAGAAAACCTTAAACTCTAATTTTTTGCTGAAAAAAATATACAAAAATACTATTTCAAAAATAACAAAAATTCTATGTAAATCTGATCGAGAGTTAAATCATTATTTAGAACTAGGAGCAAACAACAAACAACTAGAGGTTTGTGGAAATATTAAGATGGTAAATGAAGTTAAAAAAATAAATACTGAGAGGATTATAGAAAGGAAGTATGTGCTAGCTGCATCTACGCACAAAGATGAAGAAAGACAAATTATAACCGAATGGCTTAAGACTAATGAGAGAAAAACTCTATTAGTGGTGGTGCCAAGACATGTAAATAGATTAGGTGATATACTCTCTGATCTGCCGCTTGACATGATTAAAATAGGCATAAGAAGCAAAAATGATCCAATACGAAAAAATACCCAAGTATATATCGCTGATACATATGGCGAACTTGATTCATTAATTCAACATTGTGAATTTGTATTCATGGGAGGGTCTTTGGTTGATCATGGAGGACAGAATTTTATAGAAGCAGCCGTGCATGGCAAAACAATAATCGTAGGATCTTATATGTACAACTTCATTGATGAGACTGAAGAGTTTTTAAAAACTAATAGTATGATTATGGTAAAAAATTCACAGACTCTTAAGCATGTATTCGAGAGACTTTTAAAATCAAAACAAAGAAGAGAGCTATTTGGTAGTAACGCATTAAAGCTTTTAGAGTCTAAAAAAAGTATTATGGATAATTATTACTTACATTTTAAAAACTATTTATAGTTGAATTATATGAATTAAGGAATAAATCAAAATAATTTTTATTGTATAATTTATTTTTTATAAGTGATCTCTTGAATCTTTGAATATTTTTAGCTTTGTCATTATCTGATAGTTTTTTGTAGTACGATTTATCAAAATCTATTATAGAAGCCGAATAGTTTTCAGTATTAACTATAATGTTACTAATATTAAGATCACCATGAAAGATTGATAGTTTATGCATCTTTGCTATTGTTAATCCTATATTCTCATATATCCTCACTAAGATACTCTCAATAGGATCTTTAGAGGTAAGAAAATCATTAAAATTCATTCCTGGAATATTTTCTGTAATTAGATTCGCTCTGTATAATATTCCGCCAATATATTCCACCCATCCAATTAGAGGTTTACATGTACTAAAATCTGAAATTACAAGATAGTTAAGTATTTCAAATTCTCGAAATGATCTTGTCCTTTTTATGGGGGTGTATAAATAGAGATCATTGAAGATTTGCATCATGCCCTTGCGTTGATAATGTTTTTTCACCCATTTATTATCATTAATCCATTCAACATTTACCTTGACTCTTGTATCAAGTTTTCCCTCAACCATAAGTTGTGGTAAATTCTTGCCATCGTCTTTATTATTGAATATGAATTTATTATCTAATTTCTTTATAACAATCTGTGAGCTATACTTCATTATATGAAACCCCTTAAATCCATCTGTATTCTTAGGTTGTCCTCTATTGGAGATGTTACACATATAGTGCCAATAATCAATACTATTAAAAAAAATAGTGTTGAAACATCGATTACATGGGTCATAGGTAGTACAGAATATGAATTAGTTAAAACAATGCCTAATATAAATTTCATAGTAATAGATAAAAATAATTTTTTTGATTCCGTTATGAAATTAAGAAATCTCAATAATGGTAATCCTTTTGATGTGCTTTTACATATGCAGGTATCATTAAGATCTAATCTTTTAAGTATGTTCATAAATGCAAACAGAAAAATAGGATTTAATAAAAAACTATCAAAGAACTTTCATACCTTATTTATAGATGAATCAATAAAAGAAAAGAATAATCAGCATGTACTAAATACATTTATTTTATTTCTTGAAAAAATAAATATTAATGATATTTCATATGATTGGAATATTAGTATTTCAAATGAAACAAAGATGAGTAGTAAATATAAAAAATATTTTGTTATTAATCCTTTCACCAGTAGCAGAAGATTTAACTATAGGGAGTGGGATATGAATAACTATATATCTATTTCTGAATATGTAAAAAATAAATTCAATATNAATACTATAGTTGTTGGTGGAAATTCTTTTTATGAAAAGAATACCTCTAAAATATTTGATAAATATGAATTTATTTTTAATTTAGTTGGCAAGACAGATCTTCAGGATTTGTATAGATTGCTGCAGGATTCAGAATTTTATCTAGGACCAGATTCTGGGACACTTCATATTGCATCTATGTTAAAAAAGAAAATCATAGGGCTATATGCAACATCTAATCCTTATAGGACTGGGCCTTTCAAAAATATGTCTCATACAATTAACTTATATCCAAAAGCGGTAAAAATTTATCTTAATAGTGACATAAATTCAATAACGTGGGGTAAAAGAGTAAGGAGTCGAGAAGCTATGAATTTAATTACAATAGATGATGTAAAAAATAAGGTTAATGAGATTCTATCTGTTTAATATCTTATTTATTATGTTTGTCGTAGAAGTATTTTCTATTAAATCAATAAGTTTTATAACTTTACCATTTGCTTTAAGGCAGTTTTCACCTGCAATCATTTTCCCTTCATAGTCTTTACCCTTTATAAGCACATCAGGCAACAGATCGCATATAATTTTTTCAGGCGTCTCTTCATCGAAAACTATGACATAATCAACAAAACTTAAACATGCTATAATCAATGCTCTATCATTCTGATTATTGATAGGCCTGTCCTTACCTTTGAGTTCTCTTACAGAGCTATCGCTATTAACTGCAACTATCAAAATATCTCCATTTTTTTTTGCTTCTGATAGTGTATGAATATGCCCAGAGTGTAATATATCAAAACATCCGTTTGTGAAAACAATTTTTTTACCGCTATTTTGTATTGTAATTGATTTCTCTTTGAGAGTATCTAAATCTAATATTTTTGACCTGATATCAGACATTAAATAATTCATCCTGTGAGACACTAGTTGAACCCAGTTTTTGAACAGATAAACTAGCAGCTATATTAGAATAATCAACCGACTTTGTGATGTCCTCGCCGGATAAAAAACATGCTGTCAGTATTGATATTACAGTGTCTCCAGCACCTGTAACATCAAACACATCTTGTTGTAGAGCTTGAAAGTGTTCCACTTTATTGTTACTAAAGAGTGTCATTCCATCCTTGCCTTCAGTTACAAGTAGATATTCCAGTGACAAATTACTCAACATCATTTTTCCTTTTTCGATAAATTCTTCTTTATTATTAGATTTTCCCATTATTATTTCAAATTCTTTCAAATTTGGTTTCAGTAAAAAACTATTCTTATAACAATCAAACGATGTTCCTTTTGGATCTATAAAAGTTTTAATGTTATTTTCTTTACAATAATCTAAAATATTTTTAATAATCGGTTTTACAACACCTTTATCATAATCAGAAAATATAATACCATCAAAATCATTTATATAAGACATTATGCTTTTATTTAAATCATCTACTTTAGATGATGCATTAATATCTTCGTGATCTATTCTTATTAGTTGTTTATTTCTATCAATAACCCTCAACTTAAGTGTTGTTCTTATATTTGGATCAATTATAGGCAGAAACTTTATGTCAAGTGAGGAAATATTCCTCTTCAAATCATCTGCAGCTTCATCTTTTCCGATTATACCTACTAGGGTAACTTCCATTCCAAAATCTGAAAGATTTTTTGCAACATTAGCAGCGCCGCCAGGTTTATCTTCACATAGATTTATATCAATTATTGGAACCGGTGCTTCTGGAGAAATTCTATTTACAGACCCCATCCAATATCTATCTAACATCAAATCGCCTACAACTAAAATTTTCTGTCTATTGATCATTCTTTTTCAAATTATAGTTAGCCAATCGGAATGTCTATTATACCTTCCAGTAATTAATTTAAAATAATTCTCTTGCAACATAGAAGTAATTTTTCCTGGTTTCCTATTTCCGATGCTCTCATTATTAATTTGTATGATTGGAGTAACTTCTGCAGCAGTCCCAGTAAAAAATGCCTCGTCACAATTATATACTTCATCCAGTTCTATTTTTTTTTCTTCTGTAGATATTTCTAGATCAGCTGCAAGCTGAATAATGGTTTTGCGTGTAATTCCATCTAAAACTGTACTTAATCCAGGAGTTATCAAAGTTTCATTTTTTACAATGAAGAAATTTTCTCCTGATCCTTCATTCACCGTATCTTCAGTATCAAGAATAAGAGCTTCATCATATCCTGATGAGAGTGCATCTTGGAGAGCTAACATTGAATTCAAATAATTTCCCGTTGCTTTAGCCTTATAAAGCATGCTGTCTGCCGCTCGCTTTGGAAAAGGAGAGACTTTTACCTTGATTCCATTCTTTATCTTATCCTCTCCTAAATATGCTCCCCAATCCCAAGACGAAACTGAAGCATGCACTTTAAGATTATCTGCTCTAAGACCCATTCCCTCGTTTCCATAAAAACATAAAGGCCTTATATAAGCATTTTTAAGTTTGTTTATTTTTACAGATTCACATTGTGCTTCCATAAGTTCAGTTTGAGAATATGGTATGTTCATACCGATAAGCTCAGCAGATTTGAATAATCTAGAAGTATGATCTTGAAGTCTAAATATTGCTGGACCTTGCTCAGTTTCGTATGCTCTTACACCCTCAAAAACTCCTGTTCCATAATGAAGTGTGTGTGTCAGAATATGAATCTTTGCATCTTTCCAATCACAGAAAGTGCCGTCTAACCAGATTTGTCCTTGAAGATCAGAGATCATGATAAAAAATTATTATAAATTAACTGAAAACTATATCATGAGTTAGGCTTCATAAATATAAGTATTTTCCAATTTACTCTCAAGGTTTGAGTTTACCAAGAATTAATTATAGTATATAATGAGAATCATTCTCATTATTAATATAATTTTCATGCATGCCCAAGGAGCGATAATGATTAAAAAAGATATGTCATTCATATATATATACAAATTATTGTCTATATTTTTTATATGTATAATTGCTCTAAATTCTGTATCTGCAGAAGAAGTGAATGTTTATAGTGCTAGGAAAGGATATTTATTAGAGCCACTAATTCAAGCATTTGAAAAAGATACAGGAATAAAAGTTAATATAATATCTGGTAAGGCTAAAGCGCTTCAAAAAAGAATTCAACAAGAAGGCGATAACTCAAAAGCTGATATTCTACTTACAGTAGATGCAGGTAATTTAAATAGAGCAAAAGAAGCAAATTTATTGAAAAAAATTAATTCTTCAAAATTAAACTCTCTTGTTCCTTCATTTTTAAGGGATAAAGAAGGTTATTGGTACGGTTTGTCTATTAGATCTAGAGTTATAATGTATAATCCGATGAAAGTTACTGTAAGAGAACTTTCAACATATGAAGATTTAGCAAATGAAAAATGGAAAGGAAGGATTTGTATTAGATCTTCAAGTAACATATACAATCAATCACTACTTGCTTCTATGATTGCTCATAATGGCGAGGATGAAGCAGAAAGCTGGGCAAAGAAAGTGGTTAATAATTTTTCTAGGAAACCTAAAGGAAATGATAGAAGCCAAATGACGGCAGTAGTTTTAAATGAATGTGATATCACTCTCGCAAATACATATTATCTAGGCAAATGGATAACTTCAGATAAAAATACTGAAAGAGAGTACTCGGATAAGATAGCTGTATTTTTCCCCAATCAAAAAGGACGTGGTGCCCATATAAATATAAGCGGTGCCGCAGTTATTAAAACATCAAAAAATACTAGTAGTGCAATTAAATTCATAGAATTCCTTGCTGGCGATAAAGCACAAAAACTCTACTCTCAAACTAATCATGAATACCCAATAAGAGATAACATTCAAGTAAGTAAAATAGTTGAGTCTTGGGGTTATCCGTTCAAGAAAGATAAACTATCTTTGAATAAACTTGGTATGTTTAATAAAAAAGCAGTAATTATTTTTGATAAAGTTGGTTGGAAATAGCCCCTATGAAACGGTTGTTTGTGTATGATAACTTTTTAATATTCGTTTTTTTATTATTGGTAATCATACCTATCTTAACAGTATTCAGTTATATATTCGTACCCTCTACAGAACTTTGGGGGCATTTAGCAGATAATTTGCTCTATGAGTATGTACTCAATACCTTGTTTATTGTATTTTTTGTTTCTATATTTTCGACAATTATTGGTGTTTCATGTGCGTGGATTGTAGTTATGTATGATTTTAAATGGAAACATACTTTTAAATGGCTGTTAGTGATGCCTATAGCCCTACCTACTTATATCACTGCTTATATTTATGTTGGTATTATGGAGCCATCAGGTTTTATTTTTGAATTCTTTGAAACAAATTTTAAACTTGGAGAGAATATTTATAGAAGTATAAATTTTCAAAATATTTATGGAGCTATATTTATTCTTACAATATGCCTTTATCCTTATATCTATTTGTTATGTTACTCTTCATTTAATGAACAATCTTCTTCCGCGATAGAGGTGAGCAAATCACTGGGATTGACTCAATCTCANTCCTTTNGAAAAATAGCGTTACCNCTAGCAAGGCCNGCAATATTTGGTGGTCTTNCTCTCGTAATAATGGAAACACTAGCAGAATTTGGAACTATGGATTATTACGGCATTGCNACTTTTACAACTGGCATNTATAGAACTTGGTTTGCCTTTGGTGANGAATCAAGCGCCCTACATCTTGCGTCTATTCTACTTACTTTNGTATTTGTGTTAATAATTTTTGANAAATCCTTACGAGGATCAAAACAATATTATAATTCGTCACAAAAAAANAACAAGCCTCGCNCAATAATGCTCTCNGCTAATCATCAAATCTTAGCATTTTTATGGTGNATGCTAATTTGTATGTTAGGTTTCCTAATCCCTATTTTTCAGTTACTTCTGTGGTTTCTTAAAACTTATAATTACCTATTCACAACAACTTTTTTCCAGATTGTTATAAATACAGTTTTCATAGCTTTAGTCTCAGCTCTNGTAATTGTATTNATATCAATTATATCTTCTTATAAAAATAGAACTATTAATAATTTTATAACAAACATGTCGTTGAAAATTTTCTCGATTGGCTACTCAATTCCGGGAGTAGTAGTAGCAGTAGGAATTATTATTTTTGTGACATCGATTGATGAAATTCAGTCTAGCATATGGGGTTCTCCATTTTTTTATCTAAGCGGATCACTTATTTCGTTATTCATAGCGTATCTTGTTAGGTTTTCATCACTCTCACATAATACTGTTGAATCAGGNTTGACTAAAGTTAAAAAAAATATCGATTTAACGATAAGATCATTTGGCTTATCAAGNCTAGAAGCAGTGNCTAGAGTGCACTTTCCCATGATGAAAACAACNATAATTACAGCATTGATCTTAGTATTTGTAGATATTGTTAAAGAACTTCCNGCAACTTTAATATTAAGGCCATTTAATTTCGATACTCTTGCGATTCATATTTACGAACTAGCCTCATCAGAACAACTATTCTTTATTGCATCGCCATCATTAATGTTAATTATAATTAGTATAATTCCTGTTATAATACTTATAAATAAAACTATTAATGATGAAAAAATCAAAACTCAAAATTGATAGTATATCTTACTCAATANAAGATAGTACTATTCTAGATAATTTATCTTTTAGTGTCTTATGTGAGGATATCGTTTCTATAATTGGTCCTAGCGCAGCTGGAAAAACAACGCTTCTAAGAATAATTGCAGGTTTTGATAAAGTTGATCGNGGTTATGTTCAAGTGAATNATGCTATCGTTGATAATACAAAGATATTTGTTGAACCTCATAAAAGAAAAGTNGGGATTATTTTTCAAGATATTGCNCTCTTCCCACATCTATCTTGTGAAGATAATATTCTTTTTGGNATATCTNCCCAGGAANANCATAAAAAAAATGAAAGGCTNCAATACTTGTCTGATATTCTTGGCATAAACGAAATTAAAAATAAATTCCCTCATGAGATATCAGGTGGGCAACAACAAAGAGTTGCTATTGCTAGGGCACTAGCCCCTCAGCCAGAAATTCTCCTGCTTGATGAACCATTCAGCGCTCTCGATGAGGAACTTAAAGATCAACTCATCAAAGACCTGAGAAAATTATTAAAAAAAGAGAAGATAACTTCAATCATCATCACTCATAACATAAAAGAATCTTTTCAAATATCTGATAAAGTAGCATATCTATCATCAAAGAGNATTTTGCAGTNTGATACACCTTATGATCTGTATCACAGGCCTANTTCAAGAGAAATTGCTAACTTTTGTGGAATAGGAAGTTTTGTTAAGGGAGTGGTAATNGACTCTAATCATATTGAAACATCATTAGGAGTTCTTTTTGGGAATACTTCACCTTTTAGCAAAAATGATTTAGTAGATGTAATGGTAAGGCCAGATGATATTATACATGATGATGATTCAACTCAATCNGCTAAAGTAGTAGAAAAATTTTTTCATGGATCAGATTTTCTATACAAATTAGAATTAAATGATGGTCAAAATGTATTGTGTTTTACACCGAGCCATCATGATCATTCTATTAATGAGATGATAGGTATCAAAGCTGAATTAGATCACCTTATTTTATTTAACAGATAATTTACTCTCTCTTAACTTACGACGTAATATTTTACCGACATTATTCTTGGGAAGCTCGCTTATAAAAAAAACTTTTTTTGGTATTTTATAGATTGTTAGTCCTTTTTTGCAAAATTCAATTATATCGCTTTCAGAGAGATCCTCATCATGTCGTACTGCATAAAGGATTATGCTCTCACCGCGGTTTTTGTCTTCTTTGCCAATAACACCGCATTCTAGTATACCTGGGTGTGAAGAAACATACTCCTCAATCTCATTTGGATAGACATTAAATCCAGATGATATAATCATATCTTTTTTTCTATCAACTATAGAAATGAATCCATTACTATCAATTCTGGCAATATCACCTGTCATGAAGAAACCATCGCTGGTAAATACATTTTTAGTCTCCTTAATATTATTCCAATATCCTCTCATAACCTGAGGACCACGGACGCACAATTCGCCCTCAGCCCCAATCCCTAATTCATTTCCATGCGAATCTCTTATGGAGATTTCAGTAGATGGCAGAGGTAGACCTATCGTGCTGTTAAATTTGTCTTCAATTTTATTAACACTGACGATAGGTGATGTTTCGGTCAATCCATAACCTTGAGTGATTTCACAACCTGTTGTTTTTTTCCAATTGTTTGCTGTGGATTTTAAAACAGCCATGCCGCCACCAATAGAGAATTTAAGTTTTCTAAAGTTTATATTTCTAAAAGTAGAGCTTGTTAGTAATAAATTAAATAAAGTATTGACTGCAGTTATGACTGTGAATTTATATTTTTTTAACGTCCTTACAAAGTTTTTTAAATCTCTGGGATTAGTAATTAAAATATTTCTAGATCCAATATAATAAAAATATAATAAGTTAACAGTAAGTGAAAAAATATGATACAGAGGAAGCGCTGTTATGACAACTTCCTCGCCTATTTTAATATGACTTTTGACCCATAACGACAATTGACTTATGTTGGATAACAGATTTTTATGAGTAAGAATTGCAGCTTTAGATTTTCCAGTTGTCCCACCTGTATATTGTAATAGCGCTATATCATCTTCAGATAATTTGATTTCAGAGAATTCATTTTTACATTTGATAACTTTAGAGAATTTATGATACTTTGAATTAATACTATATACTTCTCCTTTGTATAACTGAACAATATTTACAATAACCTTCATCGAAAAACTCAATAAATCTGAAGCATTACAAACTATGACATTTTTAATTTGTGTATTATTAATTATTTTTTCTAACTCATTAAGAAATTTATCAAAAACTACGATAGTATCTAATTTAGAGTCTATTAAAACGCTTTCTATTTCTCTATATTTATATAAGGGATTAATGTTAACAACTGTCAATCCACATTTAAGAGCACCNAAAAANCATACNGGNAAAGTATGTAGGTTTGGTAGCATTATTCCAATCTTATNACCTTTTNTTANATGTAAGNNATTTTGAAGATATGANGCAAATTTATTTGAATAANTTGCNATGCTATTNTAAGAAATATCTGTATTTAAGTTAGTGAANGCAATATNATTTTTNAATTTTTTATNAGCATCATTGATTAGATCNANGATTGATGANTAAGNNNNTTTATCAATGTTTTCAGGAATATNCTNAGGGTAANTGTGTAACCAAATTTTATCCATNATTTATAGTAAACTAAAAAAAACAAAGCCTCTATAAAAAGAGGCTTTGTANTGAATAATATATGTAATATGTAATATTTACATACCCATTCCCATGCCGCCCATGCCGCCCATATCTGGCATAGCAGGCGCTGCTGGTGCATTATCATCCTCTTTAGCTAACTCAGTTACCATACATTCGGTTGTAATCATTAATCCAGCTATAGATGCAGCATTTTGAAGTGCAGACCTAGTAACTTTAGTTGGNTCTAGAATGCCCATTTTGAGCATATCACCATACTCCGACGAGGCAGCATTATATCCAAATGAATCCTTGCCCTCTTCAACCTTAGCTAATATAACAGAACCCTCAAGACCAGCGTTTGAAACAATCTGCTTAAGAGGCTCCTGCATAGCATTACGCGCTATTTGTATGCCTTGATCTTGATCTGGATTATCTCCTGTTAATTTATCAAGTGATGCCCTTGCTCTGATCATTGCAACACCTCCGCCAGGTACAACTCCCTCTTCAACGGCAGCTCTTGTCGCATGAAGAGCATCTTCAACTCTAGCTTTCTTTTCTTTCATCTCTACTTCTGTAGCTGCGCCAACTTTGATAACAGCAACACCGCCAGCTAGTTTAGCGACTCTTTCCTGCATTTTTTCTTTATCATAATCTGATGTAGCTTCCTCAATTTGTGCTCGTATCTGATTCACTCTTGATTCTATTGCGTCCTTTTTGCCGCCGCCATCAATAATAGTAGTGTTTTCTTTAGTAACATTAACTTTTTTTGCTGAACCTAAAACACTAAGATCAGCTTTTTCAAGACTNAATCCTACTTCTTCAGCGATNACAGTACCACCAGTTAAAATAGCNATATCTTCGAGCATAGCTTTTCGTCTATCTCCAAAACCTGGTGCTTTTACAGCCGCAACTTTNACAATTCCTCTGATGCTATTAACAACAAGGGTAGCAAGNGCTTCACCTTCTACATCTTCAGCTATTATCAAAAGTGGTTTTCCGGCTTTTGCTACCCCTTCTAAGATAGGCAGCATATCTTTAATATTAGATATTTTCTTATCATAGAGTAGCACAAAAGGGTCCTCTAATTCAGTTGACATATTTTGTTGATTAGTTGCAAAATATGGAGATAGATAACCTCTATCGAACTGCATACCCTCAACCACATCTAACTCATTTTCAAGAGATTGACCTTCCTCTACAGTAATCACGCCCTCTTTGCCGACTTTTCCCATCGCCTCAGCGATTATAGATCCAATATTAGTATCAGAGTTTGCTGAAATGGTTCCTACTTGTTCAATTGCACCTTGATCAGTACAAGGTTTAGACATTTTTTGGAGATTTTCGACCGCAGATGNGACAGCTTTATCAATACCACGTTTCANATCCATAGGATTCATTCCAGCAGCCACACATTTTAGNCCTTCTCTTAGTATTGATTGTGCTACAACTGTAGCGGTAGTTGTACCGTCACCAGCTACATCTGAAGTTTGAGAAGCAACTTCTTTAACCATTTGTGCTCCCATATTTTCAAATTTATCTTTCAATTCTATTTCTTTAGCAACCGATACACCATCTTTAGTTACAGTAGGTGCTCCAAAAGATTTATCCAGCACTACATTTCTTCCTTTTGGCCCGAGTGTAGTTTTTACTGCATTTGCAAGAATGTTTACGCCCGCAGCTAGTCTTTTTCTCGCGCTATCACCAAATTTTACTTCTTTCGCTGTCATTTTTATTCCTCTCTATATTTTACTAATTTATTATTGCTGTGATGTCATCTTCTCTCATAACCAGGAGATCTTCGCCATCAACATTTACTTCCGTACCTGAATATTTTCCGAAAAGGATTTTGTCGCCTACTTTTACATCAAGCGGTCTCACATCGCCGTTTTCTAATAATTTCCCTTTTCCAATGGCTAGTACTTCACCTTTCACTGGCTTTTCAGTAGCTGAATCAGGAATAACAATTCCACCAGGAGAGGTTTTTTCCTCATCCATTCTTCTAACAATTACTCGATCGTGTAACGGTCTTATATTCATAAATCCTCCTCAATTTCGTTGTATAGGAGCTAGAAATGCTCTAATAGTGAATAATATAATGTTGTTTTCATAAATTTCAAGAGTCAGATGACAAATATGTCTCATTCACTATCATCTTTGTCAATATCAATGACATTTTTACGTCTATGATTGCTTTTTTGGGGGTTGTTGATGGGTAGAATGTTGCTAATAATCCAGTTTCTAACAGGTTTGATAAATAAAACTAATCCGGTAAAATCGGTGAAAAATCCCGGTATGATAAGTAAGATTCCACTAATAGTTGATGATACTGCAGAAATTATATTATCGCCCACTGAGAAGCCTTGGAGAGCTTTTGATTGAATGTTTGAGAGCTCATTAAAAGCCCCGTTTCTGAGTAAATAGAGACCAATCGTTGCTGTTAATATAGTGAATATTATTGTTCCAATGCTACCTAGAATTGACCCTATTTCAACAAAAAGAAATATCTCTATTGCGGGCAGTAGTATTATTAGTAGAAAAAAACTTTTAGATTTCATAATATTACTCTAACATCTATTTTCCCTATACATACTAAAAGATTATTTAAATTGAAAATTTTGAACTATACTTAAAATTATGAAATATTGGACAAACTCTTTAATAAAATTATTTTTAATATCTTCTTTTTTATTACCGACTTCATATGCAAAAGGTCCAGAAACCGCTACGCAATTTCTTCCTCCAGACGAAGCATTCGTTCCCTCGGTAGAACAGATTGAGGATAAACAAATTAGAGTCTCTTGGAAGATCGCAGACGGATATTATTTGTATGTTGGAATGTTTGAGTTCTCTGTTGATAATGATACTACGATTGAAAAAGTTATAATGCCTGACGGTATAAAAAAACAAGACGAATTCTTTGGTGATGTAGATGTTTTTTATAATCAAGCGATTGCGGATATTTTCTTAAAAACCTCTTCTCGTGATATTAAATTAAAAATTAAATATCAAGGATGCGCGGAAGCAGGTCTATGTTATCCACCTATTGAGAAAAAATATAACTTAAAATTAGATGCTGTGAGCGAAAATTATTTCAAAAAAGTATCGGGTAATAATGACCAAATTTCAATAAGCAATAATCTAGCTAATCAGTCATTATTCCTCAATATAATATTATTTTTTTTAGCAGGTATGTTACTTGCATTTACGCCTTGTGTTTTTCCAATGATACCAATATTAACCGGAATAATAGTTGGTCAAGGTAATAATCTAAGTACACGAAGAGCATTTGCCATGTCGTTAACATACGTGATTGCAATGTCTGTAACATATGCTCTCATCGGGATGCTGGTTGCATCATCAGGAATAAATATTCAAGCAAATCTCCAGAATCCATATGTTCTAATCTCGTTTGCACTTTTATTTTTTATATTTGCGCTGGCGATGTTTGATTTTTTTAGAATTCAAATGCCAACAGTGATACAGAATTTTCTTGTAAATAAATCTAATGCTGGTAATTCTGGAACATTTNTTGGGGTAGGAATTATGGGGTCATTGTCTGCTCTTATAGTTGGACCTTGTGTAACTGCTCCTCTTATTGGTGCTCTCATTTATATATCAACTACTGGAGATTATGTAATAGGTGGAATGGTGTTGTTCTCACTAGGATTAGGTATGGGCACTCCTTTATTAGTTTTAGGAACTTCTGCATCTAGTTTGCTCAAGAGTATCGGGAAGTATCTACCGCTGGTAAATAAGATATTCGGATTATTATTCTTAGTTGTAGCTATCTGGCTCTTAGAAAGAATACTCTCAGAACAAGTATCTGCTTTTCTTTGGACGACTTTATCACTTGNAAGTCTACTTTATTTAAATACATCAAANAATTTAAAAAGCATATTGAAGCCGTTATTTAGTAAGCTGATATCTTTAATCCTAGTCATCTATTCAGGATTACAATTTTATGGCATATCTAATAATTCTTCTTACAATCCTTCAACAAGTTTCATAGAAAATAAATCAAATATAGTTTTCACAAAAGTATATGATACGAAAAACCTTTATGAAAATATAAATAATGTAGAAAACATAACAATGATTGATCTCTATGCAGATTGGTGTGTTGCTTGTAAAGAACTTGAAAAATATACATTTACAGATCCAAGAGTTGAAAAAATATTATCAAAAATTAATCTTGTTAAATATGACATTACAAAAACAAGCGAGGACAGTACAGCTTTTTTATCAAAACATAAATTATTTGGACCACCAGCCATATTATTTTATGAAAATAATGGTATTGAGATTAGGAATGCTAGAATAGTAGGCTTTGTAGATGCAGAGACTTTTTTGAATAAAATTGATGATATAGCTAAAAAACTCTAAATAACTATTTTCTCTTAAAAACTTGTAAAATCCCCTAATTTCTGTAAACTTCTATTAAAATTAATTTTTCAGGGGAAGTTTTGTCTAAGATACTTTTAATAAATGGTCCGAATCTCAATCTTTTAGGTACGAGAGAGCCAGAAATTTATGGTGATACTTCATTAAATGAGGTTGAAGAAAAATTGAAAGCAAGTGCTGAAGATGCTGGACATGAATTTAATTGTTTTCAGTCAAATGCCGAACATGAAATAATTAATACAATACAACAAGCTAAACAAGACAATATAGATGTCATTATAATTAATCCAGGACCTTTTACCCATACAAGCATAGCGCTTAGAGATACTTTCTTAAGTACAAAAATTCCTTTTATTGAAATTCATATATCTAACATATTTGAAAGAGAAGAATTTCGTAAAAACTCGTTTTTAAGTGATATAAGCATTGGATGTATAATTGGGTGTGGTGTTGGAGGTTATGGATTAGCAATGAGAAGAGCAAAAAACTTTCTTAGAGATAAATAATTATGGATTTGAGAAAAATAAAAAAACTAATGGAACTACTTGAGGAATCAGGAATTGCTGAAATTGAAGTAAAAGAAGGAGAAGAATCTATTAAACTCTCCAGAAATACTCAAGCTGTTCAAAATATAATAAATCCACCTGCTGAGACAAATCAAACTATAACTGCAATTGATAATGTTAAAGATACAGCTGTGACAGATGATGAAAAAGATAAATCAAAAGAATTGCCAGATGGGGATATTATAACATCACCTATGGTGGGTACATTTTACAGGGCAGCTTCTCCAGAATCGAAACCATTTGTAGAGAAAGGTCAAAAAGTATCTAAAGGCGATACTTTATGTATATTAGAAGCAATGAAAATGATGAATCAAGTTAATGCAGAGACAGGGGGAACCATTATTGATATTTTGGTTGATGACGCAGAGCCTGTCGAATTTGGTCAACCATTGTTTGTGATTAAATAAAAATATGATAAATAAAGTATTAATAGCTAATAGAGGCGAAATAGCTCTAAGAATTCTAAGGGCTTGTAAAAAACTTGGTATAAAAACAGTTGCTGTTCACTCATCAGTAGATAGACAACTGCCTCATGTAAAAATGGCAGATGAGTCAGTTTGTATTGGTCCAGCGGATCCAACTAAAAGTTATCTAAATATCCCATCAATAATAAGCGCAGCCGAACTTACAAATGCTGATGCCATACATCCAGGTTATGGCTTTCTATCTGAATCAGCAGCTTTCGCAGAGATTGTAGAATCTAATCAGTTTATTTTTATTGGTCCATCAAGCAAAGTGCTAAAAAAAATGGGAGATAAAATTAAAGCTAAAAAAGCTATGAAAGAGTTTGGAGTTCCATGCATACCTGGCTTTGACGGTATACTATCAGATGATGTAGAGATAGTTAAGAAAGATGCACAGAAAATTGGTTTTCCAATTATGTTAAAAGCGATACATGGTGGTGGCGGAAGAGGTATGGCTATCGTACATTCNGAGGATGACTTGGGTAATTCAATGAAGATCACAAAACAAGAAGCCCAAAATGCTTTTGGAAACGGTGACCTTTATTTTGAAAAATTTTTTGATAAACCTAGGCATATTGAGATACAAGTATTATGTGATAATTATGGCAATGCTATTCATCTAGGTGAAAGAGATTGTTCTCTTCAAAGAAGAAACCAAAAAGTTATAGAAGAATCAACTGCAATTAATATTGATAGAAANAAGATAGATGAAATTGGTGAGATATGTGCTGATGCATGCAGAAAATTGAACTATAGCGGTGCGGGTACATTTGAATTTTTATATCAAGATGGGCAATTTAGTTTTATAGAGATGAACACAAGAATTCAAGTTGAACATCCAGTTACAGAATACCTCAGTGGGGTTGATTTAATAACTCAACAAATACTTGTCGCTGGTGGTGAAAAATTACAAANTAAGCAATCAGATATTAAATTAAGCGGTCACGCGATTGAATGCAGAATTAACGCAGAAGACCCTGAGACATTTTTACCCTCACCTGGCAAAATAAGTATTTTTCATCCACCTGGAGGGCCAGGAGTTAGAACAGACTCCCATATATATAGCGGCTATACTGTTCCCCCAAACTATGACTCTATGATAGCAAAAATAATCGTGTATGCAGAAGATAGAGAGACGGCTATAAAAAAAATGTTATTCGCACTAGGTGAGACTGTTGTTGAGGGTATTAAAACAAATATTAGTCTTCATAAAAGATTGCTTAAAAGCGACTTCTTTAATAGTGGAGATTTTACAATAAATACCCTTAATGCGTTTATAAAAGAGAACTAGTTAAAACAATACTGTTTAATATTCCACATTCCATTATCTATATGTATTTGCGAGAAACAAGGCCCACCATTCATATTTCTTGTGTGTCCGCTTGCCCCCGGATTCATAACCCATGGTGATTCTGAATCATCAAAAATTTGAAAATGTGTATGACCGTAAATAATGAGTTTGGAATCTGGAAAAGTATCTCTTAATTTACTATGTGAAGGCATACTTCCAAATTGATCTCCATGTGTAACAGTAATGATCTCGTNAAAAACTTTNAAAGTTTCGATTTTATTGAGATTATTTATTAATTTTTTATCATCTGTATGCTCATATCTCTCAGGGATATCNTTGTTACCTGCGACAATGTANGTTTTTTTATAGTTTTTTTTAAGATNCTTAATTAAATCAATACTCATCACATCGCCTGCATGNATNATAATGTCAGATTTACTAAGATATTNTTCTACAGACTTATCAAGAANACCGTGNGTATCAGAGATTATTGAAATAATAGTCTTGTGCATTTAGAAAATTGTTGCTCCGAAGATTTTTACTTCTTCATCTTCTATTCCAAGAACTAACCTTCCCAGAAAATCACCTTCAACAGAATCGCTTTTTTGCTTGTATAGTACAGTGACATGCGAATTCCTTCTAAGACAACCTAAAAATTCTTTTTCAGAAGACAGGCTTGTGAGAACATTATTTCTAGTCCACTGCTTGCCAATTTCAACTTCGTTTGAAGCCATTAACATATCTTTTGAAAAATTTCTTGTGAATGCATTGTAATCCTTTTTGTTAGAACTTGTTATAAGATCATCCCAAAAAGGATTAGCAATTTCTAAGATTTCATCATCGGACTTATTAAGAAGGTCCATTGTATTCTAAGATGCTTCTGTCTCATTTTTCTCATCATCAATCAGATGATAAAGAGGAGCTTTCTCCATCTCGAATTTCCCAGTTTTTGAATCATACTTCGATACTGTCAAGCAGTGCCAATTGTCATCGTCAAGCTTAAGGAAATCACCTCTATAATAATATCCAGGCCATCTAGTCTCTTCCCTAAATAAAGTATGTTCAGTAACACATTGAGAAACTAACGTTCTGTGTTTTACTTCCCAAGCCCTCATTAATTGATGAAGATCCTCTGCCCCAATGTTTTCTAANTCTTCTTGAAGAATATCAAGATCTTTTAGAGCTTTTTTCAAAGTATTACCATTAGTCATGTAGTTTGTTCCAATACCACCACAGTAGTCATCCATGATTTTTTGGAGACGTTGTAGCGCTTGAATAGGAAGAATGTAACTTGGTGAAACAGTACCCGCTGTTATCTCATTTCTACCCACTCTATAATTTTCTAATGGTTTATAGATTTCCTCTTTNTAATTGTCGATTTGCTCTTCAGTGACCTTAATGCCNTCTGCNCGNCCATCATTAATATATTGNACCGCTGATTTTGCNCATATTCTACCTTCTGTGAAAGATCCAGATGAGAATACGTGAGCTGTACCACCAGCTGCATCACCAGCACCGAATAAACCATCAACGGTCATCATACGGTTGTAGCCCCAGAAGTATTCTGGAGGTGATAAATCTTCAGGCCCACTTACCCAAGCGCCTGAACAGGTTGCATGAGAACCCATTACGTACGGCTCTGATGTAGTTAATTCTGGATTTTGATACTTAGGATCAATATCCTGTGAAGCCCATACAACAGCTTGACCAACAGTCATACCAAGGAAATTTTCCCAACCAATTACCTCGAGATGAGGGTCTTGGAAAGCTTCCATAGTNACCATATGNATNGGGCCTCCACCAGCTGCTGTCTCTTGAATAAATGCATGNTTTCTTAAACATGTAGGTCTAGGTACATGATCNATATACTCTCCNACAATTGCTTTNGTGTTGTCATACCATTTCTCTTCATANTTTTCACCAGCTGCATTTTGAGTATATGTTTTNANATGNAAGAAATAAGCTCCTACNGGGCCATATCCATCTTTAAATCTNGTTAAAACAATTCGNTTTTCCATTTGAGTCATCTTAGCTCCAACTGCAATCGGTAATGCATATGCNGAACCATTACTCCATGGCGCATACCANGTNCGACCCATTCCTTCGCCNACTGCTCTAGGTTTAAATAAATGTGANGCNCCACCNGCNCAACATATNACTGTTTTNGATCTNAAAACATGATANTCNCCTGTTCTCATATTAAANCCAACTGCNCCNCCNATTCTATTNTCNTGAGANTCATCCATTAAAAGNTGNGTNATCATNACNCGATTNTAGATTTTGTCAGCAGATTTTTTTGCTGCTTCNGCTACTATTGGTTTATAACTCTCACCATGAATCATAATCTGCCATTTACCCTCTCTTTGGTAAGCTCCAGTTTTTTCGTTTCTCATTAGTGGTAGTCCCCACTCTTCAAACATATGCACAGTAGAGTCTACGTGACGTGCTACATCATAAGCTAAGTCTTCTCTTACCATCCCCATTAGGTCATTTCGTGCATACCTCACAAAGTCTTCGGGTTGATTTTCATTCCATCTCATGCCCATATAGCAATTTATCGCGTATAATCCTTGTGCGACTGCACCACTTCTATCGATATTTGCTTTCTCTGCACAAATAATTTTCATATCACGTCCCCAGTATCTGGACTCGAAAGTAGCTCCAGTACCAGCCATTCCACCACCGACAACTAATATGTCTGAATCTTCGTATATAGTTTTTCTCTTAGCCATTAGTAGTATACTCCTTGTTTTAATTTTCCGACTTTATGCATATCCGGTAAAACACCCTCTTCGGTTAGAAGATATTTCGGTTCGTTATATAAAAGTTGAGATTTCAACATATCATTCGACGGTTTGTCTTTATCAGCTACTTTATCAATGAATTTTCCCCACGGTTTAGTTGTAATTGGGGAGACAAAATTTTTGACAGTGCCATTTCTAAATTTTATTTTCCATGAAATAGTGCCTTTTTCTTCCTCTCGGAGTACACGCACTTTGTGTCCCATTGGTGCAAAATCAGCATATCCTCTCACATCAATTGCGTTTTGAGGGCAGGCCTTTACACATGAATAACACTCCCAACAAAAGTTTGGTTCAATGTTAACCGCACGACGAATTAATTTATCGATGTGCATAATATCAGATGGACATATGTCGACACAGTGTCCACATCCATCACATCTTGTCATATATACGAAAGTTGACATAATTATCTCTCCTTAATAATTTTGAGGTTCGGACCTTTTAATTCCTAACCCATATTGTTTAGGTTTATCTGCTGGGTCAGGGAGAAAATCCCTAGAACCATCCGCTTCTGATAAATGTTTTTGTATTGCTGCCCCAGGTTTATAAAACATATGAGCAAATTTAGACCAATACACCCCACCAAAAAGTGCAATGTTTGATAAGACGAATAGGATGAAAAACAACGTTGACAATCCAGCTGATCCGGCAAACTGAAAATATGACCAAAGCAGACCAAAAGTCGAAGTTGCTACAAGTGAGAGCACAAATAAGTCAGCAAAAACTATTCTGCTCCATGGATTCCCCTCGGATCTCACATCCACTCTGAGGAAAAACCAAAACCAGTATCCACCTAAACATGTCATTATCGCCCCAATATGCCATAGCATAGGGTATATTGATGGTGCTGCAGAGGTTGGATAAGAGAAAATTAATATTACTGACGAGACCCAGAAAATAATGGTTCCATACATACCTAATAAATGTGCAACTCTTCGTTTTACTCCGCAAAATTCTGCAGATGTTGCAACATCATGAGCTAAGGTTTTGGCTACTATTGCTACCTTCTCACCAGTAGGGACATGTCTGGTAGCTGCTTTTTTCACTTTCTGTGCGTTCTCAAAAAAGTATTTAACATTCTTTTTATGAATCATGTCTAGGACAGTTCCACCTATAGTAAGCAATACCATGATGACTACAAAAATCTGCATTGCTAAAGGTGATACTACTGCAGAAAGTTCCATAAATGGATTTACTGTTAACATAGATAATTCTCTCCTTTATTCTTACCGAACTATACCTTTTTTTATATCAGGTATTTGAATATTCAGTTCTAATCTAAAAGAATTATAATGGAAATTGACAATATTAGGAATTAATTATTTACATAATTTCCTAAAAAATTCTTATTTTAAGGATTGATAGTAACTTTTCAGTATATCTGCTACTTCTTTACGCGCAAACTCTGCAGGAAGGTCCTCACCATTAGATAACATTTCCCTAACTTTTGTACCGGATAGGAGCACAAAATCATCCTTAGAATGATCGTCGACATCACGCATCATGACTACTTTATTAAGTTTTTTCGAGAATGCTGTATGATCTGCAGCAAAAATCTCAATTTTAAGGGATTTTTTTACAATTTCGTTGTCAAAAATTTCTTGAGCTGCAAAAGGTTCATAATAATCTCCTACTCCAGCGTGATCACGGCCAACAATAAGGTGTGAGCAACCGCAATTTTGTCTGAATGTTGCATGAAGAAGAGCTTCCCTTGGACCAGCATACAGCATATCAAATCCGAATCCTGAGATTATTGCGGTATTGTTAGGAAAGTAAATTTCAACCATTTTTCTTATAGCAGCATCTCTGATATCACCCGGAATGTCGCCCTCTTTCAACTTTCCAAGGGTCATATGAATGAGCACTCCATCAGCACTAAGTCTTTCCAGGGCCATCTTGCAAAGTTCTTCATGAGCTCGATGCATTGGATTACGAGTTTGAAAAGCAACAACTTTTGTCCATCCAGAGTCAGATAATTTTTTTCTAATTTCTTCAGCCGTTGCAAATGTATTTGGAAAATCCGAGGGGAAGTAACTATAGTTCAGTACTTTTATACTTCCTGATATTAGAGTATTTCCTAGACTAGTAAAATTTTTAACACCTGGATGTTCGCTATCGTTAGTACCAAAAATGTTTTTTGCCATAAGAGATAACTCTTCGTCAGATATTTTCTCGATTGTTTCGATACGTTGAATTGCCAAAACAGGATTGCCTTCGACATTCGGATCTAATAAGGCAATTTCATCACCAACAGAAACACCTGTTATATCCTCTTTAGTTAAATTAATAATAGGAACTGGCCAGAATAATCCATTAGTAGTGACCATGTTTTCTGAAACGCTTAATGCGTCTTTTTTGTTCATATAGCCCTCAAGAGGGGTAAAATAGCCCGCAGCTAGCATAACTGCATTTGCNGCNGCAGCNGAATTNANTTTAAGTTGATAAAGNTTTTTTGATTNNGTNANTATGTTGTCTTTTTCAGATTTATCTTTAATTATCAATGGTTTAAGTATATCTGAGCCNTGAGGNNCTACCAAATTTGTCATAAAAAATCCATAATTTTTTGTTAATATTNCAATTGATGGTNGTAAAGAGTAATACTATAATCAACACTGCTAAAAAANCCAAGNTATTTTTNANNNNGNTNTNNCAGCATTANAATTGANATTCGTTCAAGGAATANANNTNGAGGTANTTATGGAAGAAATATTAGAAATCCGANAAGAGTGTGAGACTCCGNTAGAGCTTNTAAAGAGTGANGCTTTCTCTAGATATGTAGAGATTTATAAATCAGAATTTATAAAAGAATTGAAAAAAAGAGAGGATTCAAATCTCAAAGAAGATGTTGTACANAAAATTGATTACATAAATAGTATTGACGCTAAAATATATGCATCTATCCTAGAGGGTAACCCACCATATCAAGGTGATGAATTAAGAAATTTTAAAGATGCNGTACAGTTTCTTGATGGAGCATTTCATCACTACAGAACTAAATCATACGCTAGATTTATCAAACTTAACGATGATTTGGTNGATAACCCATCTAAAGCTGACAAATTTAAAAACGAAATTACAGATATTGCGGAAAACTTATCAGATTTAATTTTAGAAACGCGAAGATTACTTTTAGATAGCGTAGGGTTAGATGAAGGAGTAAGAAGGACCAAGGGGTTGGATTCTCATCCTAATGTTGCTGTGAGCGAGATATCAGGAAATAACATTAAACTGCCAAAAGAATACTCAAATTTAAACAAAGTTCCTGTTACTACAGCAGCTGATATGAGGACGGGTGTCTATTATACAACTCATGCAAACAAAAGAGCATTTCCATTTTTTGCCCTAGATCACAATCCAGTTAAGAATGAAAAATTTAATCCCGAAGAATATGTNTCAATCCCTTTTGAAATNGGTGCGTGGAATATNCTATGTTACATTCATAAAACTCGTGGTTATATAGAAATAGAGCCTGGNCTACTAAATCTTTTTCCNTTTTCTAAAATTGAAAATATAACTAATAAACAACCTGACGGGATCTTTNTTCTTGGNTGCCCCAACTCNGANATGAAAGATCTTGGGTATTANCANGATAAAGAAAANGATATTCTNGTTGGNTTGATTCCTGGTTTAGANGANTGTCAATATTTTGGNTATGGNAAAAAACCAATGTTAACTCTNCATAACGTNCTTTGNATCCTCAAAGGTGATTTACCGCTTCATTGTGGNGCGACAAGATATGTTGTTAGATTTGATGAAAAAACAAATGAACCATATATATTTGACTCTCTTATTAAGGCAGATGANATGGGGAGAGCTATACTTGAGAAAAATGGTAGCGANGAAGAAGTNCCNTATTTTTATGGTACCGAGACAGGTGCATTTGCGTGTTTAGATGGTTTCAGTGAATATGCCAAAATGCAAATGGAAGGAAGAGAAATAGGTTATAACAAACACTCTGGGACTAATGCACGACAAATAGTACCTGTAACCGAGTATGAAGAAATTGCGACTGGATCAGAACTTGATATTCTTCTGTACCTCAATAATTATGACATTATTCCCAGCGGAGAATCATGTATGAAGGCGGANATGANTCCTGATGATGCACTTGAACACTTTAGAAGTGGGGCTAGAGTGGCTGCAGGAAGTACTCAAACTCATAGAGGCGAAGTAGANATCAGTTATTGGGCTAACCCCTTCCCACTTTTGAAAGATAAAGAATGGAAAGTTCTTCCTGAGCACGCAGATTTATGTGAAAAATTTGAAAAAATTGAAAAAAGATTTTTTGATAATTTTGCGAATCGAGTGAAGAATGGAAAAATGAAAATCGGTGTTGCGCATAGTATGTTAATGGCTGGCGTTTATAAGGAGAGTACTGATAATGTACTCAAAAAAGGTGGTTTCAAAGATCGTGAATTAGTTGAACATCATGGCCCAGAGAGAGCTGCTCATGACATGATTGATTTAATTAAAAAAGCAGCAATTGAAAAAAGAGAAAGGCTAGGTAACTCTGCTAAAGAAGTTGATATTACGATAGCGACAATTGGAGATAGCAGGACTGGTAAATCTGAGATGGCTGAAAAAATGGAAGGCGTGCTCAGTATGAGTCTTATATAATCTCTATTTGGAGCTTCTGCTTGACTTATTTGTGAAAGTAAATATCATATTANTATCTACACACAATTCTAATTATCAATCCTAATTAAATATTAGAAAAAAGAGGAGCTTGATTACATGAGTAATGTAAAAAATATAACAGATGGTAGTTTTGAATCAGAGGTATTACAGTCAGACATACCCGTCCTAATAGACTTCTGGGCANAATGGTGTGGGCCTTGNAAGGTACTTGGTCCTGTAATTGACGAGGTTTCTGATGAATTATCGGATGTTAAATTCACAAAACTTAACATAGATGAAAATCCTGAAACAGCNCCTAAATATGGGATAAGAGGNATACCAACNGTGATGATTTTNAAAAATGGNGANCTTGCTGCNACTAATGTTGGAGTAATGTCAAAATCNGAACTTACTAANTTTATAAAAGATAATATTTGAGGTGATATTCATACAATTTTAAAANTCTAATTCANNNATACNAATCTTAACTAATATAACAATATGAACTTAACTGAACTNAAAGAAAAACCNATACAAGAACTTGTAGANATGGCTGANAAAATAGGCGTTGAAAATGTTGGNCGNNTACGTAAGCAGGATATNATTTTNACTATTCTCAAGGATCACTCATCTAATGGTGAGGATATTTCTGGCGGAGGTGTGCTTGAAATTTTACAAGATGGATTCGGTTTCTTGAGAAATGCAAGTAGCTCATATCTCGCTGGTCCAGATGACATCTATGTCTCGCCAAGCCAGATAAGAAAATTTTCTCTCAGAACTGGCGACACTGTAGAAGGAAAAATTAGGCCGCCTAAAGAAGGAGAGAGATATTTTGCTCTTTTAAAAGTTGATAGCGTGAATTTTGATAAAACTGAAAACTCAAAAAATAAAATTTTATTTGAAAATCTTACTCCGCTTCACGCCAATAAAAGATTAAGGCTTGAAGTAGGTAATGGAAGCAGAGAGGATATATCGGGTAGACTAGTAGATATTGCATCTCCAATTGGCAAGGGACAAAGAGGGCTCATAATTTCACCTCCAAAAGCCGGTAAAACAATCATGCTTCAACAAATTGCGCAGAGTCTTACCACAAATAACCCAGAATCAATTCTAATCGTTTTACTCATTGACGAGAGACCTGAAGAGGTTACAGAAATGTCAAGAATGGTCAAAGGAGAGGTTGTTGCAAGCACATTTGATGAGCCTGCCAACAGACATGTACAGGTCGCAGAAATGGTTATAGAGAAAGCTAAAAGACTCGTGGAACATAAAAAAGATGTAATTATACTACTAGATTCAATTACTAGACTCGCCAGAGCATATAATACTATCGCTCCCTCGTCTGGAAAAGTACTATCCGGAGGGGTTGATGCGAATTCTCTCACTAAGCCAAAGAGATTTTTTGGTGGAGCAAGAAATATTGAAGAAGGTGGAAGTTTGACTATTCTTGCTACGGCTTTAATAGACACAGGGTCTAAGATGGATGAAGTAATTTATGAAGAATTTAAGGGTACAGGTAATATGGAAGTGCATTTAGACAGGAGAATTGCTGAAAAAAGGATATATCCCGCAATAAATATCAATAGATCAGGAACACGTAGAGAAGAGTTGCTAACTACACCGGATGAACTTCAAAAAATTTGGATATTAAGAAAAGTTTTACACTCAATGGATGAATTAGATGCTATGGAATTTATGTTGAACAAATTACAAGCAACTAAGACAAACTCCGAGTTTTTCGAGTCAATGAAAAAATAACTATATTACTGACCAATATCCTTTCTGTAAAAAACATAATCATTATTTTCGACGGAAAATTCTTCATCCTCATAACATCTTATAGCTTCAATCGCATTGTATGCCTCTTTTACAGCCTTTTCTTTATTTTCAGAATAAACATTCACACTTAGAATCCTTCCGCCAATAGCTTTTATTTTAGAATTTTGCATCACTGTTCCGGAGTGAAAAATCTTAATATGCTCATTTTCTTTAATACCAGACAAATCTATAAAGAAATCTTTTTTGTATGATTCTGGATAACCTTTGGCAGCGAGCACAATAGTACAACAATAATCCTGATTTTTAGAGTCAAGTCTATCAAGATTATAATCTTGAACTGGTAGTTTAGGATTATTTTCTATTAAATTTAATAAGCTTACACCTTTATTTGTTAGGTAGAGCATAAGGTTTTGTGTTTCAGGATCCCCCAATCTGCAATTATATTCTAAAACTTTAATATTATTGTCTGTGTCAACCATTAAGCCTAAATATAAAAAACCTAGATATCCAGACATAGAAGTTTTGTTGACATCATTTATAGCAACAATAGTTTTAGTTAAAATTTTCTCTATCTCTATATGATTTTTGTAAATATTATTTTTATGTTGAAAACAAAAAGGATGGCTTACTGCTCCCATACCGCCAGTATTAGGACCTGAATTATACTCGTCTCTAGATTTATAATCTTTTGTCCATGGTAAACCAATTTCGTAACTGCACCCTCTAAAATTACAAACATAAATTGCAGATAATTCTTGCCCGACAAGGAATTCCTCAATTACCACGCTATTGAATTTATCTATGTTAAATAGTTTTTCTAGTGCATCATTGACTTCTTTATTGTCATGACAAATAAAAACTCCTTTACCTGCTGCTAAACCATCAGCTTTTAGTACAATTGGTAGCTTGGCTTGTTCAATAAAATCTTTAGCATCCTTCATGTCGCTAGAAATATGAAATTTGGCTGTAGGTATAGAGTATTTTTTCATGAATTGCTTTGCAAATTCCTTTGACCCTTCTAGTCGAGCAAAATTTTTTGTAGGACCAAATATTTTTAAATTTTCAAGATTAAACTTATCTACTATTCCATCAACTAGAGGGGCTTCTGGCCCTACAATTGTCAGGTGAACGTTATTATCTTTAACAAATTTGATAATTTCGGCGTGATTCGATAGATCTATATCTACATTCTGAATGCCTTCATCTAGGAATGTGCCAGCATTTCCTGGCAAAACAAATACAGTATTAATTTCAGATGATTTAGATAAATTCCATGCAATTGCATGTTCACGACCTCCCTGCCCCAAGATTAATACATCCATCATTTAATGTTTAAATACCCTGATTCCGCTGAAGACCATAGAGATACCATGAGAATTAGCAACATCAATTATTTCTTGATCTTTAATAGAACCACCAGGCTGAAGTATACTGCTTACTCCGATTTTTTTGGCTAAGTCAACGTTGTCTCTAAAAGGAAAAAATGCTTCTGACGCCATGACGCTGCCCTTGAGGTTAATTTTTTGATTTTTTGCTTTATTTTTTGCGATATTTGTAGAGTCTATTCTGCTCATCTGACCAGCTCCTATCGCAAGTGTTTTTTTATTTTTAACAAAAATAATTGAATTAGATTTTACGTATCGAGAAACTTTGAAAGCAAACATTAAGTCCTCTAATTGGAGTGATGTTGGTTGCTTTTTTGACACAATATTTAGATCGGATTTTTTTAGTTCTTTATCGTCTGTTTCTTGAATAAGTAATTTATTCTTTAATGTTTTAATTTCATACCTACTAGGAGTTTTAGAAAAATCTTTAATAGATAAAAGTCTTACATTTGGTTTTGATTTTAAAACTGTTAGACAATTTTTTGCATACGAAGGAGCAATGATCACTTCTACAAACTGTCGAGATAATATTTTAGATAGTAATTTATCATCAAGTTTTTTATTAAATGCAATTATTCCTCCAAATGCTGAGGTTGGGTCGGTTTTATATGCACTATTGTACGCATCATTAATATTTTTACCTTCTGCAACGCCACAAGGATTAGCGTGTTTTACAATAACACATGCAGGTTTTTTAAATTGCTTCACACAGGAAAGTGCACTCTCAGAATCTACAATATTATTATATGATAGTTCTTTACCAGAAACTTGAATATAATCAAAACCAGTAAATTTAGGACTTTTAATTTCATAAAGCGCCGCTTTCTGGTGAGGATTTTCTCCATACCTTAAGTTGCTCTCTTTTTCAAATACCAAAGAGAAATCATCTATCATGTCTGTCTTCTCATTTTTCTGATATAAGTAGTTTCTTATAGCGGCATCATAAACAGAGGTTTGTTTGAAAACTTTATGAGCCAGGTATCTTCTTAATGAAATTGTTGTTTTGCTATTTTTTCTAATTTCCTCTATCACTTTAGTGTAATCATTAGGGTCTGTGATCACTGTTACTCTATTATGATTTTTAGCAGCGGCTCTGAGCATAGCTGGACCACCTATGTCGATATTTTCTATTGCATCTTCATATGTACAACTAGATTTGCTGATAGTTTTTTCAAAAGGATATAGATTAACGATTACAATATCTATTAAATCATATACATCAGAGCAATCCTCAAGATCTCTCAAAGATTTTGCGAGGATACCGGCATGTATTTTTGGATGCAGTGTTTTTACTCTTCCACCAAGAATCTCCTCAAATTCTGTAAAATCGGATACAGAAACATTTGGAATGCTCATGGATGTTAAATATTTTGCTGTTCCACCTGTAGATAATATTGTATAACCCAAATCTACAAGACTACGAGCAATATCCTCAATATTGGATTTATCAGAAACGCTAATTAAAGCATATTTGTTCTGAACTTTGCTCATAGTTTCACATATCTATATTATATTCTTTGATTCTTTTAATTAAGGTTCCTCTATTTATACCTAGATAACCGGCAGTCTTGGTGACATTTCCTTTCAAGTGGTTTAATACTACCAAAATGAGTGATTTTTCAGCTTCTGATATGAACAAATCATGAAGGTTGCTTACCCCTTCTCCATTCATTTTGTCAATATAGGACAAAGTTTCGTCTTTTATAGTCTTACCTACAGATGTTTTTATAGAAAATTTTTTCTTTTTGTTAGATTTTTTCATAGCTTGTAAAAAATAACCCCTTAGATACAGAATATCTTAGACCAATATAAAATAATGATTAGAACATATTACAATTTATATGATTTAGTATAAAGAATATTTTTATTTTTCTTTCAAAATAAAAGTGTTGACTTTTTAATGTAGTGATGGGCGAGTATAAGTTAATGGTGAATGCTAATTATTGATAAATTAGATATACTGTGAAAAGGTAATCAATATTTTATGAAAAAAATAGAAAAAGTTGTCATTTTTGGAGGTTCGGGATTCATAGGATCCGACCTTTGTATAAAATTATCTGAAATTGCGTCTGAAATCCTGGTTCTATCAAGAAACCCAGACTCAAATAAAGATTTAAAAGTCATTCCAAATCTAAAATTGAAATTATTTAACCTCAATGATGATAAGAATATTAGAGAATCACTCAAAGGTTGTGATGTTGTCATTAATACAATTGGTATTCTTAATGAAGATGGCGATCAAAATTCTTTTAATAGTGTTCATTACGAATTGATTGAGAGGATATCTTCTGCAATCAAGATAAATAATGTCAAAAGATTGCTTCACATAAGTTCATTAAATGCAGATGTATATGCACCTAGTCAATATTTACAATCAAAAGGAAGAGCAGAAGACTATCTTTTGAGTACAACAAGTAAATTTTCGAGGGTGACTATATTTAGACCATCAATTGTTTTTGGTGAAAATGATTCTTTCTTTAATAGATTTGATAAATTGTTAAAATTTCTGTTTATATTTCCTCTAGCATGTCCAAAATCTAAATTTCAACCAATTTATGTCTCTGATTTAACAGATTTTATGATTTCAACTATAAATAATTCTGAATATTATAATATTAAGGTCGATGCGGTCGGTCCTAAGATTTATTCGTTTATCGAACTAATTAGACTTATCCTAAAAATCACTGAAAGAAGAAGATTAATAATACCATTAAATAATTTATTATCTAAAATTCAAGCGTACGTATTTCAAAGATTGCCTGGTAAGATATTCACAATGGACAACTATAATTCTCTTCAAATAGAGAGTACAAGTAACGATGGTTACCAAGGGCACTCTACAGTTGAAGAAATTGTCCCGAAATATTTAACTTCAAAAAATAAGATAGATTCCTACAGAAAAATTTCAGGAAGGAAATAATGAAAGTATATTTAGTTGGTGGCGCAGTAAGAGATAAATTGCTTGGTATACCAGTTAAAGAGAAGGATTGGGTTGTGGTAGGAAGTACGCCTCAAGAAATGAGAGATAAAGGATATAAACAAGTTGGGAAAGATTTCCCGGTATTCATTAATCCAAAGACGGGTGAGGAATATGCGCTGGCAAGAACAGAGAGGAAGTCTGGGCATGGCTATACGGGTTTTGAATTTGATACAAATCCTAACGTAACCCTTGAGGAAGATTTAGCTAGAAGAGATTTAACTATCAATGCGATTGCTCAGGACGAAGATGGAACTCTTATTGATCCGTTTAATGGGCAAGAGGATATAAAAAATAAAAAACTTAGACATGTATCAGATGCATTTTCTGAGGATCCTCTGAGAGTTTTAAGAGTAGCTAGGTTCAAAGCAAATCTCAAAAACTTCGAGATAACAAAAGAAACTCTTCAGAAGATTGAGGAGGTGATTATTAGCAATGAAATGAAATATTTAACAGGTGAGAGAATTTGGTTAGAATTGATCAAATCTCATGACCCGCTACGTTTCTTTTTTGCGCTTAAAGATATTTCCCCTGAGACCCTATTAGATATTTTTCCTCATGCCACAATAAAATCAGACAAGCAGCCTTCGATCGATAAGTATACCGGTGATATTATACATGATGAGATAAAGTATATGACAAAGGAAGAGGTAGACCGTGTATTCGACAGGAGAATGGTAAATCATCCTGACTACCTTGACTGGCCTAAATATGTTCAAATCTCTTATCTTTTATGGCAATTTGTTCCGCCTGATTCTAAAGCCATGGATGTAGCGCTTGAAAACATTAGTGCTCCTAATGAGTGCAAAGAATTATCTAAATTACTATATATTAACTTACTGGTTTTTGAATTGAATGAAATTGAGCCAGATGGTCTACTTAGATTCATAAAAAAACTTGATATTAGAAAAGAAGAAAGACTTAAAAATTATCTGATAATAAAAAAGGGTGAACATGACATTTATAATAAACTTCTGATAGAGGATTTAATATGCGATATTAAATCATTTAAACTAGACAATAAAGATCAAAACAAATCTGGTGAAGAAATACAGAAAATTGTTGAAAATGCACATCTAGAAATAGTAAATAAACATTTAGATATGTGCAAAAAGACATTTAAAAAGTAAGAAGTAACAATCCTAAAGCTATTCTATAAACTATATATGGAGTGAATGATATTTTATTTATAGTAGATATAAATAAATGAATAGTAATATATGAGAATATAAAAGATAAAATCATCCCCAATAAATGTTCATTTAAGATTTCTATGTTCCCTACTTCATACAATTGCATTGATTGATATACTGTTGCCATGAAAATAGCTGGTATTGCTAAAAGAAAGGCAATCTTAATAGAGTCCTCTCTGCTATAACTTAATAATAATGCTGCGGTTATCACTATACCTGAACGTGATACGCCAGGCATTATTGCTAATGTTTGCATAAAACCTATGAAAATAATTGTAAAAAAACTTAGTGTTGCAAAACTATTCTCATTCTCATGATTTCTTCTTTCTGCGAAGTATAAAAGTAATGCAAACACTATTGTCATAAATGCAATGGTATTTATAGTTCTGAGGTTTTCAGATACAATATCTACAAAAAGTAATCCAATAATTGGCAAAGGTATAGAGCCGATTATAATTAACTTAAGATACTGAATTCCCTCATCTGATATTGACATTATTTTTGTAACTTCTTTACGATAATAAATAAGTATTGCTAGCAGTGATCCTGCATGAAGTGCAATATCAAAACTTAAACCCTGGTCACTCATTCCTAATAATTTTGAAGTGAGAATCAAATGAGACTGACTAGATATTGGTAGAAATTCTGTAATTCCTTGTATAATTGATAAAATCAAAATTTGTACGAAATCCATATTATAGTTTCTCTAGTTGGTTAAATTCTTTTATTGAGAGTAAATCTTGGTTTATATTTTTAGATAAAATCAGTGCTTTAAATAATTCTCCCATTGTATTTGGTAATAGAATGTTTTTCAAATTATTTAATTCAAATGGATTATTATTAATTTTTTTTTCATTGTAAATATCCAAAATGCCAAGATTTAATAATAAACTTGCTTGTGATAAGTAACCAACTGTTTTGAGATTATAATTAGATGAAATGTTAGATAAATGTGAAAAATTAACAAATGATGAAATATCTTGATTCCCAATATTAGTAAATGGATTAAAATTTGTAGTATGACTGCTCATACAAATCAGCGTTCCAGTATTACGATCATCTAAATAATATTCTCTAGCATGATATCCATAGTCAATTACAATAATTATTCCTTTTGAAATAGAGTTGCTAATATTCTTTATCCAGGCGTTGTAGTTTCCATTTAATTCGCTGATATATCCATCGACCAAATCAATCTTATGATTATTACAAGACTGCTCAAATAACTTATCAAAGCTATCATCCTCTATCCATTTACAATCAAGTTTATTATCTGAAGTGGTGATAAACAATTTGCTAAATTTTTTTTTACTATACTTAAACCTCTCTGTTGGAATTACATCAAAAAACTCATTAGCTATAATAATTCCATCTATAGGTGGGACATCATTAATATTCTTTTCCCAAGAAATTATGGCTGGAATATGCTTAAAATGAGTCTTCAAAGCCGCTTTTTGTACCTCCACAAGCTTAGGTGAAGATTCTATAATAATATATCGCTCTGGTAGACAAGATACATCCTGGAGATACTTTATCATTGAGGTTGTCATACTTCCATCTCCGCCTCCGATTTCAATAATTGACATAGCAGAATGTTTTTTTGACAAATTCACAAATTCACTTGCTAAAGATTCTCCAAATAGTGAAGATGTAATTGGTGATGTAACAAAATCGCCTTTTTCACCAAAAATTTTAGAGGTATTATAATAACCATATTTCTCATCAAATAGAGCCATTTCCATAAAGACAGAAAATGGTATGTCGCCATTTTTTTTTATGTGGTTAATTATATGTTCATGAAGTATAGATATCATTCTAAATTATAATTTGATGTACATTTCGTTAATTATCCTTAATATATATTTATGATGGCAAACAATACAGTATTAATTACCGGTGGAGCAAAAAGAATTGGGCATGCGACAGCTAAATATCTTCACGGCTTTGGTTATAATATAATTATTACCTATAATAAATCAGTTGCTGATGCGAAGAAATTAGCTCAATTTTTAAATAATAAAAGAGCCGATTCATGTAAAATATTAAAAGTTAGCTTCACACCTAAAACTAACTTCAATAAATTATCAAAAGATTTTATTAAACTTTTTGGAAGAGTTGATGTCCTAGTGAATAATGCTTCTCAGTTTTATCCTACTAAGATTCATGAAGTAAATAATAAAAACTGGGATGATCTTATCAATGCAAATCTCAAATCTCCACTGTTTTTGAGTCAATGCTTGAGTAAAGAATTAAAAAAAAGAAAAGGATGTATTATAAATATAATTGATATACATATTGATCCACCACTAAAAGATCATGTTGTCTACAATATAAGCAAAGCAGGACTGCTAGCTCTTACAAAGTCGTTAGCGAAAGAACTTGCGCCTAGCATTAGAGTTAATGGCGTTTCACCTGGTGCTATCATGTGGGCGGTATCAGATGAGAATAAATCAAGTAAAAAGAAAGAAATATTATCAAGAATAGCTCTAAGAAAATCTGGTAATCCTCTTGATATTGCAAAAGCAGTCAAATTTCTAATTACTGATGCTGAATACATCACTGGTCAAAATATAAATGTTGATGGTGGAAGAAAACTTAATATGTAATTATGAGAGAATAATTAAAAAGGATAAAATGAGGGTTACAGGAAACCTTACAAAGTAATAAAAATCTCTCAAACCAGCAACATTTGACTTTAAATATACAAAACTATCAAAAAAAAGCTGTAGCAAAAGCGAAGTAATTAGTATTTGTATGATTGTAATATAATTAAAGCCTATCAAATTCATTACAATTAATACAAAGGATATTAGGCTTGGTATAGTTCCATATAATGTAATTAGCATTGATCCATTAACATTAATGTCCCATATCATCGCACCTATAAATGTAAAGATTATTATAGTGTAATAAATCATAAAATTTCTTATAATTTCCTCATTCAAAGTCCCGATAAAATGAAGATCGAAAATCACAGTCAAGGCTGGGATAAGACCAATGTATGCAATGTAGCTTTGTAATTTTATGTTATTCATCCAAGTTTATAGGAATCTCTTTGATTATATTTTTCTCAATGTTAAATTCATCCATTATTTCTTTGTTGGTTTTCTTTATTTGCGGATGAATGAACTCTGGAGCTATATCAACCAATGGCTGTAGAACAAAATCATATTGAATAATTTCCTTTCTGGGAAGTTTTAAGTTATCATCCTCATAAATCAAGTCATCATAATATAAAATATCAATATCCAAAGTCCTAGAGCTAAACTTGGTTTCGTTCATACTCCTGCCATGATTTTTTTCAATAACTGAAAGTTCTGTTTTTAAAACAACAACATCCTGACTGGTTTCAAAACAACATACTAAGTTATAAAAATTTGGACCATCAAAACCCATTGAGCTGGTCTCATATAATGGAGATAAGGAAATAACCGAGTATTTTTCATGCAAACACCTAATGCATGACCTTATATTCTTTTCCCTGTCAACATTGCTTCCAATTCCGATGTATACCAGACTCATCCTATCATTTTTTCCTTTCTATAATCACACCTACTTCTTTTGATCCTGTAACCGCTCCTGGCTTACTAAATCTACCTTTGACGCTTTTGACATCAAATTCGTCTAATATGATCTTGAGAGTCTCTTCTGCAAGTGCTTCAATCAGTAGAAAATTACTCTCCTCAATAAAAGCTTTTACTCTTTTTGCAACGCTCTTATAATCAACTGTGTCCTGAATATCATCAGATGATGATGCGGACTTAATCTCCGTTTCTAGCTCCAAATCGATACAAACTACTTGTTTAATCTTACGTTCCCAATCATAGATGCCAATAATCGTCTCAACACATAATTCCTTTATAAATACAATATCCATTTATATACTCTCTTAAAATTTTTATAATGATATTGTATATGAATATGTTTCTGATATCATTACTGAGTTTAGAGGATAAAATATGTCTAAAATATGCGATTTAACTAAAAAGAAGGTGATGGCGGGGAATAACGTATCTCACGCTAAAAATCGTCGTCGCAGAGTTTTCGAGCCAAATCTTCATAATCATAGACTATGGTCTGAGGAACAAAAAAGATGGATAAGCCTCAAATTATCAAAAAAAGGGCTCAGAATTATAGATAAGATTGGGCTAGACAATGCTATTAAAAAATATGGGCTGATATAATTATGAGAGAAAAAATTAAATTAGTATCGACTGCGGGAACTGGGCATTTTTACACTACGACTAAGAACAAAAAAACTATGCCTGATAAACTAGAGCTGAAAAAATTTGATCCTAAAATTAAAAAGTACGTTCTTTACAAAGAATCCAAAATTAAATAATTAGACTACCTTATAACCTTTCAAACTATTACAGAAATTTTCTAAATGAGCAATTCCTTTGCCGTTTGCTTCATCACACCACTCGTTCAGAGTTTTTATAAAATTCTCATGATTAATGTTGCGAGTATATAAAATCTCATGAAGTTTGTTTTTTAAATTGTATGCAACCTTAAGCGAGTCACATTGTGCAAAAATTTCTTCCAATCTAGATGTATCTTGCATAGAAATTCTATGAGGCATTCTTGCCAACGATACTCTAGATTTTTTTAATAAACTTTTGATATGCCTAGATGATTTTTTCATCTCATATTTCAATATTGGTTTCAATACTTCTTTTGTATAATTAGTAATGACTGTAAGTTTTGATTTAAGAAGATCACTACCAATTTTTTTACTCAAGTCTAGTTCTGGATTATCAACAATAGTCTTTACCGCCAGTCTTTTTACTTTAATTTGTCCAACTAACTGGAAAATTTTTATGTACATCCACCCAATATCAAATTCCCATGGTTTTAATGAAAATTTCGCAGCTGTTGGAAATGCATGATGATTGTTATGCAATTCCTCTCCGCCAATAAAAAATGCTATTGGGGACATATTGGTAGAGTCATCATTTGTGTTAAAGTTTCTATAACCCCAATAATGACCTGCTCCATTTATACCTCCTGCAGCGAATATAGGTGTCCATGCCATCTGAATTGACCAGATAATAATTCCTACAACTCCAAATAGAGCAATATTAATTAGAAACAATATAAAAATTCCTAAATTATTTTTTCCTGTATATATTTTTTTTTCAACCCAATCATTAGGACAGTTCTGAGAATATTTCTCTATAGTAGCTGGATTATTTTTTTCTTCATGATAAAGGTCTGCGCCTCTCAATAGAACATTTGCTATACCATGATAAGCGGGACTATGAGGATCTTCTACTGTTTCTACTTTGGCATGATGCTTACGATGTATGGCTACCCAATCGGCAGTTCTCATAGATGTTGTAAGCCATAACCAAAATCTAAAAAAATGTGATAATGCAGGTTTAATTTCAATAGCGGAATGACAGACACCTCTGTGAAGATAAAGAGTGATAGCAACTATGGTAATGTGAGTTACCACCAATGTATAAATGACATAACCAATCAAGTCAAAGTTAAAAATTCCGTTTATTAAGATATCAATCATATTTGTTATTATTAAAGTTAAATCATATGATATATTGATATATAAGTCTAATCAATCTTATGCCTGAACTACCTGAAGTTGAAACAGTCTGTAATGCTCTAAAAAATAGAGCTGAATCGAGGATTATAAAGGAATTTAAAATATATAATCCAAATTTACGGTGGGTAATTAACCGAAAAATTCCTGATAAAACCGCTAATCAAAAAATAAACCTTATAAAAAGAAGAGGAAAATATATAGTCTTTCATTTGGATAATGGTTATTTGATTATTCACCTTGGTATGACTGGTATTATGAGGTTATTGAAGATGAATGTATCTACGGTTAAACATGATCACTTTGATATAAATATAAATGATAAATTGTTACTAAGATTTAATGATGTTAGAAAGTTTGGATCAGTTCATTGGTCAGAATCTATGAATCAGCATTTTTTGATAAAAAATCTTGGCCCTGAACCGCTTTCTGAGGATTTTTCATCTGAATATTTAAAAGAAAAATCTAAAAAAAGAAAAATAACTATTAAAGATTTAATAATGAATCAACAAATAGTTGTTGGAATAGGAAACATATATGCAACTGAATCATTGCTATTATCAAAAATAAGACCTAATAGACGGTGTTATAATTTAACAAAAAAAGAATATGATATTCTTGTAAAGTCAATCAAGAGAGTTTTAAAAAAAGCAATCAAAGCTGGGGGGACTAGTATTAGTGATTTTAAGAATCTTGATGGTGGAGTAGGTTATTTTTCTCAAAAACTAAAAATATATGGTCTAGATGAATGTGGTATCTGTGGAGAAAAAACATACAATATTACTATAGCAGGCCGTTCTTCTTATTATTGTAAAAAATGTCAAAGGTAACTAATNAAATTTTTTTATAAGCTCGCTGAGNACNCTTGGATGGACAAATTTNCTAAGGTCACCGCCGTGACGAGCAATATCTTTAACAATACTCGAGGANAAGAAACTATATTCATCAGAGGGGCTCATAAATACGCTTTCAATATCTGGTTGCATCGATCTGTTCATACTCGCAAGTTGTACTTCATACTCAAAATCAGAGATAGCTCTTAAACCCCTAAGAATNATCTTAGCAGATTTTTTAGTAGCATAATCNACTACTAACTCATTTAAAGGTTCTACAATAATTTTTTTATTATCACTAAAAACTGATTCTACAAACTTAATTCTCTCATCGATAGTGAATAACGTGTTTTTTTGAGTCTTTTCTGCTACTAATATGATTATTTTATCAAATAATCTACAACCCCTATTTACCAAATCAGTATGCCCATTAGTAATAGGATCAAAAGTACCAGGATATACAGCAATGTTGCTCATGATTACCTCTTTTTAGCGATTGTATAACTTACGTCACCAATACTCAAATTTTTAACTACCTCAAAGTCNTTATTAATAAGATTAACACATCGGCTGTTATTCACATCTTTTTGTTGTTCAAAATAGATATAATCAGCATTAGATAAATATTCTAGTGATTGCAGTTTAATCAAAGTATCTTCCAACATGCTAGTTTTATAAGGAGGATCAATAAATATTAAATCATAATCTCTATTAATATTAGTGCTCAAATAATTATCAACTTTATCATTATGAATTTTATAATTTTCTATCTCTAATTTTTCAAATTCTGATTTTATGATGTTGCAGATATTAGGAGATATTTCAACCAGGTCTATATAACTTGCTCCTCTTGAGTAAGCTTCTGCCGACAAAATTCCACTGCCGGCAAATAAATCAAGACATTTTGTTGTTTCATTTATTTTGACAACATTAAAAATCAATTCTCTAATGTATGATTTAGTCGGTCTAATTAGATTATTTTTGTCAAATGATAGTAATCTGGATTTTAATTTTCCAGCAGTTATTTTTAATTTGAAGTCTTTCAATTAATTATCATTTCCAACAGTAATTATCATTATATCATCAAAAGATAATATCTGTGAAAGGGAGGCTTCAATAGAGGCAGGCGTCACATTTTTCAAACCCTCCTCGTAATGAAAAAAATAATCCTTTTGAAAGTCATAACTATTAATAGCAGAGAGTGTACTGAGAATTTTCTTGTTCGTATCAAATCTCACCTTAAAACTTCTTAACAACCCTACTTTCGCTAATTCGACTTCTTTATCATTAAAATCCATATTTTTTAAATTAGTGATTTGTTGTTTAAGAATATCAAGAGATTTTTTGAGATTTTTGTTTTCTGTTTGCATTCCAATTTTGAGTATCCCAAAATTTTCATATGGTTGTAAATAACTATAAACTGAATATGCTAATCCCTCCTTTTCTCTTATTTCCCTCATCAGCATAGATCCGAAACCACTACCACCAAAAATATAATTTGCCACTAACAAGTTATAAAAATTATTATCCGTTCTGCCGATAGATGGTATGTATATACTAATATGAGTTTGTTTGCTCTCGTGGGGGATATGTGTGTATCTATCATAATTCGTATATCCATGCTGATAAGTAAAATCAGAATTATTATTGATCAAAGGTATGTCAAATAAAATATCAGCAATAAAGTGAGAGGCTTTCCTCTGNTCTATATTTCCCACTAAATTAATACTTATCTTGCCTATTTTTATCACTGAATTGAGTTTATTTGTAACNTCTTTAAGCTTGATTTTNTCAATATCTTCAATGTATCCTCTGGATAGGATTTCTATATCTCGAATCACCAAAGAAAATTTNATCACCCCTATAACTTAATACTGAACCAGGTTTTTTTTCACGATCATTGATAGATTTAACAAATTTTTCTTTTAAATCATCGATTGAATTATCAGTTATGTATTGATGTTTAAGCATGATATTGATTAATCTTGATACTGTTTTTATATTATTCTCAGATGATATAAATCGAATATTTATTTCGGATGTCTCTTTGTTAACTGATGAAGAATACTCAGCGCCTATCGCTTCAAAGCTATTTATTATTTTTTCATTCTTCAAGACTTGCTCTTGAAGTAATGCGAAAGAGAATGCAGTTAAACCTATTATTTTATCATCGTCCCTACTACCTGTGTTTATTGTTAAATTTACATCAATAATTGGAAGTGCATTTTCTTCAACAAGTAAATAGTCTTTATTATTATTTATTATGGTTATATCTGGATAACTCCAAATATTACTTGAGAAAAAAATAGTTAGTAATAGAAGATATCTACTCATTTTGGAATCACTGCAGTGGTAAGGTATTTATTATTTAAAATATATTTCTCTGTAACTCTCTTTAAATCACTATAATCTACGCTCATAATATTAGTGATGTAACTGTCGAGTAATTGCCATTTAAATCCTTTAGTTTCAAGCATCCCAACCTGCATTGCTTGATAGAAAACTGAATCAAATTTATATACATTTGATGCTATTACACGTGATTTTATTCGAGACATCTCCTCGTCAGAAATACTATCGTTTTCAATAATATTTTTAAATTCATTAATTATTGCAGTCTCTAGTTCTATAATTGATTTATTTGCACGAGGCGTTCCACCGATAGATATTAAATTTTCTTCTTTTGCATAGGTATCAAAATATATAAAAGTATTAAGTGCTATCTTTTTATCTGTTATATTTTTTGTAAATCTAGACGAGAATCCTCCATCCATCAGTTCAAAGAGAACCTCAAGTGCATATGAATCGGATGGATCATTCATATCATAGGCATTATTACCAAAAGACATAACTAATAATGGGCTTGAGACATTATCTNTCAAGACAATATCTTTATAAGATTTTTGATGTGAAATTTTTTTACTTTCTGACGTTGTATTTTTGTTCTGAATAGGACCAAAATATTTTTCTATTAGTTGTTTGGTTTTTAATTCTTGAAAATCACCAGCAATAATTAAAATTGCATTCGATGGTTTGTAATAACGGTTGTACCAATCTTTTAGATCCTGTGTGTTGATATTAGATATATCCTCCATGGTTCCTATAATAGGTATACCATATTTTTGTAATCCGAATATTTGCATACCAATTTTCTCATAAGCTTTTGATGAGGGATTATCTTCCGTCCTTAATCTTCTCTCTTCTTTTACAACTTCTCTTTCTGTTCGTAAATCTTCTTGATTAAGCATGAGATTTACCATTCTATCGGATTCATATTTTAGACAAGTCTCAAGATAATCTTTATGAACTTTTTGATAATATCCGGTAAAATCTCTTCCAGTAAAAGCATTTTCAGATCCACCAAGTTGTTTTATGATACGGGAGAACTCACCTGCTTCTGTTGTAGTGGTGCCTTTAAACATCATGTGTTCAAGAATATGTGATATACCGGTAACACCAGGATATTCAAAGCTCGATCCCACCTTGTACCATAGGCTAGATACAACAATAGGGCTTCGTTTATCTTGAATTAAAATAACTTTCATTTCATTATCGAGATAGTATTCCTCTATACGGTCGGAAAATTTGATCTCCGCGACGCCTAAGCAAGGGAATAAAATAAAACCCACTAAAAATAGCAATGGTATATGTCTAAGTTTCATCATGTTTTGGATTATATATTAATCAATTATATAAAAAATAATCTATTTTTTATGGTATTCTCGGTTTATTGACCTTGATATTACATAAAATATTGATTTATATGAGGAAAATCTCCCATCAAGCACTTGAAACGTAGAATTAAGTCAATATAATTANNTTGTAGGTATTTATATGAATAATGAATTTACAACAAATTTACCAATTGAAGTAGGCGCTANTCTAGAGTCAACAGGTGCTCTAGAGCTTTATTTGAATGAATTGAGAAAAACTCCTNTACTCTCAAGAGAAGATGAAGCTGATCTTTTCAAAAAATTACATGAATCTGATGATATTGAAGCAGCAAAAAAACTCGTNTTGGCACATTTGCGCTTTGTAGTTCATGTTGCAAAGACATATCGTGGATATGGGCTACCATTATTAGACTTGATTCAAGAGGGAAATGTTGGATTAATGAAAGCTGTTAAAAAATTCGATCCTTCAAGAAATATAAGACTGCTATCATTCGCAATCTACTGGATTAGAGCAGAAATTCACGAATTCGTTTTAAAAAATTGGAGAATAGTGAAAGTTGCAACAACTAAAGCTCAGCGTAAATTATTTTTCAAACTAAGAAGTAAAAAACAATCTACATCATGGTTAACATCAACAGAAACTCAAGATATTGCTAAAGAACTCGATGTCAAACCTGAGACAGTAACTCAAATGGAAGCAAGATTATCAGGTAGCGATGTTTCATTTGATCCATATGAAGACGATAATGCTCCATCCATGTATTTATCAGACCATTCAGATCCAATGTTAAAATTAGAGTACGATAATGATTCTAATAAAGAAATTAGTGAACTGAATACCGCGTTATCATCATTAGATGAAAGAAGCAAAGATATTATACAAAATCGTTACTTGACTGAAGAGAAAGTTACTTTAGAAGAATTATCAAAAAAATATAATGTATCTATCGAAAGAATAAGACAAATAGAATCGAAAGCGCTTGGTAATCTTAAAGATAAAATATTACTAGCTTAAATAATAATAAAAATCGATTAACAAAAACCCAAAAAGTAATGCCAAATACGTTATGGAATATTTGAACAATTGTATTGCTCGAATATCGGATTTTGTTTGCATTAAAAGAAATGCATCATAAACAAATTTAAATCCTATCAGCAATGTTCCAGTAAAATATATTAACCCTGAAAAACCTAGCAAGTATGGAAATATAGAGATGCATAAGAGTAATATCGAATACAAGAATATATGTAGTCTCGCAAAGTCTTTCCCATGCGTCACTGGTAGCATAGGTACATTTGCTTTCCTATAATCTTCATACTTATATACCGCGAGAGCCCAAAAATGTGGTGGAGTCCATAAAAAAATAATGAGAAATAATATTAGAGGAAACGGTTCAATTTGGTTTGTTATAGATGTCCACCCTAATAATGGCGGCATAGCGCCTGCTATTCCTCCAATAACAATATTTTGAGAGTTAAGATTCTTTAGGTATATCGAGTATATAAAAGAATAGATAATAATTGAGATAAAAGTAAGAATAGCGGTCAAAGTATTTACAAAAATATGCAACATTAACAAAGAAGTGATTGATAAGAAAATAGCGAAATATATTGCATGTAATGGTTTAATATTACCTTTAACCAACGGTCTTCCTTTTGTTCTATCCATGACAGAATCAATTCGCTGATCTATGACATGATTAATTATGGCTGCTGCAGATGCTGCAAAACCTATTCCTATGCTAGCAAGCAGAATTAGGTCATACTGTAACTCTCTTCCTTGTGCTAGCAGCATACCAACAATAGCGGTAAACATTATGAGTAAATTTACTCTTGGTTTTGTTAGTGAGATAAACTCCCAGACTACTACAGATAGCTTAGATTGTGACGATGACGATGTTGTTGAATTCTCCATGACGTAATATTAGCACTACCTAGTATTATATGTCGAATAAAATAGCAGAGTTAACATGGACATCATTAATATGCATGCATTAACTGTGTGTAATACNGCCACTGATAAAGGNANGCTATAAACTACATTAGATATTCCAAGNAAAATTTGAAGAGAAAAGAAGAAGAAAACNACATANCCAATCTTTTTTTGATTAGTGTATTTTTGAATAAAAAANAAATACCAAAATAANGCNAAAAATAANAGNAAAACTATCAATGCTCCAAGTCTATGNGAGTAATGNACTGCTAATTTACCCGCATAACTCATTTGAATCTCCTCATANTTTACATCTGGTANATTTGCAATTGTNAATCCAGTTTCAAAATCCATATTAGATGGNTACCACTCTTGAGAACATTTTGGGAAGTCNGTNCAAGCTAAGGATGCATAATTAGTNCTNGTCCAACCNCCTAATATAATTTGGAATAACANCGCTAAGGTACANAACATATAAAAAATATTTACACCATTATANGTTGTAGTNCTTTTTTTACCGATCATAAATGCATTCCATAANANTAAACATGCTGTTGTCATACCNAGAANAAGATGTGTAGTAACGATTGTTGGTTTAACAAGCTCNGTNACTGTAAGCATTCCCATNANCGATTGAATTATTATGAGGNNNACAAGTANTNAGGGCATTAATTTNCTTACATGAGTNGCATATTTATANGTGAGATATGAGACAAAAAANACATATAATCCAAGAATTCCTGCTAGATATCTATGAAGCATCTCTCTCCATGCTTTACCTANATCTATCTCCGCATTTGGATAAAGTTGTTTAGCTTGATAGAGCTCTTTTTCTGTNTCTGGCGTGCCAAGTATTCCGTAACAACCAGGCCAATCTGGACAACCAAGACCAGCATCGGTTAATCTAACCCATGCACCAGCTGATATTACAACAAGTGTAAAAAGTGCACCTATATAGCTCAGTTTTTTGACTATGTTAGCGTTCATCATCATCCTATTTTTGAAAGCTTAAGTAGTTTTTTTATATCTTTGAGTAATTTTTTTCCTTCAAAATTCTCATTGTAACCAAGTATAACATTACCGTTTGGATCGACCAAAAAAAGATTATGATTTCTTTTTACTTTGTTTAGAACTTTGTTGAAAGTACTTGATTGATTTGAAACTACAATCAAATTAGGGTATTTATTTTGTAATTCTTTACCTAAATTAGATTTTTTGTCATCATTCAACAAAACCATCCTCTTTACTCTCTCCATGTCTTTACCAAGCGCTATATTTATTTGTCTAAGTAGATAGATATCATTTTGGCATGAATCAGAGCAATTTGGATTTGTGATATAAATTAAATNCCACTTTCTATCTAAAGAATTATATTTTCTAGAATTAGTTGTGATATCAAAAAATGAGGTGTCTTGAAGCGAAACAATTGGGTTTATGAATGATCCATAATTGGTCGTATTGAGTTTCTCTCCAGATAAATGTTTTTTATATAAATGATTAGATACTACAAACGGTAGTACAAAAATCATCACAATAAGTAGAAATTTTATTTTTCCTTTATCCAAAATGAACTCCTTATTAAAAATAAACANAAATAAAAACCGATCAATGAGAAGATAATCCACTGNCCAGCATACATATAATGCTTTAATTTCTCATTGGTTTTATATTTCTCTCTAANTATGTATGATTCATTCTGTTTATCACTCATGATAATAACATACGGTTTTAGTTTCTTATCAAAATGAGCTTTAAACTGATTATGGTTTATGCTCTGAATAGTTTTAGGCCATGCCGTGTTGAAAGTATCTGCCTCAAGAACAAATGCATTTTTATATGTGTAGACATATCCTCTCACTTCAGTCGATATGGATTCTATCGATATATCAGGCATCTTAGTTCTATCATTATTAAAGACCCATCCTCGATTTATTAGCACAACCTCATCGGAAACTACAAGAGGTGTTAGTACATCATATCCAGCTTTTTTATTATAGACCTGATTGTCCAAAAGATACTGTTTGTCTTTAATAAAAAGACCTTTAATTTTTATTGGTGTAAAGTCTTCATAAGAGTCTGCAAGTTTAGTAATAAAAGCCACTTCTTTATTAAGGCTATTTACATAATTTTTATAAATACTATCTTTTTCATCTCCCCTATCAATTTGCCAGAATGCAAGCTTGACACATGTAATAGAGAGAACGAATAAAAATATAATTCCAACAATTTTTAGTAAAGGACTTTTGATATTGTTTTTTTGTGTTACTTTAATCATAGTATGTATAAACTTATTGTAATAACGCTCCTGCTCCTGATTATCTTTAATCTCATATTAGGATTTTACTACATTATAAAAGATAAGAAGCAATCTAACAGGGGTTTTCAATCTCTAAGAACAAGAATAGTGTTGTCAGTTTTACTATTTATCATCTTGATCGCGGGATACTATCTAGGTCTGATAACTCCACATAGCGTTTGAATTACTAGAGCCAATACACAAAAACGAACAAGCCAAGCCATACAACATCTACGAAATGCCAATACCAAGCTACTGCTTCAAAACCAAAATGGTTATCNCCTGCGAAATGCCCTTTCATACATCTGAACAAAATCACTGTTAGCATTATTGCTCCCAAAGTAACATGAAAACCATGAAAACCTGTGAGCATATAAAAAGTTGACCCATAGATTCCTGTAGTCATTTTAAGATTAAGATCTGAGTAAGCATGCATGTATTCGTATGCTTGAAAACCAACAAAGATAAACCCAAGCGCTATGGTAGCAGCAAGCCCGATAATAAGGTTCTTACGATCTTGTTTCTTCAATGCATGATGAGCATATGTGACAGTTAAACCACTTGTTAGTAGCAATAAAGTATTGATAGCTGGTATACCCNCTGCTCTCATTACTGTAAAATCTCCGCCGGTATTAGTTGGGCCGTTGGATGGCCAAATAGTCTCAAATTGNGGCCACAGAACAATATTTGTAGTTGTTTTATAGCCCTCTCCTCCAAGCCATGGCAGCGATAGCTCTCTAGCATAATAAAGAGCTCCAAAAAATGCTGCAAAAAACATTACNTCGGAAAAAATAAACCATACCATGCCCCATCTGAAGGATATATCTACTTGTGCATTATAAATCCCACCTTCGCTCTCAGATATCACCTCGGAAAACCACACATAAGCCATAATAAATAAGAGCAAAAGTCCAAAGAAAACTGTATATAATCCTCCCGTTCCATTCATAAAATTAGCTGCACCTATGAATAAAATGAAAACTGAAACGGTTGTGAGAAATGGCCATTTTGTCTGATGCGGAACATAATATCCATTTGAACTACTCATTTATTTAGCTCCTAACTGATNGGTAGTATTAAACATGGTATATGAAAGAATCAATGTTTTTGTATCTTCTGGCAATTCCTGATCGACTATAAACTGAAGCGGAAGTTCCATTGAGGATTTTCCGTCGATAGTTTGTTGCGTAAAACAAAAACATTCAATTTTTTTAAAATACTCAGCATCTTTGCCCGGAACTACACTCGGGCTAGCAGTAACATTTTTAATGCTTGTGCTTTTATTTGTGAGATTATAGTGAGTTGTATATATTTTGCCGACCTTAACTCTCATCTGTCTCTCATTAGGAGCAAAGACGAATGGCTCTGATCCAGCAACTGTAGATGTAAACTTAACATTTACATACCTATCACTCTCTGCTTCTTGAATATTTACTATCCGTTCATTGTTAGTTTTGCCATTTAAACCAGTAATTTCACAAAAGATATCGTAAAGAGGTACCAACATATATGAAAATGAAAACATGAACGCCACAACNATTGCAGATATAAAAAATGTATTCTTTATTTTTTTCATTAATCTACCTTGGGTGCTTTCTCAAACGAATGATATGGCGGTGGAGANGATATGGTCCATTCTAGTCCTTCAGCTCCATCCCATGCTTTATCATCAACTGTTACATCTTTTTTCAACGTATTGTATAAGATATAGACGAAAAGTAACTGAGACAAGCCAAATCCAAACGCGCCAACAGATGCTATTGCATTAAAATCAGCAAACTGGACGGGATAATCAGGAATACGTCTTGGCATTCCAGCTANTCCAACAAAATGCATTGGAAAGAAAGTTAGGTTGACAAAAATAGTAGTTAACCAAAAATGAAGCTTGCCTAGTGACTCGCTGTACATTTTTCCTGTCCACTTCGGTAACCAATAATACACTGCAGCTATTATTGCAAAGACCGCGCCTGGTACTAATACGTAATGAAAGTGTGCAACAACAAAATAGGTATCATGATATTGAAAGTCAGCTGGTGTCATAGCTAACATAAGCCCAGAAAAACCACCTATTGTGAATAAAATAATAAATGCTAGGGCAAATAACATAGGAGTTTCAAAAGTCATCGATCCTTTCCACATCGTTGCTACCCAATTAAAAACTTTAACTCCGGTCGGTACGGCTATCAACATTGTAGTTAACATGAAAAATATCTCGCCTGCTAGCGGCATTCCAACAGTAAACATATGATGAGCCCAAACGATGAACGANAGTATGGCAATAGATGCAGTTGCATATACCATTGAGTCATAACCAAACAGTTTCTTTCTTGAAAATGCTGGAATTATTGTAGAGACTATTCCAAAAGCAGGAAGAATAAGGATATAGACTTCGGGATGTCCAAAAAACCAGAAGATATGTTGAAACATCACTGGGTCGCCTCCGCCAGAAGCNGTNAAGAAACTNGTCCCAAAGAATCTATCNGTNANTAGCATAGTGATTGCACCTGCTAAAACTGGCATAGCTGCGATAAGCAGAAAAGCNGTAATTAACCACGTCCATACAAACATAGGCATCTTCATTAACGTCATCCCGGGCGCTCTCATATTTAAAATGGTAGCAATTACGTTTATTGCGCCAAGAATTGAGGAAATTCCTAGTAAATGAATTGCAAAAATTACAAACGGCATTGAGTTACCACCCTGAAGTGATAAAGGAGGATATAATGTCCATCCAGCAGCAGGTCCACCGCTACTTAAAAATAGAGTGCTAATTAAAAGAGTAAAAGCAAATGGAAGTATCCAAAAACTCCAATTATTTAATCTTGGCANCGCCATATCAGGAGCACCAATCATAAGAGGAATTTGCCAGTTTGCTAGTCCTACAAAAGCAGGCATAACTGCACCGAAAATCATTATTAACGCATGCATAGTAGTCATCTGGTTAAAAAATCCTGGAACTACCAACTGTAAACCGGGCTCGAAGAGTTCAGCTCTGATAATCAAAGCCATAAAACCCCCAACAAAAAACATAAGTAAACTAAACCATAGATATAAAGTTCCTATGTCTTTATGATTGGTGGTTGTAATCCATCTCATTATACCTGAGGGAGTATGTTCGTGGTCATGTAAATTTTCTACATTTGTACTCATATCAATTTCCTATTTTTTTTCTGCTACTCTATTTTCAATCTGCAAAGAAACCCATTTTTTGTATTCCAAAGATGGGACTGCTCTAACAACAATTGGCATGAATCCATGATCTTTACCACATAATTCTGCACACTGTCCTCTATAAACTCCAGGCTCTTTAATATTGACCCAAAGTTCATTAATAAATCCTGGTATTGCATCCTTTTTGCCTCCAAGTTCTGGTACCCACCAAGCATGAATNACATCGCTTGCAGTTAACAATATTCTTACTTTAGTATTTGTTGGAAGAACAACTTCATTATCAACATTTCTNAANTANTGCTCTACATTATTTACATCTACACCAGAGTTTAGTCTTCTAGCATTATTNCTTTTATTATCAATCTTNCTGAAGAAGTTAACTCCATCTTCCAGATATTCGTATTCCCACATCCACTGATAGCCAGTGACTTTTAATGTTACTTCTGCATCACTTGTGTCCTCCATCATTATAAGAGCTTTTGTTGCGGGAACAGCGCAAGCAACTAAAATGATAAATGGAATGACAGTCCAGACTACTTCGACTTTGGTGCTTTCATGAAAATCAGCAGGTTGATGTCCAACGGATTTCCGATGGTATATAATAGAATAAATCATTGCTCCAAAAACAATAACTCCAATCACGACGGTGATCCAAAACATAAGCATATGGATATCGTAAGCTACTTCGCTGGTAGGTGTTACACCTCTAGGCATATTAACTTCCCATGCAGCAGAGCTTAGTGATGGAATTGCAACAGTAATTAGGGCTAATAGTCTATTCATACTCATCCTTAAATTCGATATTATATTATCACAGTATTAGTACTTATAGAATTTCTAATTTAATAAATTTTTATTTTTTTTCTTTAATTGGTATAACAACCTTACTATCATCATGGGACATAGTTTTTTTAGCCCAAGCAGTACCATAAATGACCTCATACGTCAGAGGGTATTTGTTATCTGATGATTTTGGAAAAGAGTTAATAAGAGTATTGACCTCAATTTTACTGAGGGGTTTTGTTGATGTATCTAGCAGCACATTAGCGCCTATTTTTCTAATGGAGTTAACGGCATCAAAAAAAGTATTAAATTTTAGAGTTATATTTTCGACATCCATTACAGGGTCTACAAAGTTAAGATCATTTAGCATATCTCCATAATGATGCATATCAATGAAGTTATTCACATGATTGAATCTATCAACTTCTAGGAAAGCTTCCCGAAGTTCATTTAGACTGTCAGGACCCAGCGTTGAAAAAAAGAAAATACCTTGATCGGTTAGATTATTTTGAACATCAAGNAATATCTTTTGTAAATTTTGACACCAATGTAGTGTAAAGTTTGAAATTACTAAATCAAAATTCATCGATTTGAAAGGCAAGTATTCTATATCAGCACATACAAAAGAGCTTTTAACATCCTTCTCAAAACATGTTTTAAGCATTTCAAAAGAAAAATCAACAGAGATAATTCTAGAGTCATTGTATCTCTTATTTAATAGCGATGTTAACAAACCAGTACCACATCCTAAATCTAATATATTTTTTGGAGTAAAATTCATTACATCCAATCTCTCTATCATTCTCTCTGCGACTACTTTTTGAATTTTGGCATACGCGTCATATGATTCGACTTTAGAGCTAAATGAATTGTGTATTTTTAATTTATAATCATCCATTACTCTCTACCTCTATAAAAAAGATTTAATCGATTCAATTACGTCATCACAGGATGAATAAAAGGGTAAGTGTCCCATTTTTCTCATAATTTTTACATTTCTTATAAATTTACAATCATTATACTTGCTAAACTGGTCCGCTTCTCCATTAATCATACAGATTTTTTTATAATCAAAATTATTGAAATCTATCTCGCTAGCAATAACTTTCATCTCTTCAAGATTATTTATCAACACTTCGTTAGTTGGGTATGTTGTTTTTAGCATTTGCTTGTTAATTTTTTTCATATCAGAAATGGGTGCTGGGGAGTTCTTACAACACTCAAAAATAAAATTCTTAATAGCTTTATTTCTATCAGTTTCAAGTTCTTTAATTAGAAGATCTATGCTCCTCGTGCTTATAAACGATGTTTTATTTAGACAAAATGAGTTTATAAGAATTATTTTTTTAATAAAATTGTTTGATTCCATGCATTTCTTTGCAATAAGTCCACCGTATGACCAACCCACTATCACGCAATCATCATTTATATTGCTTATATACTCATCTAAAAATTTTATATTATTATGAATAGATGGGTTTTTTCCATACCCCGGGAGATCAGGAGAATATATGTCATATTCAGGAGAAAGTTTTTTTCTGAAATTTGTCCAAATAAGACTGTTGAATAACCAGCCATGCAAGAGAATAATTTTAACTTTTTTCATCGAATTTTAAGTTTGTCAGTAATACTTTAATCAGTATATAGTAATCATATGACAGAGAACATGTTTGAGAATTATGCTTTAATTCTAATAATCCTATTTTATTTAATTGGATCAATACCATTCGCTGTGGTTATCTCAAAAATCTTCTCTTTGCCAGATCCCAGATCATTTGGTTCCAATAATCCTGGTGCTACAAATGTAATGAGAAGCGGAAATAAAATTGCTGGCTTCCTGACATTTTTCTTTGATCTTATCAAAGGATTCCTCCCTATATTCATTTTAAATATATATGGTGCCGTGAATTCAATGCTATGCCTGTTGGCTCTAGCAATCATAATGGGCCACATACTTTCAATATTTTTAAAATTTAAAGGCGGCAAAGGAGTTGCTACGTCATTTGGTGCAATATTAGGGATAGATTTTATGACAGGCATANCTGTTGTCATTGTTTGGCTTGTGGTATTTATGATTTCTAAAATTTCAGGATTATCAGCAATAATTAGTTTTCTCTTGTTCCCGTTCGTAGTTTATATAATGAAATTAGATGATTTTATACTTATTTTTTCATTCATGAATACTTTGATTATACTTTTCAGTCATAAAAAAAATATAGTAGACTTTATGCTAAAAAAAATCTGATATGGTATGTGGATTTATTTCTAGATTACTTGAAATGTATTTTTTAGATTTTAAATAACCTAAAAATGCAATCATTGCNCCATTATCGGTACTGAACTCTAAATCTGGAAAATAAATATTATTNCCTTTTCCTTCCGATAAAAATCTCGTTCTGAGTTTTTTGTTTGCACTGACTCCTCCGGAAACTACAATATTTTTGATTTGATAATTTTTTGCTGCTTTAAAAGTTTTTGTTATCAACACGTCTATTATGGAGTTTTCAAAATCATAAGCAATATCACTTATCAATCGGTCATTTAAATCTCTCTGCTTAATAGTGTTAATTACAGATGTTTTGAGACCACTGAAGCTGAAGTTGTAATCTTCGCTCTTCAACATAGGTCTTGGAAATTTAAATGAAGATTTATTTGCCAAAGATGCAGCTTTTGATATCTCTGGTCCACCAGGATATCCCAATCCAAGAGTTCTAGCTACTTTATCAAACACTTCACCAGCAGCATCATCTAAAGATTTTCCAATGAGCTCGTGTTCTTGGTCTTTATTAATTATAGACAAAAATGTGTGTCCACCTGAGACCAACAAAGATAAAAAAGGAGGCTTGATAGTACAATCTATCATCATCGGAGACATTATATGTGCCTCGAGGTGATCCACTTCTATTGCTCGTATATTCAAAGAATAAGCCAAAGATTTAGAAAAAGATGCTCCTGTTAATAATGGTCCTAAAAGCCCAGGGCCATTTGTAAATGAAATCAGATTAATATCTCTGATATCAAGTTCTGTCTTCTCNAGTAAATTTTCCAAAATAGGAATAAATTTTCTTACATGATCACGAGATGCTAGTTCTGGAACTATTCCTCCATATTTTTCATGTATGGCATGCTGAGAACTTGTTATATGACCAAGTAATCCCCTTTCGCTATGATAAAGAGCTAATCCTGTCTCATCGCATGAAGATTCGACCCCTAANATAANCATTTTTCACCAAAAAAGGTACATATATATATTGCTTTATAACTCATATGAAGTAATATTACTGCCATTATAAACTTTTTTATAGAAAATATATGCCGAGTGTACAAATAAGAGAGAATGAGCCTTTTGAAATTGCATTGAGGAGGTTCAAAAGAGGATGTGAAAAAGCAGGGATTTTAGCTGAGACACGCAGAAGAGAGTTTTATGAAAAACCAACAAGNGTGAGAAAAAGGAAAATTGCGGCAGCTGTTAAAAGATCTAAAAGAAAGTCAAGNATGATGGCAATCANAAAAAAACCCCCCTACAAAAAATATTAGAAAAATCAATGAAAGATAAAATCCAAAAGGATTTAATTGAATCAATGAAATCAGGTTCTAAAAATGATGTCGAGATTCTGAGGTTTGTTATATCTCTGATAAAAAAAGAAGAGAAAGACAAGAATAAGGATTTTAGTGATTCAGAAGTTATACAAGTACTCAAAAAAGCTATCAAAAGAAATCAGGATGCATTTGAACAATTTTCAAAAGCAGGTAGAAATGATTTAGCAGAAAAAGAACAAATGGAAATTGAAATAATATCTAGATACCTCCCTGACGAATTATCCGCATCTGAAATTGAAAAATTANTTCAAGGAATCATATCTGAAGTCAATGCTAAAGANCAAAAAGATATAGGCAAAGTCATGGCTGTCATTAAACAAAACCATGCAGATAGCGTGGATATGGGCTTAGCCAGTAAGCTTGTCAAAACTATACTCTCAGCTGATTAAACAATTAAGTTTTAATATAGTATAATGTAGTCCTGATGGATAAAAATCTACAATTTTTAGAACTTAAGAGAATGGATCCTAAAATCACNCCTGCATCTAAAAGGGTGAAGACATACAAAGAGATCTACGGTCACTACTCAGCTATTCAAGCTGGCGAGCAGTCCGGACGATGCATTGAATGTGGTAATCCTTACTGCGAATGGAAATGTCCAGTTCACAATTATATACCCCAATGGCTCAAACTAATATCAGAAGGTAGATTGTTTGAAGCAGCCGATTTATCCCACCAAACTAATTCTCTACCTGAGATATGTGGGAGAATATGTCCTCAAGATAGACTATGCGAGGGCGCGTGTACTCTAAATGATGGATTTGGGGCAGTAACAATTGGAAATATTGAAAAATATATTACCGACGAGGCACTCAAACAGGGGTGGAAACCAGATTTATCGAATGTAAAAAAAACGAATTACAAAGTTGGGATTGTTGGAGCAGGCCCCGCAGGTCTCGCGTGTGCTGACATACTTGTACGCAATGGAATAACACCACATGTATATGACAAGTATGAAGAAATTGGAGGTTTATTAACTTTTGGCATCCCTCCTTTCAAACTGGAAAAAGAAATAGTTCTACAACGCAGAAAAATTTTNGAAGAAATGGGAGTTGAGTTCTATCTCAATAAAGAAATTGGCAAAGATCTTCCTTTTGATAAATTANTTAGCGATTATGATGCTGTTTTTCTTGGCATGGGAACATATACATATATGAAAGGTGGTTTTAAAGGCGAGAACTTAGATGGCGTATTTGATGCTTTGCCTTACTTGAATTCAAATATAAGAAATATATTTGGAACAAATAACAATGATTATATAAATTTTAATAATGAGAATGTGATTGTTCTTGGTGGTGGTGACACGGCTATGGATTGTAATAGAACTGCTCTTAGACAAGGAGCAAAAAAAGTATATTGTGCGTACAGACGTGATGAACAAAATATGCCTGGATCAAGACGAGAAGTTAAAAATAGTAAAGAAGAAGGAATTAATTTTCTATGGAATATGCAGCCGGTAGAAATTCTTGGCAAGGATAAAGTAGAAGGTGTTAAATTCCTAAAGACTAAACTTAAAAAAACTGACATAAGAGGAAGAGAAGTTCCAACTATTATCAAAGGTTCCGAAAAAATCATCAAGGCTGATAAAGTAATCCTTGCTTTTGGCTTTAGACCTAATCCATCAAATTGGTTCTCAAAACATAAGATTAAAACTGATGAGATTGGAAGAGTAATTATAGATAGGGCCTCGAAATTTAATTTTCAAACACACAATCCTAAAGTTTTTAGTGGCGGTGATATGGTAAGAGGGTCTGATTTGGTAGTTACTGCAGTGTTTGAAGGGAGATCAGCAGCTGCCGGCATCGTAGAATTCCTAGATTCTAAAAAATCAAAAAAAACTAATGTCGCTTGATAATCACCTTCTACTAAGAGCTATCAGAAAAGAGCCAGTGGAAAGAACTCCTGTATGGATAATGAGACAGGCCGGCAGATATTTGCCAGAGTATATTAAACTGAAAAATCAAGCTGGTGGTTTTATGAATCTGATAAAAAACCCTGAACTTGCTTGTGAAATTACATTACAACCACTTGAACGCTTCAATCTTGATAGTGCAATTATATTCTCAGATATTCTTGTAATCACNGAATTGTTCGGCATTGAGTTAGAATTCATTGAGAAAGTAGGACCAGTATTGAGTAAGACTTTAAGAACAGAAGACGATCTCAAAAAAATAAATACTGATTTTGACTTTGAAAAAGTTGATTATGTTTATAAAACAGCTAAGTTACTTAAAAACGAACTTAATAATAAAGTACCTCTTATTGGATTTATTGGCAGTCCATGGACAGTAGCAACTTATATAATTGAAGGAAACTCTACAAAAAATTTTTCAAAAGTTCTCAATATATTAAAAAATGATAAGATTTTTTTGAAATCGTTACTAGATATGATAACAAAAGCAAGTATTAATCATTTAGAGAGGCAAATAAAATCTGGTGTTGATGTTACAATGATTTTTGATACATGGGGTGGCCTTTTAGAGGGAGACTTGTACGAGGAATTTTCATTGCAGTACATCAATACTATTCATTCTTCACTTAAGTCTTACAAGAAACCTATNATTTACTATATAAGAAATCCATATACGAAATTAGTGAACATCCNAAAGCTTGATGTTGATGTAGTTGGTATAGATTCTTCTATTACAATTAGTGAGTTTAATAAAGGGACTGGAGACAAATTCTGTGTTCAAGGTAATTTAGATGTAGAAATACTAAAATTGAGCAATAACAAAATTGAAGAAGAAGTTATTAAAATTTTGTCAAACATTAACAATACAACTGGACATATATTCAATCTAGGAACAGGTATTACGCCAGATATAGACCCAGCTAAATTAAAAACATTAATTGATGTATTGGCAAAAGTAAGTCCTAGATATACTATTAAATAGAATATGCTTTCGAATAATATCTATATCGTAGGTCTCATGGGATCTGGGAAAACTTCAATAGGGAAACTCTTATCTAAAACACTTGATTCTGAGCATGTGGATATCGACCAGGAAATCGTAAAAAAAACTAATTTGACGATAAGTGAAATATTTAAAAATCATGGGGAAAATCACTTTAGAGAACTTGAGTCTATCATGCTTAATAACGTATCCAAGAGAAGAAATCTCATTGTTTCAACTGGGGGTGGCGTGATTTTATCAAGTGAGAACATTAGTACCATGCAGAACACAGGAAGTATTATTCATCTAGATATAAGTATAAAAATTCAGCTATTAAGAGTACGGAATAAGAAAAATAGACCTCTACTAGATGTAGATAATATCAAAGAAAAACTTACAGAGATGAAGAATTTGAGAGATAATACCTACAAGAGTATATCGAACTACTCAATATTAACTGACAATAAAAATAAAAAAGATATTGTCCAAGAGATAATTGATAAATTAAATGATTAAAAAAACTCTCAGAACACAAACGAACAATGTACCTATATTCATAGGCGATAAGATTATTTCTAACTCGCTTTTAAAATCATTAATTAAGTCAAAAGATGTGGTTGTTATAACGAATGTTATTGTTGCTAAGTACCATTTAAAAAACTTAAAAAATAAATTACGAGGATTTAATATACTTACCTATATAATTCCTGATGGTGAAAAATATAAAAATATAAAAACANTATATAAGATACAAGATTTTCTTGTAAAAAATAATTGTGATCGTCAAGTTAATATCATAGCGCTCGGTGGGGGAGTTGTAGGAGATCTAGTTGGTTTGGCAGCCGATTTATTTTTAAGAGGGGTAAATCTAATACACATACCAACTACACTTTTATCGCAAGTAGACTCATCAATAGGTGGTAAAACTGGCATCAATCATAAACTAGGCAAGAACTTAATTGGAACTTTTAAACAGCCTCATGCTGTAATAATTAGTATAGATCTTTTAAAAACTCTTCCGGATAAAGAATTCAGTGCTGGTATGGCAGAGGTAGTTAAGTATGGAGCAATTAAAAGTTCGAGTTTTCTAAAATGGCTCAATAAGAATGCAGATAATTTACTAATGAGAAAAAATAAATATGTACTGCATGCTGTTAAAACATCTGTTAAAGAAAAAATTGATGTTGTNCAAAAAGATGAAAAAGAATCTGGATTAAGAGCTATACTTAATTTTGGTCATACGCTCGGACATGCCATAGAAGCTGCCTCAAATTACAAAGGTATTCTTCATGGAGAAGCTGTGAGTATAGGAATGATATTTGCTGCATGCATGTCTGTAGATATTAATAAACTTAGTATTGAGGAATTTAACCTTCTAGAATCAACTTTACGAAAACTGAATCTACCAACTAAAGTTCCAAAAAAACTGAAATCTTCTCAGCTGAAAAAACATATAGCTTTTGATAAAAAGAAAAAAAATGGTAAAAATAATTTTGTTTTAATAAAAAAAATTGGAGTTACTCAAATAACCAATACTATCTCAAATGCATATCTAAACTCCACAATTAGAGATTTTATAAGTTAATCATACTCTTCAATTTTCCGATCTTATGTTAATATCATGATGTTATGACAAAAAATAATACCCATAAAACTAGTGGTTTATATGACCCTATATTCGAAAAAGATAATTGCGGCTTCGGGCTCATAGCAAATATGGATGATAACCCATCACATTGGGTTATTAAAACAAGTATAAATGCACTAAAACGNCTCACGCACAGGGGTGCTGTAGCTGATGATGGGAAAACCAGTGATGGTTGTGGATTACTCATTAAAAAACCACATGAATTTTGCGCATCTGTTGCAAAAGAACTAGACATTAAATTATCAAAAAATTATGCCTTTGGTGTTGTTTTTACAGATAACAAGAAAAATACTTTCAAAAAAATAAAAGAGGTTATACATTTTCAATTACGTAAGCATGGTTTAGAGGTAGCGGGCTGGAGAGAAGTTCCTACTAATTCAAAAGTCTGTGGCAAAGAAGCATTGAAAAATATTCCCAGTATTCATCATGTCATAATCAACGCGCCAGACGATTTACTTGAAACTGAATTTGAAAAAAAACTATATATATCGAGATTACAGTGTGAGAAGATACTTCAAGATGAAAAAGGCTTCTATGTGCCAAGTTTGTCATCAAGGGTTATATCTTACAAAGGACTAATATTATCGGAATATATAACCGACTTTTANCCGGATCTGAAAAATAAAAAAATGAAGACTTCATTGTGCGTCTTTCATCAAAGATTCTCTACAAACACACTTCCTGAGTGGAAGCTTGCTCANCCTTTTAGGTATCTTGCTCATAATGGCGAGATAAATACGATACAAGGTAATCGTAATTGGTATCTTGCAAGAAGGAATAAGCTAGAAATTGAGTCTCTTCCAGAATTAACTAAGCTTCATCCTCTTATTTCAAGAGATAGCTCTGATTCGTATACGCTTGATAATATGCTTGAACTGCTTCTATCTGGTGACATGGGAATTTTTAGAGCAATGAGAACATTGATGCCTCCCGCTTGGCAGAATAATCCTAATATTGATGACGACCTTAAGGCGTGCTACGAATATCATTCTATGCACATGGAACCATGGGATGGTCCTGCCGGGATTGTCTTGACTGATGGTAGATATGCTGCGTGCGCGTTAGATAGGAATGGGCTGAGGCCCGCAAGATATGTTATTACGAATGACAGACATATAACACTCGCTTCGGAAATAGGGGTTTATGATTATGATAGTTCAAATGTCTTAACAAAAGGCCGNCTNGCACCTGGTCAAATGCTTGCGGTTGATACAAAAACTGGGGAACTTCTATTTACTAAACAAATTGATAATATCCTTAAAGATAGNCACCCCTATCAATCCTGGTTAGTAAAAAATTCAAAAAAAGTTTGTGTATCTGAATCTCTAGATTTAAANCCTCTAAATTTTACAAAAGAGGACATCGCTACGTATAAAAAAGTTTTTGGAATAACTTTTGAAGAAGAAAAAGAAATTATTACTCCGTTAGCTGAGTTGGGACAAGAGGCAACAGGCTCAATGGGTGATGATACTCCTCTTCCTGTTATGTCCAAGCAGAATAGGTCTATTTATGATTACTTTAGACAACAATTTGCTCAAGTCACTAATCCACCAATAGATTCTCTTAGAGAAAATAGCGTTATGTCGCTTGAAGTTTGTTTAGGTAAAGAAAGAAATATTTTTGAAGAGTCATCTAAGCATGCTGATAGATTAATTTTAAATTCTCCAGTTCTGGATCGTCAGACTTTCGAATGTATTCAAGATAGTAAGATTAAAAAATATCCTGTTGGAAACATTAATTTAAATTATGACAAATCACTAGATTTAGAAGAAGCAATAAATACAATTTGTGATAGAGCAACTCGCTTGGTAAAAAAAGGTAACATCGTACTAATACTCACAGATAAAAAAATTCATAAGGATCAATTTACTATACCCGCTCCAATGGCGGTTGGCGCTATACATCATAAACTTATAGATAGTGGATTGAGATGCGACACTAACCTTATTGTAGAAACTGGATCAGCAAGAAATCCTCATCACTTTGCTGTACTGCTTGGATATGGAGCAACAGCTATTTATCCATATTTATCATTCGAGCTGATATTTGAACTCATAAATAAGAACAATAAAAGTAATGACTATACAAAAAGTGTATCAAACTATATAAGAGGTATTAACAAAGGGATATTTAAGATTATGTCTAAAATGGGCATATCTTGTGTATCCAGTTATAGAGGCGCNCAACTTTTTGAAACTGTAGGTCTTGATGATGATGTTGTTGATTTATGCTTTAGAGGAACTATTAATAGAATTTCTGGAACGGATTTTGATGATTTACAGAAAGATATTCTAGAAACTCATGANTTTGCCTGGGATGAGAAACTAAAAATTAAAACCGGTGGTCTTCTTAAATATGTTCATGATGACGAATATCATGACTATAACCCGGATGTTGTCAAACAACTTCAAGAATGCGTAAGTACAGGATCATATGATGACTATAAGAAATTTTCTGAAATAATAAATAATAGAAGACCAAGCTTTTTGAGAGATTTATTAAATCTAAGATCAAAAAATAAAAGCGTTAGTTTAAAACAGGTTGAACCTATAAGTAATATAGTAAAAAGATTTGATACTGCCGGGATGTCGCTGGGGGCTCTATCTCCTGAAGCTCATGAAGCGCTAGCTATTGCAATGAATAAACTTGGAGGAAGATCTAACTCTGGAGAAGGAGGAGAACATATTGATAGATACAACTCTGAAAAATCATCCAAAATTAAGCAAGTTGCTTCGGGAAGGTTTGGAGTAACAGCTCATTACCTTGTTAATGCTGAAGTGATTCAGATTAAGATTGCACAAGGAGCTAAACCAGGAGAAGGAGGACAATTACCAGGACATAAAGTTAATAAAATGATAGCTGAGTTAAGGTTTTCTGTCCCAGGAGTTACTCTTATCTCNCCACCTCCTCATCATGACATATACTCTATTGAAGACCTTGCGCAATTAATTTTTGATCTTAAACAGGTAAACAATAAAGCTCTTATTTCAGTAAAACTTGTCTCTCAGGCAGGTGTTGGAACAATTGCTGCTGGCGTGGCAAAAGCTTATGCTGATTTAATAACAATTTCTGGATACGATGGTGGTACGGGTGCAAGTCCTCTTACATCTGTTAAGTATGCAGGAACACCTTGGGAACTAGGAATTTCTGAGACCCATCAAACATTAATGATGAATAACTTAAGACATAAAGTTAGACTTCAAACAGACGGAGGGCTTAAGACAGGATTAGATGTTGTGAAAGGTGCTATATTAGGTGCTGAAAGTTTTGGATTTGGGACATCTGTTATGGTCGCATTAGGTTGTAAATATCTTCGAGTATGTCATCTGAATAATTGTGCTACTGGCGTTGCCACTCAAAATAAAATTCTAAGATTAAAACACTTTAGCGGAAGCCCAGATAGAGTCATAAATTACCTACGTTTTGTTGCTCAAGATGTCAGAGAAATTTTATCTGCCTTAGGATATAAATCTCTCAACGATATAATTGGAAAGACCGATTTACTAAAACAGCTTAAAGGAGTTACGATTAAACATAATAAAGTTAATCTTAAAAAACTCTTATATAAAGTGAAAAGTGATCAAAGGTTTTGTACAACAAAATCTAATAAACCTTTTGATAAAGCTTTATTGGCGAAAAAAATACTTAAAGATACTTTACCTTACATTAAATCAAAAAAGAGTAAAACATTTAGTTACATAATAAAAAATTATGACAGAAGTATCGGTGCTTCGTTATCTGGTGAGATTGCTAGGCTATACGGCAATTATTCTCTATCTAAAAAACCTATAACACTGTCCTTTACTGGTACGGCCGGACAAAGTTTTGGTGCTTGGAATGTTTCAGGTTTAAATATGACACTCAATGGCGATGCTAATGATTATGTTGGAAAAGGAATGGCAGGAGGAAATATTGTAATTCAATCTCCAAAGGAACTTAAAACAATCGCATCAAGCACAGTAGCAATAGGAAATACATGTCTTTATGGAGCAACAGGTGGTCGATTATTTGTTGAGGGCATAGTGGGAGAAAGATTTGCGGTCAGAAATTCTGGGTGTATTGCGGTAGTTGAAGGTAGTGGTGATCATGCATGCGAATATATGACTGGAGGAGCTGTTATTTTTCTAGGAAAAGTTGGGAATAACTTTGGCGCCGGAATGACTGGTGGATTATCATTTGTGTATGACGACAATCAAATGCTGGATAGCAATATAAACGCTGAATCCGTTGAACTCGTAAAAATAAAACCAGGCAAGTATAGAAAACATGAGGAATTTATTCATAAACAAATTAAGTCTCACTTCGCAAAAACTGGTAGTCTTAGAGCAAAACAAATATTAGATAATTTTTGCGATGAAGTTAAAAAATTCTATATTATCAAACCTAAGTCATCAAACATTGATGATCTTCTTGTCATTATAAATAAAGCTGCATAGAGCATGAGTAATATTGACAGAGCTTTTATTGATGATTTATTGTCTCGAATAGATATTGTAGATGTAATTGGAGAAGTCGTAAAACTTAAAAAAGCGGGAGCAAATCACAAAGGTTTATGTCCCTTCCATTCCGAGAAAACTCCATCTTTTAACGTCTCAAGCGCAAAACAATTTTACCACTGTTTTGGATGTGGGGCTTCTGGAGACGCTATTAAATTCCTAAGAGAACACGAGGGATTGTCGTTTGTTGATGCCGTAGAAAAACTTGCATCTATGGCAAATATGGAAGTACCTAAAAATAATAAAATCAATCAAGAAGACATGGGTTTATATGAGGCAAATAAACTTGCACTTCAATTTTTTATAAATTCGTTGAACAAGAATAAGGGTGCTATGGACTACCTTATTTCACGTGGTATAGATACCGATATGATTAAGAAATTTGATATTGGTTATGCCGCGGATTCTTGGGATAGTCTAAAAAAATATCTTTACCAAAATAAAAAATTAGAGGCAGCTATTGAACTTGGGTTGGTTGTGAAGAATCAAGATAAAGTATATGACAGATTTAGAAACAGAATTATGTTTCCTATAAAAAATAATGCAGGGAGAGTAATAGCTTTTGGAGGAAGAACAATTGATAAAAATGAGAAAGCTAAATACATAAATTCGCCAGAGTCAAAACTATTTTTTAAAAGTGCAGAGATATATGGATTGTATGAATCAAAAAATGAAATACATAAAAAAGAATCTATCGTAATTGTAGAGGGTTATACCGATGTTATTTCATTGCACAAACATGGATATTATAATGTAGTTGCAACACTAGGGACAGCATTCACTAAATTCCATATAAGGAAGATTAAAAGGATTTCTAGTGAAATAATTTTCTGTTTCGATGGTGATGATGCCGGTAAGAGCGCAGCTAACAAAGCTATGAATAATGTTTTACCAGAACTAAATGATGGACTAGATATACGTTTTTGTTTTCTAGAGAAAGGAAAAGATCCAGATGAGATATGTCAGGAGGATAGTGGTGCATTAAATACATATTTTAATAATAGTATGAGACTTTCTGAATATATGATTGACTCGGCAAAAGAAAATCTTGATTTGAATAATATTGAAGACAAAGTCAAATTTATTCAGAATATTAAGAATCTTTCTGGGAAATTACCTGATGGGATTTTTAAAAAACTATTCATTCAAGAAATAAAAAAAATCTCTCAAGTTAACTTAAGCGAGGATTCAAAAGAAAACACATCAGAGAAAATTAATACAGATAATAAGAGCGTCAAGTTATCAAAAATTGATTCGGTTGTACTATCCACATTATTAAAGTTTCCTAAGTTGTCGGAAAATTTAGAGGAATATATTACAGAACTTACATTGTCTCCAAAAATAAAAGAGATGATTTCNCTGATTCCGAAATATAAAAATAAAGATACATATATTCTTAATAAATTTTTGGAAGAGGACGATGAAATTAANAATCTCTTTATAAATCACTCATCAATAAATGTGTTAGATAATGATATAGAGACTGCTGCACAAACAATTACTAGCATAATAGAAAATCATAAAAAAACAAAACAAGACAAAGAGTATAATGTGATATTAGATAAATTTTCTCAAGGTGAAGACCTTACTTTAGAAGAGAGAGAAGTCCTTAAAAACTATAAAAAATAATAATAGCAGATAAACAACTACATTATATTGTGATATAGTTCTAAAAAAATGAATAAAAACTACTTATTTACATCTGAAAGTGTCTCCCCTGGCCATCCTGATAAGTTGTGTGATCAGTTATCGGACTCCATTCTTGATATTGTTTTAAAAGATGATAAAGATTGCAAGGTAGCTTGTGAGGTCTTGGCTAAAGGAAAAGCAGGTGAGCCTGGATCTGTCATTCTAGCAGGTGAGATTACTACAAAAAATTCACTTCAAGTTGAAGAAAAGGTTCGTCAAGTCATTTGCGATATTGGATATNATCATAATGAACTAGGTTTTAATGGAAATGAATGTGAGATAATTACAATAATTAACCAACAATCACCCGATATTAAAATGGGAGTTGAACGTAATAAAAAAGATGATCAGGGAGCAGGTGATCAGGGATTAATGTTTGGTTACGCATCAAATGAAACTGAGCAACTTATGCCAGCACCAATATACTATTCACATCGACTTGTCGAAAAACAGACTAAATTATTAAAAAGTAAAAAAGTAGATTGGTTATTACCTGATGCTAAAAGTCAGATTACTTTTGTTTATGAGAACGGTCGACCTGAAAAAATAGATACTGTTGTATTATCCACTCAACATTCGAAAGATGTAACTCTTAGCGATGTTAAAGATTTTGTGATGGAAGAAATTATAAAAACAACAATACCTAAAAATTTATTATCGAGTGCCACTAAGATTCATATTAATCCAACAGGAAACTTTGTCATTGGAGGACCAAACGGCGATTGTGGTTTNACTGGTAGAAAAATAATCGTTGATACTTACGGTGGTATGGCAAGACATGGTGGAGGTGCTTTCTCTGGTAAAGATCCATCTAAAGTTGATAGGTCTGCAGCCTATATGGCAAGGTANATCGCAAAAAATATTGTAGCTACTGAGCTTGCAGATAAATGTGAAATACAGCTCTCTTATGCAATTGGCGTTGCTGAGCCAACTTCAATTTCTGTTGATACTTTTGGAACATCGAAGATTGAGGATTCTAAAATATCCTCTGCAGTAAGTAAGGTATTTAATCTCACTCCGAAGGGTATTATTGACACGCTAGACCTTCTGAACGTAAAATATCAACCTACCGCAGCTTTTGGACATTTCGGGAGAGATGGCAAAAATTTTACTTGGGAACAAAAGGATAAGGTTGATATACTAATGAATGAACTAGGATAGGTAATAAAATGGTCACAAAAACTGAAAAAATAAGCAAAATTGGAACTGATTATAAAGTAGCTGATATATCTTTAGCTGAATTTGGAAAAAAAGAAATTAAAATTGCTGAAACTGAAATGCCTGGATTGATGGCAATTAGAGAAGAGTATAAAGACCAGAAACCACTCAATGGTGCAAATATACTTGGTTGTCTTCACATGACTATCCAGACAGCTGTNCTTATTGAGACGCTTGTTGATTTAGGCGCTTCTGTTAGATGGTCTTCTTGTAATATTTTTTCAACTCAGGATCATGCAGCAGCTGCAATAGCAAGTCAAAATATTCCTGTATATGCATGGAAAGGAGAAACCGAAGAAGAATACAATTGGTGTATCAAACAAACTATTGAGGGTGATAAAGATTGGAAACCAAATCTGTTATTAGATGATGGCGGTGACTTAACAGCTATAATGCATAATGATTATCCACAATTAATGAGCGATATTAGAGGTGTATCTGAAGAAACTACAACTGGTGTTCACAGACTCTATGAAATGGAAAAAAATAATTCACTCAAAGTTCCGGCTCTAAATGTAAATGATTCAGTAACTAAATCAAAATTTGATAATTTATATGGTTGTAGAGAATCTCTTGTCGATGGAATTAAAAGAGCTACAGACAGTATGATTGCTGGCAAGTTAGCTATTGTATGTGGGTATGGTGATGTAGGCAAAGGCTCAGCTGCATCATTGAGAGGATTAGGAGCGAATGTTCTCATTAGTGAGATAGACCCTATATGTGCACTTCAAGCATCTATGGAAGGTTACCAAGTTGTTACTATAGAAGATTATTTAGATAAAATTGATATTTTTGTAACTGCAACAGGGAATTTAAATGTTATTCAGCATGATCATATGGCTAATATGAAAAATGGCGCGATTGTATGTAATATTGGACATTTTGATAATGAAATAGATGTTGAGAGTCTAAGAAAATACGAATGGGAGAATGTAAAGCCACAAGTAGATCAGATAATCTTTCCGGATGGGAAAAGAATAATTCTACTGGCAGAAGGTAGATTGATTAATCTAGGTTGTGCGACCGGACATCCAAGCTTTGTTATGTCTTGTTCATTTACAAATCAAGTGATGGCACAAATTGAGCTATGGAAAAATTATAGCAAATATGAAAATAAAGTTTATGTTCTGCCTAAAAATCTTGATGAAAAAGTTGCGAAACTTCATCTAGAAAAACTTGGTGTCAAATTAACTAGACTCTCTAAAGAACAAGCTGAGTACATCAACGTTGACCAGGACGGGCCATTCAAAAAAGATGAGTACAGGTATTAGGACTTAAAGATACTGCTCCACTAATGTCAAAAAAAATCAATAAGCTTGAGAACATTGTCGAGAGGGATCTTGACGTAATTTGGCACCCTTGTACTCAAATGAAGGATCATGAAAAAATACCTCTCATACCGATAAAAAGTGGAAAAGGCGTATGGTTAGAAGATTTTGATGGAAAAAAATATATTGATGCGATCAGTTCCTGGTGGGTAAACATATTTGGTCACTCTAATGGCTATATAAACAGCAAAATAGCTCAACAATTAAAAAAATTGGAGCATGTTTTACTCGCAGGATTTACTCATGAGCCGGCTGTTAAACTAGCTGAACGATTAATAGCGATGTCACCTGCTAAAATTAATAAATGTTTTTTTACAGATAATGGATCCTCAGCTATAGATGCTGCTATGAAAATGAGTTTCCATTTTTGGAAAAATATTGGATACAAAAAAAAGAGAAAGTTTATAGCTTTAAGCAATAGTTATCATGGTGAGACGATAGGGTCATTATCCGTAAGTAATATTGATCTATACAAGAAAACTTATAAAAGTCTCATGAAAGATACTATAATAGTTCCGTCTCCAGATTGTTATAATAAAAAAGAAAGTGAAACCAATAAAGAATATACAACTAGAATGTTTAGTTTCATGCTTGATGCTATCAAAAAAAATCATAAAAGCGTTTGTGCCGTAATAATTGAACCTCTCGTACAATGTGCTGGATATATGAGGATGTATCATCCTATTTATTTAAAGTTACTTCGAGATGCCTGTGATGAATATGACATTCATCTGATAGCCGATGAGATTGCTGTTGGATTTGGCAGAACTGGGACTATGTTTGGTTATGAACAATCAAAAATTACTCCCGATATTATTTGTTTGTCAAAGGGCATTACAGGAGGCTACCTTACACTATCAACAATTCTTACCTCTAATAAAATTTATAATGCCTTCTATGATGAATATACGAAGCTTAATGCATTTTTGCATTCACACAGTTATACTGCTAATCCTTTAGCTTGTACTGCAGCTAATGCCTCGTTAGATCTATTTGAGAAAAAAGATATAATTGAGAAAAATAAATTAAAATCAAAATATATAAAGGATCAGCTGATGAGTATGAATTCTCATAATAATGTTGGAGACATAAGACAAACTGGAATGATAAATGCTGTTGAAATGGTAAAAGATAAACATAAACGAATACCATTCGATTGGAAAGAAAGAAGAGGAATTAAAGCCTATAAATATGCTCTTGAAAATAATGTATTATTAAGACCTCTAGGTAATGTGATGTATTTTATGCCTCCTTATGTTATAAAAAAGAATGAAATTGATCATGTCATTAATGTCATGGAAGGTGCAATAAATATTGCGACGAAATAAAATTCATAGAATCTTCGTAAACACTGACATCAATGTTGGTGAGACTTTCATAGCTGATAAAAATTTAACTACGAGAATTCATAAAGTTCTACGAATTAAAAGTAATGAAAAAATCATTCTCTTTAATGGAAATGGTAAGGACTATATTTGTGCAATTGATGATAGAGAGTCTAAACGGATTCAAGTTGAAAAATCTATTAAGGGCCTAGAGAATGATGCTGTTAATACTCTCGGTTTATCAATATCTAGTGGTAAAATTATGGATTATGCAATTCAGAAATCTGTAGAACTTGGAATTAAAAAAATTGTACCAATAATTACTGAGAGGAGTCACCCTACAGATATCAATAAAAGATATCTGCATTGGAAAAAAATAATTTTGAGTGCATGTGAACAATGTGGGTCTTCTACTATACCTGAGATAGAGAAAGCTGCTACTTTATCAGAGATAGCAAAGTATACAGAATCATCTAGTGAAATAAAAATTTGCTTTGATCCTCGTGGAGAAAAATTGAACATGAATGAAGTAAATATAAAACAATATATATTTCTTATTGGTCCAGAAGGTGGGTTTAGTGACAATGATATTACAATGTTAAAAAAATATAACTGGAGAATTATTTCGCTTGGAGATAGGATATTAAGAACCGAAACAGCTTGTGTAGTCGCACAGACATTAATGAGAAAATGGTAGATGAATAATTTAAAATCAATAGCAGAATATAATAAAAGCTTCACAAATCAAGAGTTACATAATTGTATAATTAATAGTCATGTTGAAATTGAGTCGTGGTTCCGTAAACAATGGATTAAATATCCTGCGCCATTTTATTCATCTATAGATATACGAAATTCTGGATTCAAAATTGCTCCAGTTGATACCAACTTATTTCCAGCTGGCTTCAATAATCTTGATAAAAATTTTGAACCTTTATATATTTCTGCTTTAAGCCATGCCCTAGAGAGACAGTCTGTGGACATAAGAAAAATCTTACTTATAGGTGAAAATCATACTAGAAATCANCATTATNCAAATAGTCTATCTGNCCTATCAAGNTTTATAAAAAAAGCTGGATTTGAAATTGAGATTGCATCGTTAGGTGACTTNAATACACCTGGAAAAATAAACCCTGGACTGAAAAAGATAAATAAATCACTTTGTTACGAATCATTTTCTCCGGATCTAATCATACTTAATAATGATCTTTCAGATGGTGTTCCTGATATTCTAAAAGAGACTAAACAGCCTATTCTCCCAGATCCTAATCTAGGGTGGACTAATCGCTCAAAAACTATTCATTTTGAATATTATAGTGATGTCGTAAAAAACTTTACTAGATTGCTGGGTTTGGATTCGTGGCTGATGGAGCCTCTTTTTAGAAATTGTGGTGAAATAGATTTTAAAACCAAACAAGGTGAAGATTGCATGTTATATCATACAGAAAAATTGTTTATGCTTATCAAGGAAAAATATGAGATATATGGAATCGATGAAAAGCCCTACATTATGATTAAAGCAGATTCAGGTACATACGGTATGGGGATTATTAAGATATCAGATATTAATGATTTAAAAAATATTAATCGTAAACAACGTACAAGAATGACAAAGATTAAAGGTGGCGCTCCATTAAATAAAGTTATTCTTCAAGAAGGCATTTATTCAAATGAAAAGATTAATATAAAATCTGATGTAGTTGAACCAGTAATATATTCATTTGGTTCAAGCCTACTTGGTGGATTCTACAGGATACATGAAGATAAAGATTATTCGGAAAATCTAAACTCACCAGGAATGTCCTTTCACCCAATATCATTCAATGATGCGTGTATTAGCCCCGATAGTAATCAACCCATTCATTCTGATACTAATAAATTTTATATTTATGGGGTAATTGCCAGATTAGCAATTTTAGCTGCTGCTAAAGAACTCTATAATTTAGATAGCTAGTATGTTTAATATAGCTGTAATCACTGATCCTATCGAATGTTTGTTAAAAGAAACAGATACCACTCTTGGAATAATTAATATACTTCAGAAAAATAATAAAATATTTTATATTGATACCACAACAATACAAATTAATAATCATAATGTTTTTGGAAATGTCCAAGAACTCACTCTAAATCTTCATAATAAAAAGTACTTTCATCTTAAAAATAAAAAAAAAATTAATTTAAATAAGATGCATTGTATTTTTTTTAGGAAGGATCCGCCAGTTGACGAGAATTATATAGCATTAACATATATGTTAGATATATTAGAAAAACAAAAAACACTCATAATAAATTCTTCTCAGTCTCTAAGAGATTATAATGAAAAGCTCCTCGGAGGCTTAATGAGTCCATACAAACTTCCAACTATCGTCTCATGTAATATTGATCAAATGAAGAAATTTATTAACAAACATAAAAATGTTGTTGTTAAACCACTCAATATGATGAGAGGAGAGAATATACAAAAAATAAGTCATAACGATAATGATTATAAAAAGAAAATTTTTTCAGTTCAGAACTATAATGAAAAGTGTTACGTATTAATACAAAAATATCTCAATATTCATAAATATGGTGATAAAAGAATAATTATTTACAATGGCATAGTATATGAAAATGCATTAGTTCGATTTCCACCGAAAGATGATTTTAGAGCAAACATAGCTAATGGCGGAAAATATCAAATTAAGAAAATTGAAAAAAAATATATACCATACTTAGAAGATATTGCTTCATATCTGATTTCTAAGAGAATCTACCTCGCTGGTATTGATATGATAAATAAATTCATAACTGAAATTAATATTACATCACCAACAGGATTGATGCATCTACAACAAAAAGATAAGAATATTTTCGAAAAAATAGCTCATCAATTCATTTCCGTTATTACACACTATCATGACGAGTAAAGTTAAGAATTTGATTAACAAAAATTATACCTATATAGGGTTAGACTACGGAACAAAAAAAATTGGTATTGCAGTAGGTCAAATTATTACTATGGATGCTAGGCCCCTCAAAGTGATTCATNAAAATAAAGGAGATTTGATGGAACAACTCTATATGGTCATTAATGANTGGAATCCAAACGTAATTATTTTAGGNTATCCTTATGCGAACAAAAAGAACAATTTCATGAGAGAGGTTGATAATTTTTATATGAATTTGATGAATAAATATAAAGGCCAGATTGATGTTGTAAAATTTAATGAGGAACTGTCAACAGAGGAAGGTTTATTGATTAGTAAAAAACTTAGACAAGAAAATATGATCAAAAAAAATAAAAAAAATGTGGATGATATAGCTGCAACACTGATATTATTAAGCTGGTTTAGAGAAAACATGGTAGTATAACAACAATGAATATTAATACTGATATTCAATTTGAAAACGATAAACTAATTCATTTTCTTAATATAGAAGGATTAGACCCTAAACATATCCACCAAATAATCGATAGAGCAAATGAGTATTCTCAAGCTCAGAAGAAAAAATTCTATGATCTAGAGGGCAAAACAGTAGCGAGTCTATTTTTTGAACCAAGTACACGCACTAAAACTACATTTGAGTTAGCCTCAAAGAAACTCTCAGCAGATTTTATTAATATAGACATAGCTAACTCATCTACTTTAAAGGGGGAATCGATTATAGACATGATAAAGACTCTACAAGCTATGAGTTGTGATATGTTTGTNGTTCGCCATTCAATTGCTGGAACTCCTCATTTTATAGCAAAAGAGGTAGGCAACAAAATAGCGGTNCTTAATGCAGGTGATGGCGCTCATGCTCATCCTACACAGGCATTGCTTGATATGTTTACAATCAAAAAATATAAAGGTGATTTTGAGGGCCTCAAAGTTGCAATTGTAGGTGACATATTACACTCACGAGTAGCAAGATCATTAATTTCTTGTCTTAATATACTAAATGTAACCGATGTGAGAGTAATAGGTCCGAAAGTTCTAATGCCACAAGATTTAGAATCCATGAAAATAAAATATTCTGAAAATTTAGAAGATGGCATTGATAATTGTGATGTTGTTATTATGTTAAGATTACAAAAAGAACGGATGCATGANGCTTTGATATCAGAAGTTGACTATTATAATACTTACGGACTTACAAATAAAAAACTTAAATCCTCTAAAAAAGATGTAATTGTAATGCATCCAGGGCCAATCAATAGAGGAATCGAAATAGATTCTGAGGTAGCGGATGGAGAGCATTCCGTAATTCTTGATCAAGTGAGTTCTGGCATATCAGTAAGAATGGCAATTATGTCTATAATAATTGATAACAGAAAGAATGAAAAATAATATTAAGTATATTCTCAATAAAATTGAAGACAATATCAAAAAACATTCTAGCAAAGAAAAAAACATCAAATTAATAATTGTAACAAAATCTCAAATTATTGATGATATTAAAATATTGATTAATCTAGGTTATAAATCTTTTGGAGAAAATTATTTAAATGAAGCAAAAAGTAAAATTTTGACATTAAGTAATGAAAATATTGAATGGCATTTTATTGGTAAAATTCAATCTAATAAAGTAAAAGATATAGTGAAGCATTTCAGCTTTATTCAGACTATTGCATCAATGAAACACGCAGAGATAATAGATTTTGAATGCAAAAAACAAAACAAGATAATGAATGCATGTATTCAAATAAATATTGATAGAGAAGATTCTAAAGCAGGTATATTGTCGGATGAATTAGATGAATTTCTCTCTAACATGGCAAATTTAGTTAATATNAGAATAAGAGGTATAATGGCCATCCCTTCAAAAGAGAATATCGCAAGAGGTGATCTTAAATCCTATAAAATCATGAGAGATTTATATAATAAGTTCTCTAAAAAATATGATTATTTTGATACGCTATCTCTAGGTATGAGCAATGATTATATTGATGCATTGGAAAATGGATCAAATATGATTAGAATTGGCAGTATGATTTTTGGAGAGAGGAATAGTTAAATATGATATCAATAATTGGATATGGAAACCTATCGAAATCTCTGATAACTGGATTGAGAAATGGGAATTATTCGGGAGATATAACAGTATATGATCCTTATGTTACAAAGAAGCTGCATAAGAAGATTACTCTTAAGAGAAAACTGGATGACGATATTCTTAAGTGCAAATTAATCTTTCTTGGTGTTAAACCAAATAAATTTAAGGATATTGCTAAATCACTTCAGAATATTACTAAAAATACAATACTGGTAAGTTTGATGGCAGGTATTTCGATCAAAAAATTGAGAGAATTGACTCATATCTCTAGGATTGCACGGGTCATGACTAATATTAATTGTGCACATGGAAAAGCACAGTCATTCGTTTTTTTTAATTCAAACTGCGAACCAAAAGATAAAAAACAGCTTATTAAAATTTTTGATGATGTTGGTAAAACATATATCGTCTCATCTGAAAGAAAAATTGATATTGTGACTGGCTTAACTGGGAGCGGACCAGCATATGTATTATATATTTTGGAGATTATTTGTTCTATCTTTGAAAAGCAAGGTTTCAATAAAAAGATGTCTCGAGATCTATCAATTGAATTATTCGATGGTACTATAAATACTTGTAAGAATGATGAGAGATCACTAGAGGTGATTAAAAAATCTATTGTTTCTAAAAAAGGAACAACAGAAAGTGCGCTGAGATCTATGAAGAAAGATGGATTACAAAAAATTTTAAACAAGGCTGTTAGCTCTGCCATTAAAAAGGCTAGTAAAATAGGTTCTTAATATGGAAGGTTACGCGTCAACACCAATTATTTTTCTATCAACATTTATTGTTGGATTAATACAATTTATTTTTATTTTAAGATTGATTTTTGAAATTACACAGGTTAATTTTTATAATCCTGTATGTCAGATGGTTGTGAAGTTTACAGATCCAGTCCTGAAACCTTTAAGGGTCATACCGCTAAATTTTGGTAGAGTTGATTTAATCATAGTTATAATTTTGACGATTTTTACATCTATTAAAATTTTCATTCCATATTCTATATCTGGAATTGATATAAACTTAATATCATTGCTTATAGCCGGTTTTGGTAAACTAATAAATGAAGTCCTAGACATATTGTGGTGGGTGGTCATCATCGGAGCTATTGGTAGTTGGTTTATGGGATTTAATTCACACCCAATATTCAACTTAATAGATGATATTTGTCAACCATTTTACAATATAATCAGAAGAATTCTCCCTCCTATGTCTGGACTTGATTTTTCACCAATAATACTTCTTGTTTTAATTACTTTAACTGAATTGATTTTGGTGCCACCGATATATCATTTTGCGAGTCTGTTTTAATGCTATGAGTCTAAACCTAAAAACCTCAGTACTGAAAGTTGATCAGCCTCTAGAATTGAAATCAGGGAAAGTCCTAAAGAGATATGAATTAGCTTACGAGACATATGGTGTCTTAAATAATAGTAGAGACAATGCAGTTTTAATTTGTCATGCCTTATCAGGCAATCAACATGCTGCAGGAAAATATAAAGATGACGACAAACCAGGATGGTGGGATAACATGATTGGGTCTGGTAAACCGATAGATACTGATCATTTATTCGTTGTCTCTTTAAATAATTTAGGAGGGTGTCACGGGTCTACAGGACCAAAGTCAATTAATCCTGAAACCAATAAAATTTATGGTTCTGATTTTCCTATTGTAACAGTTGAAGATTGGGTAAATTCTCAAAGTAAATTGATGGAGAGTTTAGGTATTGCGAAATGGAAGTTCGTTATTGGAGGTAGTCTTGGCGGAATGCAAGCTTTCCAATGGACTTTACAATTCCCAGATAAAGTGGAGAAATGTATTATAATTGCAGCAGCACCAAAACTAACAGCACAGAACATTGCATTTAATGAAGTTGCTAGACAGGCAATCATGAAAGATCCTAATTGGCACAATGGACATTATCTCGAGAAAAATGTCATCCCAAATCAAGGACTTGCTCTGGCAAGAATGTTAGGTCATATAACATACTTATCCGATGATTCAATGAAAGAAAAGTTTGGTCGAGACTTACAAAAACAAAAGCTTAATTTCAACTTTGATGTTGAGTTTCAGATTGAGAGTTATTTAAGATATCAGGGTGAGAAATTTGGTAATTCTTTTGATGCTAACACATATTTGCTCATGACTAAATCATTAGACTATTTTGATCCAATTAAAGACTTTGGCGATGATTTAAATACGCGACTTAGTAAAACATGTTCTAAATATTTAATTATATCATTTACTTCTGATTGGAGATTCCCGCCATCAAGATCTAAAGAAATTATGAAACTTCTCATACACAATAATAAAAATGTAAGCTACTCAGAAATTGATTCTTCAGGCGGACATGATGCTTTTCTGATGGAAAATGAAGATTATTTTGAAATAATGAGAAACTTTATCTCAGGTGATAATAATGGGGTTTAGAAATGATTTAGAATTGATTAGCTCATGGATAAAGCCAAATAGTAAAGTTCTGGATTTAGGTTGTGGAGATGGTTATTTATTGAAAATGCTAGCTGAGAAAAAAAATATCAAAGGTCTGGGAGTTGATAATGATATAAATAAAATAAAATTAGCACTCAAAAAAAATGTTAATGTGCTCCAACTAGACCTGGATACTGGGCTTGAAACATTTAACACTCAATCGTTCGATTATGTTGTTTTAGCTCAATCACTTCAGGTTGTAAAAAATCCTGACAAGCTAATTAAAGAAATGTTAAACATTGGCGAAGAGATTATTGTGTCCTTTCCAAATATGGGTCATTGGAGACCTAGATTACAACTATTTTTTAAAGGCATGATGCCGGTCACAGACGCTCTTCCTTTTAAATGGTTCAGTACACCTAATATACACCTTTGCACGATAAGTGATTTTGTTGGTTTTTGTGAAGAACATAATCTTAGAATTTCACAACGTGTCATCGTTAATAAGAATCAAAAGTCTAGTTTATTAATAAAATTATTCCCTAACCTATTTGGAGAGGTCGCAACTTTTAGGTTGAGATAATTATTGATGCTTAGCAATGATAAAATCTTCGTGTCTGACATATAATAGATCAGCTATTTTCCTTATAGTATAGTCCTCGTACTTATCTATAGTATTATCAGCATGAGCTACAGCCCAGAGAGATTTTATAACTTTAATTCGGTCTGGATATTCGTAGTGCTCGTTTATGATTGATGTCCATTCGTATAGTGATATCATTTCGTTATTTTTTTCTTCCGCTAGACGCATAAGGACTTTAATTTGATTTTGATCAAGATTGAATTGTTGTTTTAACAAGGAAATAATCTTATCTCGCTCTTGGCTAGAAAATTCATCATCTGATTTAGAAACCTCAATCATCAATATCGATATAGCTAGATTTAGTTCATTTTCAAAACATTCAAAATCTAATTCTGCAGCATTAGATGATTTATTGGATATTTTATCCAGAAGCTTCTTGAACAGCATGACAGTTAATTAAAAGTCTGTTTTAGTGAATATTCGCCACTTTCGTCATATTCATCAAAAAACACTTCTACAAAAGGATGGTCAATCGGATCATTGCTTGTATCTGTAGAGAGATTACTTTCAGCCACATACGTCTCATTACCCTGCCCATGAACAAGAACATGATACCAGGGTTTATTTTTATCAGGTTTTGATTTTGCGACATTTTCATACCACTCATCTGTACCTTGGAAATATGGATCAGCGTCAACTATGACACCTCTGTAACGAAATTTAGTATGATAGACGATTTGACCCAACTTAAACTGTGCTTTTTGATTTACTTTATTGGTCATATTCCAATTATAAGGCCATAATTATAATTTTTAAAGTCCCTATGTTTAATTAGTCATACAAGAGGGTAATATTTATCCTTCTATGTGGATAACTTTTTTCAAAATTAAATTTATCAGTGCAATGAAATAGTTTTGAGTTAAAAATTACGCATCTATTCTCTTTATAAGGAATGACTTTCTTTTCGATACCTTCTGAATCTAACATTTTCTCGATTTTTTCGAGAGATTGAACGCTATTATAATCGTTAAAAGACCAGTTGCTGGGTGGTAGTTTATTCCATATCACCAGACCACCAGATTCCTTTGATAAATTTGCTTCATCTGGTGTAATCCAAAAATTAACATTAATTGAAGCCTGATCTGCATGTATTTTCGTGCCTTCTCTACTATTTTCATATTTAAATATCCAGGCTTGTGTNAGCTGATAATTTTTGAATATTAGATTAAAGGTTTTTCGTAGATCCTCGCTTAAATTTAAGAAAAATTCACTGGACATCCCTTTAGATAAAAATGCCGCAACATATCCCATTTGATATGGATATTTAAAAATATTTGCGTTTCTGCAATATTTTTGTAGTTCAGATAATTGCTCCTTTTGAAGAAAGTCATCAATAACAACAAGTTCTGGATTATTCTCTAAATAATTCTTTTGAATTTGATCATGATTAATGCTTTGATTAATATAATGATCTGAACGAATCTTAGGTGGTTTATTATAGAGAACTTTAAACATCTCTTTTTTAAAACTTAAAGGAATATCTGAAGTCTCGAATGAGCCTGATTCGACCTTTTGATAGAGCTCCTTTAAATGATTATAGTACTCTTGTGTAAATTTAGGATTTCTAATTTCATCCATATCACTATCAATAAATGTGAGTTGCTCATATTCATGCTTAATGAAGGTCTCTAATGATTTTTTATTATCTAAATATTTATTTATATTGAAGTTAATCTGATCTTTATTTTTGTGAATAAGTGTGTGAGCAGACTTAAACATATTATTAGATTCTTGAATTTTTTCTAGCCATAGATATGTAACGCCAAGCATAATATAGGCATTAACATATGTATCATTTAATTTAATTACATCTAAAAAACATTCTTCAGCTAAACGCAAATTGTTTTTATCCCTTTGTTCTTGATATTTGTATTGATAGACTTCACCTAATCTATGCTTTACATCTGTGTTATCAGGCGCGTATTTGACAGCTGATTTCAGGAATTCAATTGATTTGTCGAATTGATTAACATCAGAGTAAAGATTTGCACAATTAAAATAAGATTTATAATTTGTTTGATCAATATCTATGGCCTTATGAAAATACTTTTCTGCATTAGCCTTATCTTGGAGATTTTTATAAGCAATGCCCAAATTGTTATTGGCTTCATAATTTGATGGAATTACTTCAACTGCACGAGTTATAAATTTAATAGCATCCTCATAATCGTTTCTCTGTGAAAGTATACATCCATGTAAGTGATTAGCATTGAAATCATTTTTGTCTAANCTGAGTACCTTTAGATATAAATNATCAGCTTCTGNAAGCTTNCCTTCATGATGATATTTCAATGCTTCGTTGAGTATTATATTTTTGTNTTTCGATGTCATATTAGTTTGCCCAGGGACAGAATCGAACTGCCGACACGAGGATTTTCAGTCCTCTGCTCTACCTACTGAGCTACCTGGGCGATAATCATTTTTCAGGTGTATAACCCTCTGGTTTAGCAGAACCCTCTCCAAATAGAAATTTTTCCATTTCGTCTTCCAAGAGTTTTCTGGCCTTAGGGTCAACGGGTGTAAGTCTCATTTCATTAATTAACATAGTTTGATGGTTTACCCACATATCCCAAGCCTCTGCAGAAATGTTAGCAACAATCTTCTCACCTACAGCGCCCGGATATGGCTGATAATCTAGTGCTTCAGCTTCTTTTTTTAATTTAACACAATATATCTTACTCATTATATCCTAACTGATGCTCTCTACTGCTTTAAATTGAAACTTCGGAACACCTTTATTAATCTCAGATAGATTATACCAATTATCATCCAATAGGCTAATATTTTTATTAGCGTCGAGATTACATGACATAACTGAGAAGCATATATCATAGTGCGATAATTTATGATTAAATTTTCTCACTCCTTTGTCTAATTGATTTATTAAATTATGTGCTTTTGCCCAAGTTTCTAAATCTTCTTGACACAAAAAAATAGGCGAGGAATATAGTCCATCCCAAAGCTTATTAATTGATATTTTCTCTAAATAATATTTTCCGTGTTTATCTGATATAACTAGTGTCCATAGGTTTAATTTTGATTTTTTTATCTTTGTGGGTTTTATAATCAACTTATTATCAATATTTTTTTTACCTAAACAATTTTCATTCGCAGGACACAATGAACATTTAGGGTCAGATATTCTACATATCAGCGACCCAATATCCATATATGCCTGAATAAAGTCTGATGATCTTTTTTTGCAAAGAAGTTCCTCGGATTTTTTCCAAAGTATACTCTCTATATTAGATTCCTTAATATCTAAATCATAAACTCTGATAAGAAATCTTCTAACGTTCGCATCTAAAATTGAATATGATCCTAAACCCGAGAATGTTGATATTGCTGATGCAGTAGTTCTCCCTATTCCAGGAAGTTTTAATATTTCTTCATAACTCTTTGGAAATATACCTTTATATTCTTTATCAATTATTTTGCAAGCTTCATAGATATTTTTTGCTCTGCGATAATAACCTAGTCCCGACCAGGAATTTAGAATNGAATCTAGGTCTGCTCTAATGAGTTTTTTTAATGTTGGAAATTTTTTTTTGAATTTTTTGAAATATGGAATAACGGTCTTTACTTGGGTTTGTTGCAACATAATCTCCGAAATCCATATTAAATAGATTGATTGATTTTTCCATGGTAAAGAGTGTCTACCGTTTTTATCATACCATCCAAGAATTTTTTCTCTAAGTGATATGTCCTTGCTAGAAAGGCAATTTAATTTGTTCTTTGAGGTCATCTGTTATTTTTTCTAATAATTTATCTTTCAGCGGATTAATGATTTCTTTTTTGATAATATATTCTATATCAATTGTAATATCGGGATTNTCTAGTGATCCCCTAATAATAATTGGAAGCTCTTTGTTAACTAAATCATCTGGGTAATGATCTGTATAGATGTTCTTAACGTCTTCAGAAATAGATTTAATATCTCTTACTTTTCCAAACATATCAATTTTGATAGTCCTTTGGTTTAAATCTATTACCCCTTTACCACTCGCCTTGAGTAGGGAGGTTTCAAAATAAATATTTTTTATTTTCATTATACCGTTATCGATAACAGCATTAGAAAATAACCGATTTAAAACCGTGTTATTATCAACGCTGATATTTTGAAATTTTTTAAATTTTATAAGAGAGTAAGTTTTAAGAAGAATTTCATCTAAATTCACTCCAAAGTAAATAGCATCTAGAGCTTCAATTTTCTGAACATCAATAATTTTGTCTATAATTTTTTCTTTATCTATGATTAGTTCAAGCGAACCTATATTCGCTATTTTTTTTACTGGCTCATAAGATTCATCGGATATTTTTATATCAGTAATAGATAATCTCGCGTCTGGTGCATAACTAATATTTAAATCGCCATCATAAACAAAGGTATAATTTATTTTAGAAGAAACATACTCTTCTATCTCAGATTTGATAGTATCCGAATCTAGAAAAAATATAATATAACCTATAGAAAAAATTATAATTAATATAAGTAATAAAAAATTATTTATGCTCTTAAACATCTTAGTCTCTAGAAAAATCCCCTGATTTTCCACCAGTCTTACTAATAAGCTTTATATCTGATATCACCATTGATTTATCTATGTACTTACACATGTCGTATATTGTCAATAAACATATCTCCACAGAGAGTATTGCTTCTATTTCTACTCCAGTATTGCTATCTGTGATAACTTCAGATAAACAGCTAATACCATTTCTTTTTATGTCAAAAGAAATTTGAATACTTTTTAAATTTACCTGATGACTTAGAGGAACTAATGTTGATGTTTGTTTTGCTCCGGCAATGCCAGCAATCTGTGCTACAGTTAAAACGTCGCCTTTTTTATTTACATTATTCACTATTGTATCTAGTGCTTCTTCTGATAGTTCAATGAAGCCTTCAGCTTTAGCAACTCGCTTNGTAATGTCTTTATCACTAATGTCAATCATCCGAACATTACCTTTATTATCTGTGTGTTTACTCATGTTTTTAAAATTGATTAAATTATTTTATAATATGATTTTACAATACAATTTATAAAAGTTATATCGAGATAAGTATGGATATTATGGTTGCATCCAAAAATAACGGNAAAATAAAAGAAATTAGAAAAATTCTTGATAAAAATAATATTAATCTAAAAACATATCATGANATTNATATTCCAGAGGTTGACGAAACAGGNGTATCTTTTGTAGAAAACGCGATATTAAAAGCTAGGAGCGCTTCTATNGTTACCGGTTTACCCTCAATTGCAGATGATTCTGGNATAGANGTAGATTATTTAGATTCGAGACCAGGAGTAAAATCTGCGAGGTACTCTGGTGATAATGCTACNAATATGAGTAACAATGATAAATTACTTAAAGAACTAAATGGNGTATCAATGGAAAAAAGAAATGCTTGTTATAGGTGTGTGATTGTATTTATGAGATTCCCAGACGATCCGTTNCCAGTAATATCAACAGGNTCTTGGTATGGACTGATTGCNGAGAAGCCTGAGGGTGAAAATGGTTTTGGCTACGATCCAATATTCTTCTTGCCAGAATTTAATAAAACATCNGCACAATTAACNGATGACGAAAAGAATAAAATTAGTCACAGAGCGCTTGCACTAGCCGGTATTGAAGAATATTTTNGTAATATAGGAAAATAATTATGAACAATAGAAAATTCATAGCAGCTATAAGTATATCTGCCTTACTTTTTCTGAGTTCTTGTGCAACAAACCCAGTAACTGGTACTCCTGATTTTGTAACAATCACTGAACAACAAGAGATTTCGATTGGCGCGTCTTACCACGAGAAAATTCTCGAAGAAAACAAAGTAATTGAAAATAAGGAATTGAATGATTATTTTTCAAAGCTTGGAAATGAAATAGCAAGAAATAGTCACCGCCCAGATCTAAAATGGACTTTCACACTAATTGATTCNCCAACTATGAATGCTTTTGCGACGCCCGGAGGATACGTTTATATGTACCGTGGAATGTTAAATTACTTCAATTCAGAAGCAGAGCTTGCTGGTGTAATTGGGCATGAAATTGCTCATATAACTGCTAGACATGCTGTAAGAGGGATGAGTACAGCACAAGTAACAAACTTACTCTTAGGTATCGTCAGAGCCAATGTGCCAGGAGCTCAGTTAACTGATAATGCGTTTAACTTAATGAATGTAATCGTAAATAGAGGTTACAGTAGGAAATTTGAACTTGAAGCAGATAAGTTGGCAGCAGAATATTTATTGAATAATAATTATAATCCCGATGCTATGAGATCATTCCTAAAAATACTTGAGGATTCAGATGATCTTGAGAGAAAAATTGCAAAAAGCGAAAATAGAGAACCACGAGTTGGATATCATGGCATCTTTTCAACACATCCAGATAATGAAAAAAGAATTAGAAAATTAGAATCCACTAAGCTAGAGAAGAAACCTTATAAAGACAACAAAGAGAAGTTTCTCAAAATGATTGATGGTTCTCTATATGGCTCAAGCCCTGAAGAGGGATATTTGAAAGACTCGTATTTTTATCATCCTATTCTTGCCATAAAATTTAATATTAAGGATAACTGGTCTCTAAAAAATCTTCCGGATAAACTCGTCATCTCAAAAAATGAATCTCAGTTGATAATGCGAGCTGATGAACTACTTGTTGATGATTTAGATAATGGCCTAACCCCAAAAGAATATTTAGAGAATGGAGTTTCTAAAACCAATTTTTTAAATACAAACAAGTTACTTGAAGAATCTGATTTCTCATATAATGATTTAAAAGGTTATACGCATTTGTATGAAAATAAAGGAGCTTTCTCAACAAACTTCAAAAGATTCATAATAATTTTTGATACTCAAAGCAAAAAACTTAAACCAAAAGCGTGGATATCAACAATCACAATGAAAGATAAAGCCGATGATAACGATGCAATTAATATGCTTAAATCTTTTCAAAAAATGTCAGAAAAAGAGATAGCTGACTCAAAAGGACTGAGAATAAAAGTGATTAGATTCAGAGAGGGAATGTCTTATGAAAGCCTCGCAAAATCATCACCCTTGGGGAAATTTTCTGCTGACAAACTTAGATTGCTAAATGGACATTACCCAAATCTTACTCCTGAAATAGGTGATTTAATAAAAATTGTCCAATAACAAAAAAAATTCTTCGGTAATTCTTATTGATTCAACAGCTTTAGTATTGAAATACTGGTTTGCTCTCCCTCCAATAAAAACACCAAAGTATGAATCTATTGCTGCTTTTATAGGGTTTATGAATTTTGTATTAAAATTTATAGTGGATAACAAACCTAATAAAATATGTTTTGCGTTTGATGAGTGCTTGGGAACATGTTTTAGAAATGAAATATATAGAGACTACAAAAAAAATAGAGAAGTTGCTCCGGAGGAATTGAAACAACAGTTTAAGCTCTCAAGAAGATTTCTCTCACTTATGGGATTAAAGAATTTTGCGAGTAATAGATATGAAGCAGATGATATTATTTATACGATAGCAAAAAATAATAGAGCTATGGGGCTATCAAATACCATAATTACCAACGATAAAGATTTATATCAAATTATCAGGAGTGATGATGTTTGGTGGAATATGTCTGACAAAAGATATACCTTCTCTAACCTTACAGAGATGCTTGCATTTACACCTGACAAGATACCTGACTACATTGGATTGGCAGGTGATAGAGTAGATAACATACCTGGTGCTCCTGGAATTGGTGATAAGACAGCATCAAAATTACTAAAGATGTTTGGTTCTTTAGATAATTTATATGAAAACATTAAAACTACTGTAGAAGATAAGATACTTACCTTGAGAATAAAAAATATCTTATTAGAGAATAAAAAATTAATTTATATTTCAAAAAAACTAGCTACACTAAGATATATCAAAAGCTTTGATAAAAGCAGTACAGTTATTCAGAGAGATGACCCCGATGTAAGTAAAATGATACAATTTTTGAAGAATGTGGGTATAAATAATAATAGAATAACTTATATAAACGGTTTATTAAAAAAGATGTAATTATGAAAAAAAATATTTTTTATGCTCAGTCTGGTGGAGTTACTCCAGTAATAAATGCAACTGCTGCTGGGTTGATTGATGGTTATAAATCGAAAAAAACAAATTTTGGGAAATTTTACGTTGGCCTAAATGGAATTGCAGGAGCATTAAATGAAGAACTCATTGATATCAAAAACGAGAAGGTTAGTGAGTTAAATAAACTCAAACATACACCCGGTGGTGCGTTTGGTTCTTGTAGGATCAAATTAAAAGATTCGCATAAAAATCAAGAAGAATTCAATAGAATTGCAGAAGTATTTAAAGCTCATAATATAGGTTATTTCTTTTATAATGGAGGAGGTGACTCGCAAGATACAACATTAAAACTCTCCTCATTTTTTAAAAAAAGTAATTTAGATATCAAATGTATTGGTTTACCAAAAACTATTGACAATGACCTGCCAATTACAGAAAATTGTCCTGGCTTTGGTACCGTAGCTAAATATATAGCAACCTCTACTTACGAGGCCTCTCTTGATGTAAAATCAATGTCCAATAGTTCAACGAAAGTTTTTCTGCTAGAGGTTATGGGTAGACATGCAGGATGGATAGCAGCTGCTGCAGGAGTACTCAAGAGTTCAACTAATGCTTTTCCACATATTATTTTATTTCCGGAAAGGGTCTTTAATGAAAAAGCTTTTCTTAAAAAAGTTTCAGATTCTGTAAAAAAAGATGCTTATTGTGTCGTGGTTACTTCTGAGGGAATTAAATATAGTAACAATGAATTTGTATCTGCAGGAACATCTAGAGATAGTTTTGGACATGCACATTTAGGAGGTGTTGCGCCTAAACTTTCTCAAATGATTCAAAACAAACTAAAACTTAAAGTTCACTGGGCAGTGTCGGATTATTTACAAAGAGCATCTAGGCATATAGGTTCATCTGTTGATGTCAAACAAGCTTATGAAATTGGTAAAAAATCTATTAATTATGCAAAAAATGGTATTACTGACGTAATGGTAACAATAAAAAAAGGAAAAACAAAAGCTTATGGTTGGGAAATAGGTTATACAAATCTTAAAAATGTTGCAAACAAAGAAAAAGTGATGCCAAACAGTTTTATCTCAAAAGATGGCTTTGGTATTACAAACCCATGCAAAAAATATATCCTAAATCTCATAAAAGGAGAAGATTATCCTCCTTTTAAAAATGGAGTGCCTGATTATGCTCAACTAGAATTAAAAACCATTAAAAAGAAACTCAAAAAATTTAAAGTATAGTTTTATAGTTTGTATTCAAAGATTGATGGTTTTCTAATAGACTTTTCAACATATCTATAAATAAATCTGAATCATTTAAACATGGTATGTGGTTGAATGAATCACCGCCTGACTCGATGAAAAGCTCTCTAGATTCCTCGCCTATTTCTTCAATAGTTTCAAGACAATCAGACACAAATCCAGGGCAGAATACTTGTATATTCCTCACTCCCTCACTAGGCAGAGACTCTAGCCTACTAGCTAAATAGGGCTTTATCCACTCAGATTTTCCAAATCTAGATTGAAATGCAACTTCGTATTTGTCTTCTTTAATATCTAACGCAGCTGCAATCAGCTTAGAAGTATGAATACACTGATCTCTATAAGGCTCGTCATGACCGATATAGGATTCTGGGATTCCATGGAAGGATAAGACAAGCTTTTCAGGTTTGCCGTTAATCTCCTGAAATTGCTCAATTTTTGATTTACAGGATTGAATATATAATTGATTATCGTGAAAATCTTTTATGAAAAGTATTTCCATGTGTTTATACGCATTGATTTTTTGAATATTAGCTAATTCTCTAGCAATAGATCTTGTAGTAGTGGTTGAATATTGAGGAAACATTGGTATTACTAATATTTTTTTATAATTATTTTTTTGAAACTTTGAAATTGTTGACAACATTGATGGGGANCCATACCTCATTGCTACATCTATATGNAAATTAGATGACTTGGTAGCATTGAGTTTCTGTGATAACAATCCTGACTGTGAAAATGTATAGTACAGAAGAGGAGAACCCCATTCAGTCCACACTTTCTTGTATAACTCTGCACTTTTCTTTGGTCTTGTTCTGAGTATAATTAGATGCAATAAAGGAAGCCAAAAAAATCTTGGTAGTCTAATAACATCTTTATCAGATAAAAATTCAGCTAGATAAGTCCTAACATCTTGCTCCGAAGTTGAATTTGGAGTACCAAGATTTACTAAAATTACTCCAACTTTTTCTGCTATATTCATCTTTGCATATTAAAGGAATATCATATGTTTTTATACCGTTTAAATAATGGGCTTTTTTCAGAAATATGAGACATTAGGAATTCCATCTGATCGGCAAGAATGTTTCTTCCTTTCAAAAGTATTTGTTCCACTCTAGATGGGCTAAAAGGTACGGCTAGTAACATCATGTTAGCTTCTTCTGGAGTTCTCCCACCTTTTGCGTTATTACACCTTTTGCAAGCANTAACAACATTTGTCCATGTGTCTTCACCTCCCCGAGACAAGGGTATTACATGATCTCTGGATAGCATTCCATAACTAAATTTATTTCCACAGTACATGCATGTGTTTGCGTCTCTCATGAATAATGAGCTGTTATTCAATGACGGTGTAAANGCCGAATAATCCAATTTATGAAGACTCTTGGTTGCTATAATTGAATTTATATTTATTACACTTCTCAGGCCTGTTAGACGGCTTGTACCGCCTTTTATGACGATATTTGAAGACCCACACTCAAAGGCTATTTGATCNAGATAATATAACCTAACAGCTGTTTGATAATTAACCCATCCTGTGGGGTGGCCAGCCGAATTAAGTTTNAATATTTGTCTATTTTCATNCATACTTTGCGATTATAACTTAGATATCAATTAAAATTTACATAATAAATTTTTTGTTTTGTGCACNTTTANCGTGCAAAATCAGTAAACAATCATACNTATGTAAGGTTTCTTNGATAAGTTAGTGCATCTTTTTGAGATGTAATATGAAAAACGCTGATTTTATTAACAATAATCTCCAGCAATATATAAACATACTCTTGTATCAAGTCTATGAGTTTAACTTTTTGAAATATTCTGTAAATATATGATATTTATATTTTTTTTAATTGATTATAAAATATACAATTTGTTGGAGGCAATATAAAGAAATATGTTATTTAAAATTTTCTCCATTTATTCACAGTTTTATCCACAGAGACTGTGGAAAAACCTTACATCAATTAGTTATTAAGGTTTCATCCGAAATAGTATAATAACTTATGAAAAAAATAGTCAAAGTTGCCTTAGATGTACCGCTATACAAGGTGTTTGATTATTCATTTGAAGATGAGGATTGTAATATCTCTCAAGGAGTGAGGGTTGAGGTACCTTTTGGCTCCAAAAAAAAAGTAGGCATAGTAGTTGAAACATCTGATAAATCCTCTCCTGAGCAGAAATACAAAATTAAAAAAATTGATCGAGTGTTAGATATCATTCCAGTTATAGACAAAACAATGATGTTTTTGTGTAAGTGGGCTGCCGATTATTATCAACATCCGATTGGGCAAGTATTATTTTCCTCATTACCCACGAAACTCAAGCAAGGATGTGATAGATATTATTATTCTAAATCACAACTAGTCTATGAAGCTAATCGAATCAAATCTAAAACTAAAATAGTATTAAATGATGATCAGGAAAAAGTTCATCAAGAAATAATATCCAACTCATCTGTATTTAACGTAAATCTGATTGAGGGAATAACTGGTAGCGGCAAAACTGAGGTCTATATTAAAATTGCTAGAGATATAGTTGAATCTGATGGTCAGATCTTAATATTAGTTCCTGAGATAAATCTTACCCCTCAAACTGTCTCTAGATTTGAAAAATATCTAAATTGTCATATTAAGCCATATCATTCTTCTCTAACCGATAAAAATAAATTTCTTGTTTGGGATGCTTGCGGTAATGGTAAAATAGATATAGTAATAGGAACAAGGTCCTCCGTCTTCCTACCGTTTAAAAACCTAAAGATGATCATAGTAGATGAGGAACATGATTCGTCTCTGAAACAAACAGAAAAATTCAAATATCATGCAAGAGATATTGCTCTTGTAAGAGCAAAAAAACTCAAGATACCTGTTGTTCTTGGGAGCGCCACACCTTCATTTGAAAGTATTAATAACGCAAATAATGGTAAATTTAAACAACTTCATTTGAAAAAAAGATATTTTACTAAAACTATGCCGACAGTAACAGTAGTTGATTTGAACAAAGATACTTCAGAAGATAATTTATCCTCTACATTGATAAGAAAAATAGAGAAAGAGCTAAAAAAAGGAGGACAAGTCCTGGTATTTATAAATAAAAGAGGCTTTAGCTCTGTGATGATGTGTAAAACATGTGGTTGGATATCAAAATGCACTAGTTGTGATGCCTTTATGACTTATCATAGAACTAATAATTGTCTACAGTGTCATCATTGTGGAAAAACTCAGATTCTCTCTAAAAAATTATCTTATCAATGCACTAAAAACTGTGAATATATATTTCTCGGAGCAGGAACAGAAAGAATTGAAAAAAAACTTAAAGATATCTTCCCGAAGAATAATATAATTAGAGTTGATAGTGATTCTATTAACAGTATAAAAAAATTAGAAAATTTCAGACAGCAATGCTTGGAAGGAAAAGTTGATATTATTGTTGGAACTCAGATGTTAGTAAAAGGACATGATTTCCCTAATTTGAATTTAGTTGCTGTTGTGGATATTGACTCTGCTTTGTTTAGTCATGATTTTAGGAGCACAGAAAAAATATCACAACAACTCGTTCAAGTCTCTGGTAGATCTGGAAGAAAATCTGATAATAGCGAAGTTGTTATTCAAACCAGAGTCCCAAACCACCCTCTTATCACTGAACTACTGAAAAAAGGATATTCTAATTTTTCATTAAAAGCACTTGAGAACAGGAGAAAAACTAATTTGCCACCATTTTCATATCTGAGTTTACTGAGAATATCATCGATTAAAAAAAATGCTCCTATGTCTATATTAGATACTATTGCAAATAAATTGATAAAGGATAAAAATCTTAAAATACTCGGGCCTGCTCCTGCTCCAATAATGAGAAAAAATAATCGTTATATATATCAATTAATTATTCAATCCAATAATCGAAAACTTTTACTACTAAAATCATCACAAATAAGAGAATATATGGTAGATAATAAAAGTTATGATTTAAGATGGTCATTAGATATAGACCCTATTGACCTCTTTTAGGAAGATAAATTGAAAGAAGCTATTGTAGAAAAACTCACCAATATAGTCATTAATAAATTTGGGAAGGAGTATGCTCCACTAATAGAGGTAAGCAGGGTAACAAAACCTCATATAGATGCTGATTTCTATTCTAACATTGCAATGAAATTAGCTAAATCTCTAAAACAAAACCCTGGTAATATTGCCAAGGATATAACTGAGGCGATTGTGGATTTAGATGGTATTTCCGTATCAGTTGCAAAACCAGGTTATATAAATTTTCAAATTAATAAAAATTTAAAAAATAATTCAGTTTATGAAATTGCCATGACTGATGATTTACTAGCATCTTTTAAAGTTGATAATCCAAAAAAAATTCACCTTGAATTTGTATCTGCAAATCCCACTGGTCCTCTTCATGTGGGTCATGGTAGAGGAGCTATATTTGGGAATGTCCTTAAAAAATTCCTTAAAGTCCAAGGTCATGATGTTCATAGCGAATATTATGTAAATAATGTAGGCAACCAAATGAGGAATTTGTGGGAAAGTGTAAGAAGAAGACATTCCGGAGATAAGGTAGATTTAGATGAGGATGATTTGTATGTTGGAGATTACATAGATGATGTTCATGCCGCTATGTCAAAATCAATAAAAGGTGATTTTGAAAATTGTAATGAGAAAGAGGCTATAGATATCTTGTGCGATATCATGATTAGTAAATTTATAAAACCTGATTTAGATTATTTAGATATAACTTTTGATGAGTGGTATAAAGAGAGTAATCTCGTTGAGGACGATAGTGTTAAAAAAATAATTAAAAAATTAAAAAATTCAAAAGATGCAGTAGAGATCGATGGTGCTTTAATGTTAAAAGCTGACGAGTTAAGAGCTATGATTAAATCTAATGGAGATTTAACATACTTTGCATCTGACTTAGCCTATCATGACAAAAAACTCAAAAATTATGAATTAGTAATCGATATTTGGGGCGCAGATCATCATGGATACGTACCGAGAATCAGGGAAGGATTAAAAAAACTTGGCCATGACGATAGTAAGCTTCAAGTAAAACTTATACAGTTTGCAAACTTGTATAAAAATAAAGAGAAAATATCAATGTCTACTAGGAAAGGTACATTTGTAACTTTAAAAAAACTAGCTGATGAAATTGGTAATGATGCTATTTATTTCTTTTATCTTACGAAGAATAGCAATCAACATTTAGATTTTGATTTAGATGTAGCTGTCTCTCAGGATAAGAATAATCCTGTCTACTATATTCAATATGCTCATGCAAGAATAGAAAAAATATTAAACCAAGTTGGTCCAATAGAAAATNTAAAATTTAATCCTGAATTAATTTCGGAGAGAGAAGATACAGACTTAATTGATAAATTAAATCAATATAAGGATATTTTTGGAAAATCTCTTCTTAATCTTGAACCTCATTTATTAGCTAATTATTTATTTGATTTAGCTTCAGAATTTCATAGTTATTATTCAAGTGTAAGAATTATTACTGAAGATATAAATTATAGTAGGGTTTACCTAATCAATTCTGTCCAAAAGGTTTTGAAAAATGGATTAGAATTACTCAATGTGAGTGCTCCAACTAAAATGTGATGAAACAAAATACAATTGCAATAATTTATGATTTTGATGGAACTCTTACTCCAAAGACAATGCAAGAGTATACTTTACTCCCAAAACTTGGAGTCAAATCAAAGAGCTTTTGGGATGAAATAAGTCAAGAGGTCTCAAANACAGGTGCTGAAACAATGATGGTTTATATGAGACAGCTTTTAGATCACGCTAAAAATAAAAATATAAGAATATCTAAAGATGAATTTTTGAAAATGGGAAGAGATATTAAATATTATAGTGGAGTAGAAAAATGGTTTACTAACATAAATAATTACATAAGAAAAATATCGAAAAATGATGTCGCTATTAAACATTATATTATTTCAGCTGGACATGCAGAGATTCTGGAGGGAATTTCGATCAAGAAGTATATTAAAAAAATATTTGCATCAGAATATTATTATCGTGGGAAAGTCGCAGTGTTTCCTAAAATAGTTGTGACTGATACTACTAAAACACAGTTCATTTTTAGAATAAATAAAGGGAAAGAAAAACTATCACAAAGCATAAATGAACATATGCCCGAAGCAGATAGACCCATACCTTTTGATAATATAATTTATATTGGCGACGGCATGACTGATGTTCCGAGCATGGCATTAATAAAAAAATCTGGTGGCCACTCTATAGCAGTTTTTAAAAAAAATAATAAAGAGCAAATTAAAATCAGTAAAAATCTTTATAAAGCTCAAAGAGTTGATTTTATTGCTCCTGCNAATTACAATCAGAATCATCCATTATTTAACAAAACCTGTTTATTACTTGATTTTATGGTTGCTAAAATAAGATATAATTTGCAAATAAAAGATTAATTTTTTTCCTCTAGTAAAATTAAATTCGATTTTCGATCTAAAAATTTATACTCAAGTTTTTCAACATNAAAACTATCATTCAGCAAATTTATTACTTTAGACAGGGGAAAATCTTTGCAGCTATATATATCTAGTTGAAACAATCCGGGATCAATTTCATCCCATATGTGCAAAACAATATGACTGGTCTCTATGAGAGCCATACATGTTATACCTCTATTACCTTCTTGATCAACATATGTAATGTTAGGTCCAAACATAACTTTCATATCAATAGCTGATGTAAGAATTTTCATCCAATCAAGAACTTCGTCAAGATTGTTCTTAGATGGGCAATTTGATACTTCTGCTCTTATNATAAGATGTTTGTGTTCAAGCATATNAAAATATTTTATAACTANTGTAATGTAGTAGAATATTATATCAAAATTAAATCTATTGAGAAAATGATTGTAAAAGAATTTAACATAGAATCGAGTACTTACTTTGGAATTGAATGTGATAAAAAAGTNTTTTCAAAAAAATCACAATTTCAAAAAATAGATGTATATTACTCAAAGTTTTTTGGGAATATTCTTATGTTAGATCAGTGTTTNATGATAAGTCAGAAAAACAGCGAGNACTATCATTTGAAGTGTTTAGAGCTTGTTGGTAATAAGAGAAAAAAGAATGTTTGCATTATTGGAGGAGGAGATTTTGGGATAGTACATCATATTCTGAAGAACAAGATTACACACAATATAGATTTGATAGAAATTGATAAAGACGTTATTGAGGTATCAAAAAAATACTTTAANCATTATTTCAAATACGTAAATCATAACAATGTCAATATCATTGTAGATGATGGCGTAAAATGGATTAAGAAAAGAAAAGGTTTGAAATATGATNTAGTAATAATTGATTCTACTGATCCTAACGATATATCTAAGAAGCTTTTTTCAAAAAGCTTTTATGAGCTTGTCTATAATAATCTAAAATCCAGTGGTATTTTTATTCAACAAAGTGGCTCACCAGTTCTACATGCAAAAAAAATTATCAATCCTACCATCAAAAAGTTAAATAAGGTTAAGTTTACAAATATCACATGCCATAAGTTTTCTATGCCGTTATATCCGCTAGGAGTATGGTCCTTTATTAAATGCGTGAAGGCATAATAAATATGCCTTCACTAAATCAAATGTAATTTTGATTATTTTTTAGGGTAAACAGATGGAGCAGCATCAGCTGATTTACTAAACTCTGGATAAGCTTCTAAACCACACTCTGATATATCAACTCCTTCATCTTCCTCTTCAGATGAAACTCTTAAACCAAAGAACATTTTNATTACTGACCATACAATCAGACTCACAATAAATGTCCACAAGAAGATTACTATAGTCCCGTAAATTTGGGCACCAAGAGAACCTCCGGTTAAAGCTACAGCTAGCAGTCCCCAAACACCGCAAGTACCGTGTGCAGAGATTGCACCAACAGGATCATCNATTTTCATCTTATCAAGAGTAACAATAGAAAATACTACTATTAATCCGCCAATGATTCCTATGATTGTCGCAAGACCCGGTGTAGGCGCTAGAGGTTCTGCAGTTATTGAGACTAAACCTCCAATTGCTCCNTTTAAGGCCATTGTTAAATCAGATTTACCAAACATCATTTTTGATAAANCTAGTGCACCAATTACACCTCCAGCTGCAGCAAGGTTAGTGTTCACTAGTACAAGTGACACAGCATTAGCCTCAGCAACATTAGAGATGATGAGTTCCGATCCACCGTTGAAACCAAACCATCCTAACCAAAGAATGAATGTTCCCAGTGTTGCAAGTGGTAAATTAGCACCTGGCATAGCATTTACTTTGCCATCCACATATTTGCCTTTTCTAGCTCCAAGAACCATAACGCCCGCTAGAGCTGCTGCTGCACCACATAAGTGTACTACTCCTGAACCTGCAAAATCTGAGAAGCCTGCAGCATCTAAGAAACCACCGCCCCATTTCCAATAACCTTGTACTGGGTAAATTATGCTTGTCATAAAAACACAGAATAATAAAAATGGCCATAATTTCATTCTTTCAGCTACAGCACCTGAGATTATAGAACATGCAGTTGCAACGAATACAACCTGGAAAAAGTGATCTGACATTCCAGAATAGTAGACATCTCCACCACTAGCTATAACGGCTTCTGCAGTATTATCAGCCCCGAGGAAAAAACTCAGTGCCGGTATGATTCCATTGCCATCAGAAGGATACATCAGATTATATCCGACGATCATATACATGATTACTGCAATAGAATATAGTGAAATATTTTTTGTTAAGATTTCTGCAGTGTTTTTGGCTCTTACAAGACCAGATTCTAACATAGTGAATCCAGCAGCCATCCACATTACAAAAGCTCCCATAACAAGAAAGTAAAATGTGTCTAGCGCGTAAGCTAGCTCAATGACTTTCGCTTCCATAATTAGCTCTCCTAATTAAAGTTAGTTAATTAAAGAGCCTCACTTCCTTTTTCGCCAGTGCGAACACGTACTGCTTCTTGTATATCAAGAATAAAGATTTTGCCATCACCAATTTTACCAGTGCTTGCAGTTGATAGTATAGTATCGACAGTTTGATCTGCTAACTTGTCATCAACAGCAATCTCCAGTTTAATCTTGGGAAGAAAATCAACAACGTACTCTGCTCCGCGATAAAGTTCGGTATGGCCCTTTTGCCTGCCAAACCCTTTCACCTCTGTTGCGGTAATGCCTTGAACACCTATGTTGGACAATGCTTCTCTCACCTCATCAAGTTTAAATGGTTTGATTACTGCTATCACTAATTTCATTTGGTCGTCCCCCTAAGCTAATTGTAACTCAAATTTATACTAGAAACTATAACCTAAGCTAAAGTTCGCGTAAGTAGTATTTTGGTTAGAGTTTGGAGATGCTCCTGCACCACCATCATTGTTTTTACCAATAGTAGCAGTAAAATCTACTCCACCAATTGTTGTTGAATGGCTTATTTCATGAGTTGCATAATGCAGTGATCCACCTGTGAATGTTTGATAGCTGTAATCAATCATTCCCATTGGAACNGTNANCATNAAGTGACCATAATCNGAACTTGCTGTTCCAGNTNNATCNCTNTTGTAGCTTCCATANGGTACNGCATCAATTGCGAATAGACCGAAGTCCATTCCTATATTAATTTCTTCGTAGTCTCTGTCAAAGTTATCTGTGTAGTAATACCCAGTNACACCAACATACATTGGAACCATNAATTCGAAGTTTATACCTGCGTATANATCAATTTCAGTACCNGCNCCTGTACCTGCTGCGTCACCNACGTCAGCNCCCCACATACCTATGTANATCATNTCNCCTTCGTAATCTACNCCAAAGCTCATAGATGACTCAGCTTGNTANGCACCACGATACCAATATTCTGACATGTATCCAACGTTGAAAGATACTGCAGAACTATCATCAGCAACTGCTGAATCTGATGCAAACGCTGAAGGCAATAAGATAGCACTTGACAGTACTAATCCTAATAATTTGCTCATTAGTGTTTTCATATTTACTCTCCTTTTATATATAATGTTAAATTAAGTTTAATTAGCTTAGTTGAACGACATATAATGATACTAGTTCAAGCTAAATAAATAAATGCATAAAGTGTGCCATAATGAAAAAATGATAATGTCTCTTAATTATGTAATGATTTTGAGCAAAACTAAGCACATATAAGGTACACATGCACTATATAAGAGCATAATATGAAGAAAAAGAGAATCTCAGACATCGTAAATATTATTGAAAAATTACTACCGAATGAATCAAGCAACTTTACTGATGAAATTAAGGAAAATATAAAACAAGCAATACAAGATCATTTGCACAACTTGGATATTGTGACTAGAGAAGAATTTGATATTCAAAAAGAGGTTCTTCTTAAAACAAGATTGAAGATTGAAGAATTAGAGAAAAAGATAAAGGCTAATTAGACTCATCCAATAGATAGTCTACGGCTGCTCGCACTTCTTCATCAGTAAGTGATGATAACCCGCCTTTTGCTGGCATAACTCCTATACCGTTTATCGCATTCGCATATAATGTGTCTTTCCCTTTAGATAGACGGTCGGTCCACTGGCTACTATTACCAATCATTGGTGCACCAGCAGCTCCACTTGTGTGACATGACATACAAACATTATTATATATGTCCTTTCCTGAGATAGGGCCAGAAGAAGCTACTACAATCGGTGCCTCTTGCTTAATAGTTGGGTTGCTAGCCAAATTAATTTTTCCTTCAGGCTCTGTACGAATTTGTTCAGAATTTTCGATTTCTGTTTTATATTGATTGCTCGGATGAAAAGAATAGGAAGCAAAAACGTTAGCTAAAATTGCGATGATGATAGCAATGATTATTATCCCTACTGTTAATATCCCAAAAATCTTATAAAATTGTCCGTCCGTCATATTGCTCTCCAAATCTTCTGTTCTGTTAATGATAACTGAATAGATTATACTAAAAGAAATAATAAAATCATTATAAAAATGCGCCTGTAGCTCAGTTGGATAGAGCGTTAGCTTCCGAAGCTAAAGGTCAGAAGTTCGAATCTTCTCAGGCGCTTATATCCTCTCTGCTGCTATAATCGTATTTTCAATCAACGCACAAACAGTCATTGGGCCTACGCCACCAGGCACAGGGGTTATTGCCGAGGCTTTTTCAGATGCAGTCTCAAAATCTACATCTCCACATAATTTACCATCAATGTTATGTATGCCAACATCAATAACAATAGCACCGGATGGGATTTGATCGCCATTTATGAATTTAGCAACACCAACGGCAACTATAACCACATCGGCATCTGCTAATTTAGCATTTAAATCTTTCGTGCGAGAATGGCACATTGTAACGGTAGCATTTTGCTGCTGACATAATATAGATACAGGCTTACCAACTATATTTGATCTGCCGATAACGGTAACATTCTTACCGTTCAAATCTGTACCTGTAGATTCCAGCATAGACATGATTCCTTTAGGCGTACATGAGACTAACGTCTCCTCGCCTAAAAATAATTTACCTACATTGGTAGGGGTAAAGCCATCTACGTCTTTTTTTGGATCAATTCTATTTAGAACTTTAGTTACAGAAATATGATCGGGTAGTGGTAGTTGTACTATAACACCATGGATTTCATCGTCTTTATTAATCTCATCTATTTGATTGAGGATTTCTGATTCACTTATTTCAGAATTGAATCTTAACACTTCAGAATCTATACCCGCTTTTACAGCAAATTTTTCTTTTTGCGCGACATAACTAGCCGACGCTTTCATATCACCTACAAGAACAACAACTAATTTAGGAGTGATATTTTTTTTCTTGAGAATGTCAACACGTTTTTTTAAATCCTGAAGTATGTTCTCCGCAACTTCTCTTCCACTTATAATTTTGGCTGTCATTTCTAACTCCTGATCTAATTGACCCTTTCTTTTTGTATTAATAAATCTATAACTTCAATTAACTCGTCATATGAGCTTACAAAAGATCCACTAGTTTTATATTTTCCATTTACAACAATAGTTGGTACAGAAGTTATTTGATATGACTGGGCTAACCTCATTGCTTTTTTTACTCTTATTTCAGTCCCAAATGAGTCAAACATTTTTTTAAATTTGGAGTCATCGTGTCCATTGTTTTTAACAAATTGTGCTAGAGAATCTTTTGTGTCAAGTCTTATTCCGTTTATGTGTATTTCGTTAAAAAGTTTTTCATGTAAATCATCGTCAATATTCATTTGTTTAAGAGCATAGTATGCTTTTGCATGGTTCATCCATGTATCACGTAAAGCTACAGGAATTTTAATAAGAACAGTATCCTTCTCTAAATTTGATTCAATGGCATTCATTGTTGGTTCTATGTTGAAACAGTGAGGGCAACCATACCAAAAGAACTCATAAACAATAATTTTATCACTTTCAGTTTGCTTTATATCAGAGATTTGAACGTATTTAGGAGAAGCTGTAACGACACTAGCTAGTATGACAAAGATCGCAAGAGATTTAATGGTGTTAGAAAAATATTTATTCATTAATACAAGCCTTCTATATACTCGGAAACTGCTTTCATTTCTTTATCTGACATTCTACTGACAATATTGCGCATCATTTTATTATGATCATTTGAGCGAATATCGCTCTGAAAATTTTTAAGTTGGGTATAAATATATTCTGAATGTTGCCCTGATAACATTGGAATTCCAGCTAGACTATTTCCTTGCCCATTGGGACCATGGCATGCCATACACGCTTGAATACTGTATTCCAAATTGCCTCCCCTGTACATGTTCTGACCTTGTTCCAAATACTTATCATCTACAGTACCAATAGATTTTTCAAGTGACTCATAATAAGCTGATAAATCTTCTATATCTTCATCAGATAATACTGCAGCAATTCCNTACATTACTGCATTNTTTCGATTTCCATTAGATCCTTTTCTAAATTCATAGAGCTGCGCAGAAAGATATTTTGCATTCTGCCCTGCTAATTTTGGCCACACTGGATTAGCGCTAACGCCATTATCTCCATGACATGCAGCACAAGATGCGCTTTTCATTTTACCACTGTCAATGTCGCCTGCTGCCGATAATAAAGGCATAAATAACAAGGAAAAAAATAGATGTTTTATATTTTTCAATCTAATCACAGAGTCATTATATATGAAATGTGTTTTTCTTCAATTGTGCAATAGAATATATTAGTGAGCTTTATCCCAATTGTTACCAACTCCAAGATCGACATCTAACGGCACATCGATGGAGACACAATTTGACATGAGAGCTTTAATCTTCTTAGATGCTTTATCAATGAAATCAATGTCTATTTCAAAAACTAGTTCATCATGAACTTGCATAAGTAACTTTACTTTATCTTGATGATTTTGCATCCATTTAGAAATATCTAACATCGCTATTTTCAAAATATCTGCTGCAGTACCTTGAATTGGAGCATTGATAGCAGTTCTTTCAGCAGCACTTCTTACCTGAAAGTTAGAATGTGATATGTTTGGTAAATATATTTTTCTACCTTTCATAGTTTCTACAAAGCCATTTTTTTTAGCTTGCTTTTTTGTATCTTCCATAAAATCTCTCACTCCTTCATATTTTTTGAAGTATCTATCGATGTACTCCTTTGCTGAAGAATTGTCAATTCGAAGTTGTTTTGCAAGACCATATGAGGAGATACCGTATATCAAACCAAAATTAATAGCTTTTGCTGCTCTTCTGTCTTCTTTGGTTGGTTGTGATTTAGATTTAAATACCTCTCTAGCCGTAGCCATGTGGATATCCTCTCCATCCATAAAATTTTGTTTTAGGGTTTCGTCTTGAGACAAATGGCTCATTATTCTTAATTCTATTTGCGAGTAATCAGCAGAGAGGATTTTATATCCCTTTTCAGGTATAAAAGCTTTTCTAATATTCCTACCGTCCTGATTTCGCACAGGAATATTCTGTAAATTAGGATTTGATGAGGATAATCGCCCGGTAATAGTAACAGTTTGATTATANGAAGTATGCAANCTATTTGATATCTCGCTAACCTGTTCGCCTAATCTATCAGTGTATGTATTTTTGAGCTTAGATAAATTTCTATACTCAAGTATAAGTTTTGGTAAATCATGAATTTCAGAAAGGTCATTCATAACATCTTCGTTAGTAGAAGGAGCTCCTTTTGGTGTTTTTTTAAGCACNGGTAGTTTTAANACGTCATAAAATATTTCTTGAATTTGCTTCGGTGATCCTATGTTGAATTCTTGACCTGCTTCATCGTAAACTTTTTTCTCTATCAGCTGTATACGTTTANGTAAATCCNTACTTTGTTTATTTAGGTNTTCNCTATTAACNTTTACCCCNGTGTACTCNATATCTGCTATTACACTCACAAGAGGTAATTCGATATTTTTGTANAATTCGTACTGATCATTANCTGATGATAGTTTATCTAGAAGATANTNATAGAGTTGCAANGTNATGTCAGNATCTTCGCAAGCATAAGTTATTGCCTCCTCTAACAATAATTCATTGAAAAGAATTTGTTTAGACCCTTTNCCAACAACATCTTCATAAGATATTGACTCATGNTTAAGATATTTAGATGAGAGTGTTGATAGATCATGTTTGCCGTTAGAATTAAAAATATAAGACATNATCATCGTGTCATGATATTTGCATGAAAAAGNAATATTATATTTTCTAAGAACATTCATTTCATACTTTATATTCTGACAAACAACAGTATTAGATTTAATATTGAAAATATCTTTCAAAAAATTCTCTAAGATCTCCATGTTAATTTCTGTTTTAAGATTTTTGTGATTTATAGGAATATAAACTGCTTTATTTGCCTCAAATGAGAATGATACACCCNCAATTTCTGCAACCATTGGATCAAGCGATGTCGTTTCTGTATCAAAAGAAAATATCTTTACAGTTAATAATTTTTTTTTGAATACCTCGAGTGATTTAATATCTGTTATAGAAANATATTCAACTTCTTTTTTATTAATCGAAGGCTTTGTAGTTAATCCTAAATCTTTCGATATTTTTCTTAATTCATACTTTAAAGTGAGTTCATTAAGTTTTTCCTCATTTTTCCCACNCACAGAATAACTTGTAATATTTTCATCAACTTTTAAGTCACTTTTTAATGCAATTAATNCCTTAGCTANATTTATCTTGTCTAAACTATTTTCTATATTGGTTTTTAGATTCTGTTTAAGNTCAGATACATTCTTTACTATATTATCAACCGAGCCATATTCTTTAAGAAGTTTGACAGCTGTCTTAGGTCCAACCTTGTCTACGCCTGGTATATTATCGGAAGTATCGCCAACAAGAGTAAGATAATCCAGTATTTGCTCTGGCTTAACGCCAAACTTATNTAAAACACCTTTTGGGTCTAAAAGNGTATCATTCATGCTGTTAATAATATGAACATTTTTAGTTACAAGTTGAGCTAAATCTTTATCGCCTGTTGAGATTAATATTGGGACTGTGGATGAAAATTTNTTAACAAGTGAGGCTATAACGTCGTCTGCCTCAACATTTGGTTGTTGAATTATATTAATTCCAAGGCTTTCAACAAATTGTAAAATTGGTTCGACTTGCTCAGATAATTCTTGAGGCATAGATTTTCTATTGCTTTTATACTCCTTATAAATCTTGTGTCTGAAATTCTTACCTCGGGCATCGAAAATCATTGATATATATTTAGGTTGATATTCGCTGAGTATTTTTTGAGTCATATTAGCAAATCCAACAATAGCCCCCGTATGGAGACCAGCTGAGTTTTTAAGATGAGGTAAAGCGTAAAATGCTCTATAAAGATATGAAGAACCGTCTACAATAATAAAAAAATCTTCGTTTTTTTTAACCAAAGTTGTTTAACCTATGATATGTTTTACTCATTCAAAGTTATAACTTAAATAGAATAAAATAGCTATGTCAGTATATACAAAAATAACGTCAGATGAGGTCTCAAAATATTTAGAGGACTATTCATTAGGCCTATTCGAATCACTGGAAGGTATATCTGATGGCATTGAGAATACCAATTACATTTTAAAAACTTCTAAGGGCGAATATATTTTTACAATATTTGAGAACATAGATATTAATAAGGTTATACAGTATCTTAAATTAATGAATTTTCTGAATGAATCTAATTTTAAATGCGCTAAAGTTCATAATAGAAAAGATAACCAGCTTTGTGGTTCGATACAAAATAAGCCTGCGGCAATTATAGAAAAATTATCCGGTTCGTCTATTTCTAATGTAAATGAAAATCAGTGTGCTGAAGTTGGCGGATTATTAGCTAATTTTCATATTCTGGGTGATGGCTTCGAAGATTATTTAAAGGACTCTAGAGATCTTACATGGAGAAAAGATGCATATACAAAATTAAAAAAAGTCCTGCTCCCCGATGAGGAAGAATTAATTGAAGATGCCTTAGTAGTTCAAAAAGAGTTTAACGATTTTGCACTACCAAAAGGAATAATTCACGCTGATTTATTTAGAGATAATATTCTTTTTGATTCAGGTAAAATATCGGGAATGATTGATTTTTATTACTCATGCAGCGGTCCATTTATCTATGATCTTGCAGTTGTAGCAAACGATTGGTGTATTGATACACACGGAAAAATAGTTACAGAAAAACTGCGAAAGCTAAAGGAATCATACTCATCGATAAGAGAATTAAATACTGATGAGAGAAAACTTTGGAATCATGCTCTTGTTTCGGCCTCTCTAAGATTTTATCTTTCAAGACTTCTTGACCTACATTTCCCAAAGATTGGGGAAATTACCCATATTAAAGATCCTAATGTATTTAAGAACATACTAACGAATCATTTAGTGAATGTTACCCCAGTATCTAATGATTGCGATAATTAATAAATTAATTAATAAAATCTCTATCATTCTCATGGTAATGATGTTCTTGATGCCTATCATTACATCAATCTTGATCTTAACAAGATCTATATTTGGTATTGGGAGTATTTCTGCTCAAGAGCTAGTCATGTATTTTCATGCAACAATTTTTATGCTTGGTATTGCTTATACTCTGAAACATAATAGACATGTATCAATAGACATTTTCTATAATTCATTTTCAACCAAAACAAAAAAAAGAATAATTAAGTTAGGCTACTTGATATTTATAATTCCTTTTGGCGTCTTTTTGATATATATAAGTTCAGGAATGGTTTTTGAGTCATGGAGATTATTAGAGGGCTCATCAGAGGCAGGTGGACTCGGTTATGTCTTTATTCTTAAGTCTCTTATACCATTGTGTGGCGTATTAATTGTATTACAGTCTTTTGTGATATTAACAAAAGAATTTAAAGGGAAAGTAGAGGATGACTGTTGAGATTCTAGCTATCATTTATGTATTTAGCACTTTTATACTTCTATTGACTGGTCTCCCTGTAGGATTTGTACTAAGTGGTTCTGCATTATTATTTTCATTAATTGGTCATGCTTTTGGCTTATTTGACCTGGCATATCTTTTGGCACTACCCAATAGAATATTTGGAATAATGACAAATCAAAACTTACTCGCTGTTCCAATGTTTATTTTTATGGGATTAGTTCTAGAAAAAACAAAAATAGCAGAGAGGTTATTAATTTCAATGAATAGCATTTACATGAACACACATGGTGGATATGCTATTTCTGTTGTAATTGTTGGAGCGTTAATGGGTGCGAGCACGGGAATAGTTGGTGCTAGTGTCGTTACGTTGGGATTATTATCTCTACCAATCATGATTAAGAATAACTATCCTGCGAGTCTATCATGTGGAGTAATTTGTGCTTCAGGTACTCTTGGACAAATAATACCTCCGTCTTTAGTATTAATACTATTGGCTGATGTTTTATCATCTGCATTTCAACAAGCTCAATTGAATATGGGTATATTTTCTCCAGAAACAGTGACGATCGCAGACTTGTTTGCTGGAGCGATAATTCCGGGGATTATACTTCCTATACTTTACATAATATATCTCAAAAGCGTGAGTATAGAAAAACAGACGTTCAAAACTGAAAATATAATTAAAAAATCTGAATTTTTAACTTCTTTTGTCCCACCAATTTCACTTATATTAGTTGTGTTGGGATCTATAATAACTGGGTTAGCTACACCCTCAGAAGCCGCTGCGCTCGGTGTGCTAGGAGCATTAATAATCACGACTATCCAAAAAAAAATAAATTACAAAATCATTAAAAATTGCTCTGATGAGAGCATTAAGCTGACAAGTGTCATTTTCATGATACTTATTGGAGCTACATTTTTCTCATTGGTATTTAGGGGGCTTGATGGTGAAGAATTAATTAATAATATTATTTTGGATACTGATGTAGATAAAACTACTACATTGATCATTATACTTACGATGATGTTTTTCTTGGGATTTATATTAGATTTTATAGAAATAATATTTATTGTAATACCTTTATTTGGTCCAGCGCTTTTTGAATTAGGGTTTGATCCTGTATGGATTGGTATACTCATTGCTATGGTTCTACAAACATCTTTCTTAACTCCGCCTTTTGGCTTCTCTATATTTTATTTGAGAGGAGTTGCTAATGATCAGATTAAGACAGTAGATATATACAAAGGCGTAGTGCCATTCGTAGTCATACAACTAGTTGTTATATTATTAATTTTTATTTTCCCAGAGATAGCAACAATTTTACCTAAGATAATTTTTAATTAATTATTTCCTTCTAAATATGCTAACTCTGAAATTTTTGTCCATGGTCTAACTTTTTTTAGAAAAGTATAATATGATTTATATATCTTCTTTGTGTAATCATCATGATTACCTACTTCATCCATGACTTCTTTTGATATTTCTCTGAGTTTTTTTATTACACTGTCAGGGAATTTTTTTATTTTTATGTCCTCTTTCTTAAGGAAATCTAATGCTAGGTTATTTTTTGACATATAATCCGATAACATATCAATATTCACGGCCTTGCATGATATATCTATTATATTTTGCAAATCACTTGGTAATGACAAGTATGCTTTTTTATTAATTATACACTCTAATGAAGGGCCGGGTTCATGCCATCCCGGATAGTAATAATACTTAGCGGCTTTATATAATCCAAATGCCCTGTCATTGTATGGACCTACCCATTCTGTAGCATCAATAGTACCAGTTTGTAGTGCCGTAAAAATTTCTGCACCTGCCAGGGTTACTGGTACACCGCCGGCTCTTTGTAGAACCTCACCACCCAGACCGGGTATTCTCATCGTTAATCCTTTCAAATCTTCGATTGTATTTATTTCCTTATTAAACCAACCGCCCATTTGCACACCTGTATTACCAGCAGGCCGTGGTACAAGATTAAATTGGTTATATAATTCCTCATAGAGTTCTAGTCCGCCACCATAATACATCCAAGCATTCATCTCTTGTGCATTCAAACCAAAAGGAACTGAGGAGAAAAACTGACAAGCAGGATGTTTTCCCTTCCAGTAATACGCTCCTGTATGACCAATTTCTGCTCCACCCTCAGAGACAAAATCGAAGACGCCCAGAGGAGGTACTAGTTCATTGGCTCCAAAAACTTTTATTTTTATTCTCCCGCCAGAGAGATCATTTATCATCTTTGCAAGATTCTCTGCACCAACTCCTAAACCAGGAAAATTTTTTGGCCATGACGTTACCATTTTCCATTTATATTTTTTTGCATCCGCTTGTGCTCTTTTGCTACCAAGAGTAGCTACGGCAGTGGTAGCTCCTAAAGCTTTAATAAAATTTCTTCTCTTCATTGTGTTAATTAATGAATTCCAATTGTGTATACGACAGTACTAACCATTTTTTCCCATATTTCTCAAAATCAACTTGTACTTTAAGATCATCTTTTTTACCAGTATAACTTAGTATTACACCATGCCCAAATTTAAGATGGTTTACTCTCTGACCAACTCGAATAAAAGGAATTACGTTGTCCTGAGAAATATCGTCATAGATCTCCTCTTGGGAAAATTCATCATAATGATTACTCTCGGTATAATTATCATTACCAAATTTCTTTTTAAATTCAGTTTTAATTGGCTCAATAAGTTCATTAGGTATTTCACCTATAAATCTTGATGGAATAAAATCTGATGATGAGCCATGCATATATCTCATATTAGAGCACGTCAGAAAAAGCGTCTCCATAGCTCTTGTAATAGCAACGTAACAGAGTCTTCTCTCCTCTTCTAAAAATCCAGGTATGATATCCCGATTAGGGTTAGGGAAAATTCCCTCATCAAGACCTGTTAAAAAGACAACCGGAAACTCTAAACCTTTTGCTGAATGTATGGTCATCAACTGCAGAGGATCACTATCCAATTTCGATTGATACTCTCCTGCTTCTAAAGATGCATTATCAAGAAAATCTTGGATGAGATTTTCGCTATCTAAATTATTATGAGTAAATCTCTCCGCTGTAGAAACAAGCTCCTCTAAATTTTCTATTTTGGAAAGAGATTCCTCATTCTTTTTTGTGTCGTAATATTTAGTCAATCCTGAAATATCTATAATCTTTTCAATAATTTCTTTGAGTTTTAACTCGCTAAGCAAGCTAGTTAATGAACCTATGATTTGTTTATAATTGTTGAGCGAGGATACACACCTTGAACTCATTAATGACAATGTATTCTCATTATGGATAGATTCCCATAGAGAAATTTTATGTTTTTTAGCCACCTCTCTTAATACAGAAATACTTTTTTCACCTATACCCCTGGGGGGATTATTAATTGTTCTTTCAAAAGACGAGTCATCTGACGTATTTACAGCAACTCTGAGATATGCCAAAACGTCTTTGATTTCAGCTCTCTCAAAAAATCTAAAACCACCAAATATTTTGTACGGAACAGACCTAGAGTTAAGCTCTTCTTCAAACCTTCGTGATAAAAAATTAGACCTGTATAAAATTGCAATATCCGACCTCTTCATCCCACTTTCAACAAACTGTTCAATTTTATCGACTATAAAAGAACACTCATCGTCATCATTATATGCTTCATAAAAATAAACTGGATTACCTTGATTTGTATTTGTCCATAAATTCTTGCCCATTCTATCTTTATTTTTCGCGATTAAATTATTTGCTACATCAAGAATATTAGTCGTTGAGCGGTAATTTTGCTCTAATCTAAATATTTCTACGTCTTTAAATTGTTTATTAAAATATTTTATATTCTCACTTCTAGCTCCTCTCCACCCATAAATAGATTGATCGTCNTCNCCAACAACNTANAANGAGCAATTTTCTTTATTTAATAATTTTAGTAGATTNAATTGTANNGTNTTNGTATCCTGAAATTCATCTACCATGATNTTTTTAAAACGCGAAGAATAATATTTNAAAATCTCGGAATTATTNANAAACATTTCNTAAGTTAAAAGAATNAAATCTGCGAAATCAACAGAGTTAGTCTGTCTACANATTTCNTCATACTCTNTATAAATATCTATATATAACTTNTCNTCNTTNTTACATTTNTCNTATCTCANTCCTNTGTCTTTTTGNNTATTTATAAAAGACTGNAGNTGNTTNGGNTCATAANANTTATCATCAAGTTTTCTTGATTTNACTATTCGTTTAATGATTCTTAATTGATCTTGGCTATCGAGAATAGAAAAAAAATCTTTAATACCAGCTTCTTTCCAGTGTATTTTTAAAATTCTCCTACAAATTCCATGAAACGTACCAAACCAAAGACCTTGAGTAGATATTTTTAAAATAGCTTGTAATCTCTGCTTCATCTCATTAGATGCTTTATTGGTGAATGTTAATGCNAGTATATTGCTCGGTTTAATATCATAGTCATAAATTAGTTTTGCTACCCTGCATGTCAAAACTCTGGTTTTACCGCTACCTGCTCCCGCTAAAACTAATTTGTTACCTAACGAACAATTTACTGCGAGTTTCTGTTGATCATTCAAAGATTNAAAAATATCCGTATCCATTTAGAAACTTTTTGGTTTATAGATTAATATGAAAATTAGAAAAATTAATGAACCTACTAGCAAGATAATGTTATTAATGACCGGAAAGTTGAATAAAAAGTTAATATAGATAATGGAAACTAATGAGAAAGTAATGACAAATCTACAATAAAATTTATTATTCCTTTCAATCATTTTTTCTATTTTATTCAATTTATTGAANTTGCTTTCCAAATCTAACTTATTGTTATTCATAAGATATACAAATTTTTTTATACTTAATGGGAGGTCTGGTAAAATATCAAGAAGGTCTGTAGAGTTTTCTTTTAACTTAGATAATAACGCACTAGGTCCTTTCTGTTTACGCATCCATTTTTCTAAAATTGGTTTTGATGTTTTCCATAAATCAAGCTCTGGNTAGNATTCTCTNCCTAAGCCTTCTGTATATAAAAGTGTTTTTTGCATTAGTACTAATTGAGGCTGTACTTCAAGCTTAAATTTTCTCGCGGTATCGAATAAGTTAATTATTACCTCACTCAGAGAGACATCTTTGATAGATTTATCCANCATTGGTTCACAATTTTCTCTAATTGCTAATTCTAATTCATCAATNTCTGTATTCTTTGGAACCCATTCAGANTCGACATGAAGTCGNGCAACTCTNCTATAGTCTTTATTAAAAAAAGCGACGAAGTTTTCTGCCAGATATTTTTTATCGAAACTACTTAATGAACCCATTATACCAAAATCAACTAATACAAATTTAACGTCGCCTTCATCCTTTTGTACGAATATNTTTCCAGGATGCATGTCTGCATGAAAAAAATTATGTTCAAAAACCTGAANAAAAAATAATTCAACTGCATTTTTAGCTAATTTTTTAAAATCTACATTGCATTGTTCTAATCTTTTTTTATCATTAATAGGTATAGCAAATGTTCTCTCCATTACAAGGACATTCTGAGTTACATAGTCCCAATAAATTTCTGGGATATGAACTAGACTAGAATTACTAAAATTTTCTTTGATTTTTTTTGCATTATTGGCTTCCTTAAATAAATCAGTTTCATCATAAATAAGGATTTCATAATCATTAACCACTTCCACTAAATGCATTCTNTTAAAATCGTCCGACAAAGATGTAAGGTATTCAGCGATTAATTTCATTAACTCTATATCCTTCTTTATATCTTCTTTAATATTAGGTCTNACAACTTTAACAATCACATGCTTATCATTATGGAGTTTTGCGGCATGTACTTGTGCAATTGATGCAGATGCCATTGGTTTTGGATCAAAACTTTTAAAGATTTTATTCAAAGGACTATTCAATTCGCTAGTGATAATTGACTCGGATATACCAGATGGAAATGGCTTTACTCTGTCTTGCAGCTTTGATAATTCATATGCAATCTCTGGAGATAATAAATCTTTTCTGGTTGATATTACTTGGCCAAGTTTAACAAATATTGGTCCCAAGTCTTCTAACATCTGGCGTATTTTTGTCGCAGTATCAATGACTGGTTTAGTTCTGAACCAATTCCAAGGCAAAAAATAAAAATAGAATTTTCTGGAGACCAGTGATGAGTCGACCAGCATCTTGTCAACATCATATTTTATAAATAATCTTATTATTTGGAGTATCCTGAATAAATTTTTGATCACTTTTTAAACTTCTGTAATAATTTTTCTGTTCTACTGTTTAAATCATCTACCTCATTGAGATAGTTGTTTATCTCATCTTTAGTAGGAACAAGATCTAAATCAAATACAATATAATCCCTAATAGAATTCTCCATGTCTGAAGATAATATTCCTATTTTATCGGAGACTAAACCATACATCTTCTCCAAAAAAATAAACTTTTTTTCACCCACCAACTTGGCTATGATAGATTTTATATTCTCAGAATCACTCAAAATTGAATTAAATTTNGATGCTGTGTCTACATCGCCGTTTATTATTATTTTAGATGAGTATNATGATGATCCTCTCGATATTATAAATAATAAGTAATTGGCGAGTGAAGATTTAATCTCTACATCGAATTCATCTGATGACTCTGATAGAGTTATACTGTTCTCACTCAGTTCTAAATAAATATCATATGATATATCATCTATTCTTAATTTTATAATTTTTTCAGCTAAATCGGTAAAAAGTGAATCTGGAATACTTCTAAGTATTTTTTCACTAGATAAAAATCTGTTGATGATTGATAAAGTAGTGCTCTCTTTTTTCATGACTTATATCCTAAATGAATTGATACAAAGTCGCCCGGCATAGATTNAGATTTAATATTTATAAAACCTGTTCTGCTCAGCAATTGCGTTACCTGATCAACNGACATGTATGTTTTAATCGAATCAGACAAATATCTATAGCTCTCACTATCGCCAACTANTTTTTCACCAAGAACTGGTAGAATATTGTCTGTATAGGAAGAGAATATTTTTCTAAGTATTCCGTTATTTGGATTCTTAAAATCCATTATTATCAGTCTACCTCCTGGTTTAAGCGATTTATATATATTTTTTAGTGCTTTCTCATGATCGGTGAAATTTCTGAAGCCAAAAGATATGGTCGCTAGATTATATTTATTCTCACTTTTTGAAAATTTCTCAATCGATGAATTAATAAAAGATAAATTCTTAAAAAAACCATTATCTAATAATCTATCTTTACAAATTTCTAACATTTCTTTATTTTCATCCAAACAAGTCACAGATATGTTTTTGTTTTTTTCCATAAATTTTAATGCAAGATCACCTGTTCCAGATGCAACGTCTAAAATATTTTCATTGCTCCTGATTTTTGCTGTCAAGTGTAATTTCTCTTTCCATAATCTATGCTGGCCAAGAGACATTAAATCATTCATTAAATCGTATTTTTTTGCAACACTTGAAAAAACTTCAGAAACTTTGTCTGTCTTCTCTGACTTAGGAATATTTTTTAAACCAAATTTAACATTATCATTCATTAACTCTTCTTCCTTTTGACTGTTAGAACATGATTTGTCTTACGAAGCTTGGTTATTAGCTTATTAAGTGACTTTAATCCATCAACAGTTACGACGAATGTCATGTTATTATGTCCTGTCTGTTTTGTATCATCGTATGTAACACTTACGATATTCGATTCTGATTGCGCTATTTCAGATGAAATTGAAGCAAGAACACCTCTTTGATTCTCTACCTCAATTTTAATACACGCATCAAAAACATCGTCAATTTCATTATCCCATGATAAATCTATTATCTCATCCTTCCTTTTTTTTGTATTCGAAACACTCTTACATTGATTTCGATGGACTACAATTCCCTTGTCCTGACTAATCTTTCCAAGAATGTTATCTCCGGGTACTGGATAACAGCATTTTGCAAATGAGAGTGCTAAGCCTTCTGTTCCAGTTATAAGGACAGTGGTAGAATTTTTACTCTGATTTTGTGATGCATTAGTTGGAACTATACGCATTGCGACTAGCTTAGCTATTCTCTCTCCAAGACCAATATCACAATATAAATCCGTGATTTTATTAGTGTTATATTCATTGAGCACTAATTTTAGTGTCTTATCGGGTATTTCGCTAATTGAAAAACCAAAATCTTGTAAAGCCGAGTTTAATAGTTTTTTTCCAAGTCTTACAGCATCTTTTCTTTTTATGGACTTAAGAGCAGCTCTGATAGAATGTCTCGCTTTTTCTGTGATAACAAAATTTAGCCAACTTGGATCCGGTCTTAAATTCTCTTTTGTAATTATTTCTACACGCTGTCCATTTTTCAAGATTGTGTTTGGTGAGACAAGCTTATCGTCGATTTTTGCAGTAGAGTAATTATTACCCAAATCCGTATGGATTGCATAAGCATAATCAATTGTCGTAGACTTCTTCGGTAAATCAATAATTTTGCCTTTAGGTGTAAATACGTATACTTTACCTGGATTGAGGTCAGACTTAATACTTTGTAAGTATTCTTGTGGATTTCCGGAGTCTTTTTGAATAGATAACAAATTACTTATCCACTGTTGTTCTTTTGTATAATTTTTTATAGATGGGGTAATTTTTGATTTATAAAGCCAATGTGATGCAATACCTGATTGTGCTAGCACGTTCATCTCATTAGTCCTAATTTGAATTTCAATTGGAAGTCCATGTGGGCCAAAAATAGATGTGTGAAGAGATTGGTATCCATTAGATTTTGGAATAGCAATATAATCTTTGAATCTTCCGGGGATTGGTGTATATAGGTTGTGAATTATACCTAGCGATCTGTAGCAATCATCAACGCACTCACATAGAACACGCACGCCAAAAATATCATGAATATCAGCAAATTTGATTTCTTTTTGTTTCATTTTTTTATAGATTCCATAGATGTGTTTCTCGCGCGCGGTAATATCTTGTTTAACTCCTTCGCTTGAGAGTTTGTCTAACAGTGTTCTTCGAATCTTCTCCATAACCTCATTTCTATTCCCTCTTGTTTTTATTAGTTCTTCACGTAGTACGCTATATCGTGTTGGGTATAGAGATCTAAAGGATAAATCTTCAAGTTCTGTATGAAGCGAGTGAATTCCTAAACGTAATGCTATAGGTGCAAATATTTCAAGTGTTTCTCGACCAATTTTTTTTCTCTTAGCTATATCTAGACCATCTATAGTTTCAAGATTATGCTTTCTGTCAGCAAGTTTAATTAAGATTACTCTAATATCATTACTCATTGCCAGAAGCATTTTTCTGAGATTAGCTGCACTCGCCTCTTCACTAGTTGAAAAATTAATTTTGTCTAATTTGCTTACACCATCAACTAATTCTGAAATTTTTTCGCCAAATGTTTTTTGAATATAATTTTTATCATAGTCTGTATCTTCAATCACGTCATGGAGAATCGCAGCCATCAATGTCTCATAATCCATCTCAAAATCTGCTAAAATTGATGCAGCTGAAAGGGGATGCTCGATATAATCTTCACCTGTTTTCCTATATTGCCCCATATGAGCTTTACTGGCTAAACTGAATGCTTTCTCAATTTTTTTTATTTCATAATTATTGAGATATTTTTGGAGTTTTTTTTTAAAACCTAAAAAACTTTGACCAAGAGATTTCGTATAGCTTTTCTGAGTACTTATGTCCATTAATTAATTCTAATGGCAGATGATCAATAATGATAGTATTTAGGCGCTTTTTAGATGACTATTTCTCTAATTCTGATGGAAGCTCTACCTCAATGTCATTATCACTAATTGGATTAGGTTCTGAAGTAACTGATGTTGGTTCAGTAGTTATTTGTGTCTCAGCGGTAACTGTCTCCGCAGTGATATTAGATGCTTCTGTGACCGCTTGATTGTCTTTTGCGGGATCTGATGCTTCTATGTGTTGGTTAAGTTCCTCAAGCACTTCGCTTTCAGTTATGCCACCAAATAACTTAGATTCTGCACTTTGTTTACTAGAAATATCGTTGTAATCCATACCAACTTTCTTAGCAGCAATTTCCCTGAGAGCAGCTACGGTAGGTTTGTTTTTTGATTCTAAAAGAGGCTCTGCTCCTTGTGATATATCTCTTGCCCTTTTGCTCGCTATGCAGCATATATCGAAAGTATTATCTACCTCTTCTATACAGTCTTCAATTGTCACTCTAGCCATAATTACCTCTAAACCAAGTTATTGTATCAGAAAGATTACGTTACACAATAAATAATACTCTAATCAGCAGATTTGGTTTATTAATATTCTAAATTTATAGCTTTGTTAGTTTATTAACCAGAATAATCTTAACTAAATCAACAAATGCAGATCTAAAATTCTCATTGATAATCACATAATCAGCAAATTTTGCATAACACAACTCAAATCTTGCTGAGGTAATTCTCTTTTCAACCGTTTCAAGATCATCTTGAGCCCGAGAGATTAGGCGTTCCCTGAGAGAATCGATAGAAGGCGGGACTATATATATCGTAATAGCCTCAGGATAAATTGACTTAATTTTCATCATGCCCTTATAATCAATCTCTAAAATTACGTCATGACCTTCATCTAACTGATTAAGTACATTTTCCTTAGTTGAGCCATATAAATTACCATAAACACTCTGATATTCGATAAACTGATCTTTAGAAATCATGCTTTCAAAATGTTCTCTACTTGTAAAAAAATAATCTTTGCCATCAATTTCCGATTTCCTTATTTTACGTGTGGTGTATGATATCGAAGGCTTCATAAAAGTCACTCTTTTGCAAAGTTCTCTCACAAGCGATGTTTTACCTGCACCCGATGGTGCACTTATTACATATAAATTAGACGATTTATGAATATTCATGGTCCTAAAATTGAATTATAATACATTAATCAATTAAAGGAGATTAAAAATGGGAGATCCATGGAAATCAGTTACACCTAAAGGAGTTTCGGCCTTTGTAAATGCATCAACTTCAGTGATTTTATTTTGGATTGCTTTTGAGAGTTCTCTAACTACAGTATTAGGAATCCATATTGCATATACATTAGTTTTAGCATCACTAATTTCTGCTTATCTTTTACGGAATATAGGCGGTTATGATGACATCCAAAAAAGATCAACTAAGCAAGCAATTTTTTCAGTAGTGTTATTGTGGTTCTCTACTGCTGGATATCTCAATTTTATACCTGAGATCTTAATCCAAATTGGAATTTTTTCTAATCTTGCTTACTCCCTTTTTGTTGGAACAGTCTTTTTTGTACTCATATTCTCAATATCATATGGGTTACATGGAAAGTATTTTACTACATTAATGTTAGAACATATGCCTTGGGTGATAAACCCTGATAAATATTTGTTATTTTTCTGGCTATGGATTAATCTTATCACCGCAGGAATATTGAATATTTTTGAGTTGAATATGCTGTGGTATTTTGTGAATCTTTTTTTCTATTTTCTATTTCCATCTTTGTTTTTCGGAACTAGAATTCAAGAAAAACATGGAGCAAAAAACGTCAATAAAGATGATTATTTCAACGACGATTAGGTTCTAAATAACTAGTCGTCAAAAGTTTTTTTAGGAAGAATATCTACGCCAAATTTTTTCCCTAGTTTAACGAGAAATGCTATGGCTAAGATACCTCCTGGTAACGCAAAAATCCCTAAAGCCCCAATACCCTTAAGTATATCCTTGAGCTGCTCGTTAGCCTTTGTTAGATCGTCCTTAGAGATGTTTTCTCCAGCTACATATTTATAATATATATCCAACATCTGAGAGCTCTCCTTTGATTCAGATGCTAAAAGCTGTTTTAGTTCTCTTAATGATGATATAACTTTCTCTCTTTGCGAATCATATTGCTCAGAAAGTTTTTTGAATATATTTATATCTTCAAATTTCATAAATATCGTATGTAAGTCTTAAAATTATCGTAACACTGATATATTATTATAACAGTAACAAAGTAAAACTGAATGTCAGCTCAAAAAATTAAAATCAAAGTAGATACCACTTATTTGCAGGAAGCTTCAGATCCCTCAAATAATAAGTACTACTTTCTTTATACTGTATCAATAGATAATATTGGTCGAGAAGGAGCAAAATTATTATCTAGACACTGGGTAATAGAAGACTCAAATGGTAAAGTGCAAGATGTCAAAGGCGAGGGTGTGGTTGGAGAACAACCATATATAAATCCTGGTGATCAGTATCAATACACAAGCGGTACAGTTATTGAAACCTCACTTGGAACAATGAAAGGGAGTTATCAGATGATTGACGATGCTGATAATTACTTTGAAGCTGAAATCCCAGAATTTGTGCTATCTGTCCCAAGAGTCATACATTAATTTTATCATATATTATATTTCTGTAATGGGTATCTGTGCTGGATTCATATTTATCACTAGATTTGATAACACTCCAATCTTTTAAATCGAATTTCGGAAACCAAGTATCCCCATCGTAAATTTTATCAATATGTGTAATGTAGAGCCTAGATGCAAAAGGAAGAGCTAACTGGTAAATCTCAGAACCGCCAATTACCATTATTTCTTCAACAGATTGATGTGCTTCAATTGCTTCTCTAAAACTCATATGTACCTCTGCTCCTTTAATCTTTAAGGATTTTTGTCTTGAAATAATTATATTAATTCTACCATCAAGTACTCTGCCAATCGATTCATGAGTTTTTCTGCCCATAATTATGGGTTTGTGCATAGTTATATCTCTGAAATTTTTCAATTCTCCAGGAATATGCCAAGGGATTTTATTGTTATTACCAATCAAATAGTTTTTATCTAAAGCTACAACTAGAGATATTAATGGATGACTCATACAGCTACATCTGCTTTTATATGTTCATGAGCATCATAATTATTGAGCACAAAATCATCATATTTATAATCAAATATAGAAGGTACGCTCTTGTTAATACTCATCTCCGGTAGATTTTTAGGAGATCTTTGAACCTGCACTTCAGCTTGTTTAATATGATTCTCGTATAAATGAGCATCACCTAAAGTATGAATGAAGTCTCCATACTTAAGACCAACTTGGTCCGCTACCATCATTGTTAAAAGTGAATAAGATGCTATGTTAAAAGGAATTCCTAAAAAAATATCAGCGCTACGCTGATACAGTTGACATGATAATTTTCCTTCTGAAACATAAAATTGAAATAAAATATGGCAAGGCGGTAGATTCATTTTATCCAAGTCACCAACATTCCATGCAGAAACAATATGTCTTCTAGAGTAAGGGTTATCTTTGATAGAGGTAATCACTTTAGAAATCTGATCATGTTTTTCTCCATCAGTACTTGTCCATGATCTCCACTGATTTCCATATGTTGGGCCTAGTTCTCCATCATCATCTGCCCATTCATCCCATATTGATACCCCTTTATCATTGAGATATTTTATATTAGTACCTCCCTCTAAAAACCACAGCAGTTCATAAATTATAGATTTGATATGCAAGCGTTTAGTTGTAACAAGAGGGAAGCCATCTAAAAGATTAAAACGCATTTGATATCCAAAAATGGATTTAGTGCCAGTACCAGTTCTATCCTCACGTTTAACGCCATTATTAAGAACACACTCAAGTAATTCTAGATACTGTCTCATAAAGTTCTCTCTCTATATACAATGAAAATTAAAATGCCAGCAATTATCATGGGTATAGATAACAATTGACCCATCGTAAACCAATCATCCCACAAATATCCTATGTGTGCATCAGGTACTCTTACAAATTCTATGAAAAATCTGAAAATACCGTAAAAAAATAAGAAAATAGCTGTGAGGTTTCCTTGAATTAATTTTTTTCTATAGAAATATAACATCACTAAATATAACACCACGCCTTCAAAAAAAGCCTCATACAACATCGATGGGTGTCTTGGTAAATCATCCACCATGGGAAATATGATACCCCAAGTAGATGTTGTTGGTATGCCATACAATNCAGAATTAATAAAATTTCCAATTCTCCCTAAAAAAAGACCGATNGGAACAAATAAAACAATATAGTCGGACAACATAAGAAACTGTATTTTACTTTTTGTTGAAAAATAGAANAGAGAAAAAATAATCATTAATAAAGCGCCATGGAATGACATTCCNCCCTCCCAAATATATAGTATTTTTATTGGTCGAGAGAGATAATAATCAAAATTATAAAATAAAACATATCCTAATCTTCCTCCAACAATCACCGCTACAATTAAAATAATTAATAAACTATCTATCTCTTTTTTGGTTATTTTTATCGATCTAAGGAAATATTTTGTTCTCATTAAATAATCGATCACTAAAAAAGATACNGCATACATAGCTCCGTACCAATAAAAATTTATACTTCCTATCGAAAAGATAATTGGATCAATGTTGTGAGTTAATATCATTATGTTTAAATTAAATTTAATATAATTATGATATCCTATGAAACAATACTATTAAACTGATATGAACAAGTTAGAAAAAGAGAAATCATTGTATCTCCAACAACATGCAAATAATCCCGTAGATTGGTTACCTTGGGGAGATGANGCTTTTGAAATATCNAGATCTAGTAATAAGCCAATTCTCTTATCNATTGGCTACTCTGCATGTCACTGGTGTCATGTGATGGCTCACGAATCTTTTGAGGATGAATATATTGCAGAAATTATGAATAAAAATTTTGTAAATATAAAGTTAGATCGTGAAGAACGGCCGGATTTAGACAAAATTTATCAGACTGCACAAACTATAATTACAGGAAAAACAGGAGGATGGCCTTTAACGGTTTTTATGACACCAGAAAAGATGCCTTTTTTTGCTGGAACATATTTTCCTCCAAAAGAGAGGTATGGCTTACCGTCTTTTAAAGATATTTTAGAGAGAGTCTCTGAATTTTATGAAAAAAAGAAAAATGATATTGAGATGCAAAATATTAAACTTAATGACATTTTTAATAATTTGAATAAGATAAGCGATGATAAAGTAAATATCGATAAAGCATTAATTGATAAGACATCGCTAGATATTACCGGTTCTATTGATAGAATTCATGGAGGACTAAGTGGAGCACCAAAATTTCCTCATATCAATAATTTTTTATTTCTTCTAACATGCGGAACATCAGAATCAAATGACCTTGTGAAATTGACTTTGGATAGAATGTCAAATTCCGGAATATATGATCATTTGGATGGTGGATTTTTTAGATATTCAGTAGATGAATTATGGATGATTCCACATTTTGAGAAAATGCTCTATGACAATGGACCCTTCATTAGTCTTTATGCCAAAGCTTATATGTGTTATCAAGAAAATTCTTATTTAAATACCGTTAAGGAAACATCAGATTGGGCCATAACTCGTATGCAGGATGAAAATGGTGGTTTCTATTCAACTATAGATGCTGATTCAGAGGGAGAGGAGGGTAAATTTTATGTTTGGACATTAGAAGAAATTAATCAATTTTTAGACGAAGATCTCGTTAAAGTATTTTTGGAAGTCTTTGCGTTAGATAATAAGCCTAATTTTGAGGGTAAATACCATCTTCATGTTTCAAAAAAGAATGAGGAGAAGTTGATTCAATACAAAGACGAAATTAAGAAAATAAAAAATATCTTACTTTCGCAAAGAATTAAAAGAATTGCTCCTAACACAGATAGAAAAATCTTATTATCCTGGAATAGCTTAATGATTATTGGATTGATAGATGCATACAAAGTCACAAAAAAAGATAGATATCTTAAATCAGCAGAGAAATGTTTATTCTTCATAAAAGAAAATATGAGAAATGGAAACAAGTTGTTTGCATGTTTTCATGATAGTCCTTCTATTGATGGTTATCTTGATGATTATTCATTCTTCTGCCTAGCATGTTTAGAATATTTAAAAATAAAGTGGGATAAGGAAATTATTGAATTAGCATTACAAACAGCGGATAAAGCTTTGGAATTATTCTTAGATAGAGATAATGGCGGATTCTTTTTTTCATCAAGCGAAAACCTTGATTTGATATTTAAACCCAAAATCTTATCTGATGAATCAGTGCCGTCTGGTAACAGTATTTTTATTAACGTACTAAGTCAGTTGTATGAATTAACTGGTAATGAAAAATATATAGCTGAAGTTGATAAAAGTATAAATGGATATGCTGCTAGCATAAAAAATACTGCTTTTTCACATTGTAGTCTTTTAACATCTATACACTCAAAAGGAATAGATAAGAGATTTATTGTTGTTAAGTGTGCTAATAATTATAGAGATAGAGTAATAGCAACTTTCTCAAGGAAAATGTATATAAATGATAATATTTATATACTAGATAAAGAACAAGTGACTAATCTAGAGTTTTTAGATAATAAGAAGTGTTATGGAGATTTTACTGCATATGTATGCGTTGGTATGACATGTTCTGAACCTATTAAAAATATTGATATTATAGAGCAGTAGCATATGAGTTTAATTCTTATCATTTTTAGGCTGCCTCTTATTATAATTCATTTGATAAGCGGTATAGTAATACTGATTTTCTTTCCAAAAAAATTAATTGAATTCAGAGAGATTCATCATCAGATAGTGAAATACTGGATGAGAATCTTGTTGTGGTTATTTGGATTAAAAATAAAAAAAATCGGCAATATTGAAATGGAGTCATCCATGTTTGTATCAAATCATGTAAGCTTCATTGATATAATAGTTATAAATTCTATTATGGATATAAAATTTGTTGCAAAAAGTGAAATACAAAAATGGCCTGTAATTGGTAGACTAGCAGAGAAATCTGGAACAATCTTTATTAAAAGAGGTGATGTTGGTGATAACTCAATAGTGATAGATAAAATTAAAAGCTACATAAATAATAAAAAAAGAGTGGCTTTGTTTCCTGAAGGACGCATTGGTGATGGTGTGACCATCAGAAAGTTCCATAGTAAGCTATTTAATTCTATCAGTAATAGTGAATCATATGTTCAGCCTTTTTATATTTTATATCCGAAAATATTTCCAAAGGATCTCACAAGTGATTTATCTTTATGCTGGTCTGATAAAAAACAATCTCTATCAAAAATATCTCTGAGGTGTCTTGGTAGATATTCGACAACAGTTGTTCTATGTTTTAAAGGTGCAATTAAATGTGATAAGTCAGCCTATGAACTAGCTAAGCTGACTTATGATGAAGTAATATCTTGCGGCGAAATAATATCTAAACTAAAAGTTTAAACCATCCCTCTTTTGTCGCCTTCTTTGCCAATTTCAACATCGACAACTACATCAGTAGTTGGGACCCATTGACATGCTATAACCATACCATTGTCCATCTCTTCTTTATGTAGAAGAGTGGTTGGGTCGCAGGGGCTTGATGGGTATTTACCCTCTCCTTCAACTATAGTAGCTCTGCATGAACCACAGCTACCTACTTTACATGAATGAGGCCATTTTACATCTGCTGCGAATGCTGCTTTCATAAGCAACTGATCTGGTTGGCACATGAATGTTTCACCTGTTCCTTTCACGGTGACTTTCACCGGCTCCTTTTTCTTAAATAATCCAAATACCATGAATAACTCCTTCTCCTAGTGTAATAAATAGCCTCCAATATAGCATAATTGTTGAAATGTGGAAATTAAACATACATATTTTTTCTGATAACTTTATACAAAGAATAGGAGAGTAAAATACCTCTGATAATGAAGAATATCAAGAAAGAGATCCACAAACCCTCATTATTAGATTCAAATATAAGCTGCTCAAATACTATAAAGAAGATTCCGGACGCTATCATTATGTTCCTCATAATCTTAGTAAACAGTAGTCCAATGAAAACTCCGTCGAGCCAAAATGCAACTGTTCCAAAAATAAAAATAAATAAAAGCCATTTCAGATATAGGCCTACATCAAGTTGGACAGAATCAAGATTAGTAATTATCTTGATAATAAAGTCGGATGAAGTTGCTAATATGAATATGAAAATGATGGATAAATACAACGAGAATTTACCTGTTGCAAAAATAGCAGCGCGTAAATCTTTTTTTTTCTTTTTTCCATATGCTTCTCCAACAAGCGCCTCTGACGCATGAGCGAATCCATCGATAGCATAGGAGTAAATGAAGAAAAAATTTAGTAATATAGTGTTAGCTGCAAGAGTTATATTGCCATAGGATGCTCCTTTACTAACAAAGTATGCAAAACAGGTCATCAAAATAAGTGATCTGATAAACATATCAAAATTAATAATAAGTTTCCCTTTGATAGTTAGCCAATCAAAAATAACGGTTAAATCAAAATATTTAAGAAATTTATCTGTATAGAAAATATAAAAGACAAAAAATATAACCGAATATTCTGCAATTAATGATGCTATAGCAACTCCCTCAATTTTCATATTAAGATGATATACGAAATAAAAATCTAGAATAATGTTGAGTATGTTTATAAAAACAACAACAACCATAGCCATTCTTGCTTTTTGAANTCCAATNAGATAACCAATAAGAATNTCTCTNAAAAAAATTGCNGGTACGGACCAAATTCTATAATCGAGATATATTTTNCTNTTNTCTTTAACGGTTGAAGATGCCTCCATTAGATACAGCGATGTATCAATGATGTAAGTTCTTGAAATNATTATTAAANATGAAATCAATAATGCAATAAAAGATATTTGATAAAGTGATGAAAATAATTTCTGAAAATTACCAGATCCACTTGATTGAGAAATTTGGCCAGTTGTAATAGATTTTATAAATCCAAAACTAAATAAAATATAGCTTATTATTATTGATCCAATGCCTATAGCACCAATGTATATACTTGAACCAAGATGTCCTACAACTAAATTATCTACAAAACCTACCAGGGGAATTGTTATATTGGATAATATTAAAGGGAGCGCAATACGAAGGACTTTGTTATCTATATTATTCAACTTCGATCATATCAAAATCATCTTTAGTTGCACCACAGTCAGGGCAAACCCATGTGTCGGGCACATCCTCCCATTTAGTGCCAGGGTCAATCCCGTCATCAGGCCACCCCTCTGACTCGTCGTATATTAGACCGCAAATTAGACATAGATATCTTTTCATTTATGGAGGTAGTTTCTCATAATTCTTTGAGAAACCCAATTAATTTGTTATAAATATCGAATGATTAAAGATTCAAGATTGTCCGGTATTTATCCAATAACACCTGATGTTCTTCTCTCAGATTTGTCATATGAAGATGTTTTAGAAAAGATAATAGCCTCAGGTATCAACATATTCCAATTTAGAATCAAGAGCATGTCTATGAGAAAAACTCGAAGACTTTTTAGTCTAACCTACGATTTATGTACTAAATATAACGTCTTGCTTATCATCAATAATAATATAGAACTTGCAAAGAATTTTGATGATGTAGGGCTCCATATTGGGGACAGTGATATAAATATTTCAGAAGCCAGGAAAATATTAGGAAATAATAGAATAATTGGTATATCTTGTTATAACTCAATAGAAAAAGCCCTAAATGCTCAAGCAAATGGAGCAAGTTATGTATCATTTGGTTCTATGTTTCCAACTAAAAGTAAAAAGAGATATACGCTATGTAGTCATGATGTGTTAGAAGAAGTTAAGAAACATATTAAAATACCTATTTGTGTAATTGGTGGAATTAATCATGAAAATATTAAATCCTTTAACAAAATCAAACCTGATATGATATCAATGATATCGGGTATTTTTTCTGAACAGAAACCCTCAAAAATTGTTACAATTATGAATACATTCAATGAATAAAAAATCACTAAAATTATATGCACGAGCGAAAAAAGTTATTCCTGGAGGTGTAAATTCCCCTGTACGAGCTTTTTTATCTGTAAATCAGAAACCTTTTTTTGTAAAAAAAGCTCACGGACAATATTTAGTAGACGAGGATAATAATAAAATTATTGATTATATCGGGTCTTGGGGAGCCCAAATACTAGGGCACGGTCATTCGAAAATTAAAAATACATTAACTGCATCGCTTCGTAAAGGTATTACTTACGGAGCACCATGTTCGAGAGAGGTAGAGCTTGCAGAAAGAATTACAAAAATCTATCCATCTATAAATAAAGTTAGGATGGTTAGTTCTGGAACTGAAGCTACGATGAGCGCCATAAGGCTTGCAAGAGGTTATACGGGACGAAATAAAATTCTAAAATTTAATGGCTGTTATCATGGGCATGGAGATTCTTTTTTAATAAAAGCTGGTTCTGGCGCTGCTACTTTTGGGGTACCAAATTCATTAGGAGTTCCACCCGGTCTTGCTAAGGAGACAATATCTACTAATTTCAATGATATCGAATCAGTTAAAAAAGTTGTGAAAAAGTACAAGCTTGCTTGCATTATAGTTGAACCAATAGCTGGAAATATGAATTTTATTAGATCTGATGAAAATTTTTTACATGAATTAAGAACTATATGCTCGGAAAATGACATTGTGCTAATCTTTGATGAGGTTATGACTGGTTTTAGGGTTGCGTTAGGGGGCGCTCAATCTTTGTATAGTATCAAACCAGATCTCACTACATTGGGTAAAGTGCTTGGTGGCGGATTACCTGTTGGTGCATTTGGTGGTAAATCAAAGATAATGAATCAACTCTCTCCTGATGGTGGAGTCTACCAGGCTGGTACCTTGTCAGGGAATCCGCTAGCGATGGATGCCGGCTTAAAAACTCTAGATTTAATATCAAAGAGGAATTACTTCAAAAATCTTGAAAAAATAACCCGACAACTTACGGATGGAATCAATGAATTATCAAGAAAATATAATAAAAAAATTTATGCAGATTCACAAGGTGGGATGTTTGGAATTTATTTTACGGACAAAAAAGTTGTTAATTATGAAAGTATCTCNAAATCAGATATAAAAAAATTTATTCAATTTTTTAAATTTATGCTAAAAAATAAAATATATTTTGCGCCATCTGCATACGAAGCTGGGTTCGTGTCCTCTGCTCATACAGCAAATAATATTAATTATACATTAGATATCTTTGAGAAATGGATAAAGAATTAAATATTTCTATCCACTAGTATAATTTGGATGTCAGCAACATTGTTACCTGATGGTCCAGTGATAAAAAGAGAGTCTATTTTCTTTAAAAATGTATTTGAATCATTATTTATAAGAAAGTCTTTGATGTTAAGGTCTTTCTGTCTTAATAACTCTAAAGAAGTATTATCCAATAAAGCTCCAGCTGCGCTGGTAGGGCCATCGATTCCATCTGTTCCAACGGATAAGAGAGACCATTCTAAGCTAGCNAGGTTTTCATTGACATTATCCAAGAATGCAACGGANAGTTCTTGATTTCTACCACCAACTCCATCACCCGTTAAATTTACAACAGTCTCACCACCTGTAATGATTGCAAATTTGTTACTTGATTCATCTTTAAGCACNCTTTCTACAAGATCATATAAGTTTTTACCTTCAGTTACAGCCTCACTATTTAAATCAATATCTGGCAATATAGGTTTGTATCCATATTTATGAGCGACCGCACTGAGTTCTTTTCTAAAAATGCGATTACTACAAATGATGTTGTTTGTAATATTTTTTAAAACTTTCGGCGTCTCGGATTTTTTATTGTCTTTTCCGGAAATTAAAATATTAAAGACGTTTTCTGGAATTTCATCTTCAATATTATATTTTTTTATTATTTCAAGACAGTCATTGTATGTTGTTAAATCAGGTGATGTTGGTCCACTTGCAATTGTGCTAAGGTCATCGTTTATCACATCAGAGATAATAAGAGAAAAGCAATTAGCCGGATTGCAAATCATGGCAAGTTTACCGCCCTTAATATTAGATATATGTTTTCGTATAGAGTTAATTTCGTTTATGTTCGCNCCACATTTAAGAAGAACATTTGTCGTATTAATCTTATCTTCAAGTGTTATCTCCTCAATTGGCATGCTCAGTAGTGAAGAGCCTCCGCCACTTATTAGAACTAAAACGATGTCATTTNCTTGAGCATCAGCAACATAAGCATAGACATCTTTTGCAGCTGAAACGCTTAATTCGCTCGGTGTAGGATGTGATGATGTATGAGCATTTATAGTTACATCATGAATCAACTCAGGACAGTTTTGATTTGTAACAACTATAGGATCGCCAAGAATTTTGCTTTGTAAATTGGAATCAATTATATACTTAAGAGCTCCATCCATCATGCCAATAGAAGCTTTACCAAAAGAAACTACAAACAATGACTCAAAATCTTTTTCAATAAAATTATTATGTTTTAGATAATCATAAACTCTCGATGAAGGATTAAGATTCTTAATACAAGACTTATATATCGATGACGCATCGTCACGTAATGTCATTGATGATTAGACTACCTTGTTTGGAAGCTCTTCTTTTGCGAAATAAGCAAGGGAATTATCAATCGCTGTGTTGCCCATAGCTATTCTCGTCTCAATCGTTGCGCTACCTAGATGCGGATATGAAACTACATTCTCTAGAGTTTTAAGCTCGTTAGGCAAATTAGGCTCTGTTTCAAAGACGTCCAAACCTGCACCAGCAATAGTTTTGTTTTTAAGGGCATCCACTAGTGCTTTCTCATCAACAATGTCCCCTCTAGCTGTGTTTATTAAGAATGCTGTGTCTTTCATAAGATTTAATCTAGATTCGTTGATAAGATGAAAAGTCTCTTTTGTTGCTGGACAATTCACCGAAACAAAATCAGATTGTTTACAAACTTCTTCGATAGTCTCTAGTCTCTTGGCATTAAATTGTTCTGTAACATCTTTTGGTATATCCATTGGATCCCAGTATAAAATTTCCATATCAAATCCAAAATGTGCGCGCTTGGCAACTGCTTGACCTATTCTACCAAACCCAATTACACCAAGTTTTTTACCAGTAACTTTAGTACCCAATAAGTGTGTTGGTCTCCACCCTGTCCAGTTATTTGCTCTTAATTCTCTCTCACCTTCACCTACTCTTCGAGCTGCCATTAATATTAAAGACATAGCTATGTCTGCAGTACAATCAGTTAATACCGATGGAGTATTTGATACTGTTATACCAAGTTCTTTTGCCTTCTCAATATCAATATGATTAAAGCCAACNCCAAAATTACCGATCATATTTGCTCTTCTATTTTCAACGCTAAGAACATCTGCAGTAATTTTATCTGTTACTGTAGGCATGAGCACATCACAATTTTGTAGCGCCTCTTTAAGTTGATCGCTTGTAAATGGAGTATCTGTTTCATTGAGTGTTACGTCAAATAACTCCTTTAATCTCTCTTCATTTTTCTCNGGCCATCTTCTTGTTACTATTGCTACAGGTTTAGTCATGATTATTTATCTCCAGGATTTTCTGTCCAATATTTTGATGCTGCAGCTGCTCCGCTTCCAGGCTCAACTTTGATTCCGTTATCTATCATCGCCATCTCAGCTCCAGAAATAGCTCCGAATAACATACATTCATTCAAATCACCTAAATGACCAATTCGGAAAACCTTTCCTGCTACTTTTGCCAATCCGGCACCTAGAGCTAAATTGTATTTATGAAACGCGGTGCTTATAACTGGTACGGCATCAGCTCCGTCTGGAACAACTATGGCTGATACTGTGTCAGAATACCATTTCTCCTCTTTCGCACATAAATTAAGACCCCAGCCGTTAGTAATAGCTTGTCTTGTCCCTTCAGCAAGTCTGTGATGACGTTTCCATATGTTCTCTATTCCTTCTTTGAGTATAAGGTCGATTGCTACTCTGAAACCTCTCAATAAATTAACTGGAGGTGTATAGGGAAGATATCCTCCATCGAGTTTTGCCATCATGTCAACGACATCAAAATAACAAGTTGGATATGTAGATTCTTTCATTTTCTCGATTGCCTTCTGACTTACTCCTAAGATTCCAAGACCTGCAGGTAACATAAATCCCTTTTGGGAGCCGCTAACAACACAATCAACTCCCCATTCTTCCATTTTGAATTCATAACTTGCGACTGAACTTACACCATCAACCATCAGTAACGCTGGATGATTTAAATCATCTAGTACTTTACGGATAGCTTTTACATCACTTCTGACTCCAGTCGCTGTTTCGTTTTGACAAACAAGAACAGCTTTTATTTCATGATTTTTATCTGCAGAGAGGTGCTTGTGATAGTTTTCAGGATTAGCGCCAGTTCCCCACTCCTCTTCCATTGTTATTGGTTCGAAACCAAGTCTTTTACACATATCAAGCCAAAGCATACTAAACTGCCCGAAACTAGCTCCTAATACCTTATCGCCCATGTTTAAAGTACTTTGAAGTGCCGCTTCCCAGCATCCTGTACCTGAAGACGGAAAGAAAACTACTCTTCCAGTTTTAGTTAACAAAATCTTTTTTAAATCCTCATTGATTGGCATGATGAGATCTGGAATAGTTGGATTCCTATGATCCTCCATGGGGCAATGGATTGCTTGTTGAACTGCTGCAGGTACATTAGATGGACCTGGTACAAATAAAAAATGATAACCTGACATATTTTTTTCCTGTGTTGTTAGTTTGAAGTTTTAAGCCAAAAATTAATTTCATATAGTATGCCATAAATCATAGTTTTTTAAACTATAATATATGTTTTTTGGGATGAAGATCGAGTGGAAATATTCTTATTTTACATACTTACTGGCTTAGCAGGAGGTCTGATTGGTGGGTTTTTAGGACTCGGAGGGGGGATAGTATTTGTACCGTCACTTTTATTAATATTCACCTCTTACAATATCTATGAAGGTTATGAATTACAGAGCGCAATAATCACATCCCTGGGGTGCGTATTTATCTCAAGCTTGTCTGCTATGATTACGCATAATAAAAACAATTTAATTCTATGGGATGCATTTAATAAAACTTCACTAGGTATATCTGTTGGAGTTCTAGTAGGTATATTTTTACTTAGTAACAGTGCAACTGAATCATTAAAGAATCTTTATTCATTTTTACTAATTATGATATCAATATTTATGATTTATCAGAAAACACCCAAAGATAAAACAAAATCTAAATATAAGTACGTACATTCATTTTCAATATTTGTTGGAAGTATAAGTACTCTACTCGGAATTGGAGGAGGAACATTAACTACTCCGTATTTTAATTTTCATGGTGAGGATATAAAAAGAAGTATTGCCACAGCCTCAGCATGTGGCGTACTTATTGCTTCAGTTGCGATAGTTTCAATACTGATTCAGAACTTTATATCTGAAAAAAATAATTTGCTAGTATTATTTTCACCAAGTGCTTTTTTATGTATATCGATTGCTTCAACATTCTCCGCTTCTATCGGCGCCTCAATGACTGTTAAATCTAAATCAAGAAATTTGAAGCTGCTGTTTGCAACCTCGTTGGTGATTGTCAGCTTGACTATCTTATTAAATTAAAAGATTTTAGTGTGCTAGCACCTGATGCCTTCATGATTACCTTAGTTTTTATGAATTCAAATTTATCGAAGATTTCCAGAGATATCTTCTTTATATGATTTGGAAATGTTTTATTAGTATAGAACTCTTTCAGAAAATTTACCGCATAATATATTTCATTATTAAATTTCCTAAATTCATAGTCACATGAAATAAGCAATTTATCATCCATATGCCCATCTGCCCTTTGAAGTAATTCATAGAGAATAAATGCTTCCTGAATCCCCATATTTAAACCCATGCCAGCCAAAGGATGGATTGAGTGAGCAGCGCCTCCCATCACTAAGATATTATCTACATAATGTTGACGAGCCTTGTAACCACTTAACGGAAAGGATGTATGTGAAAATACTTTATTAACTGAAAATAAGTCATTTTCTAAGTCATGGCGGATAGTGTTCAGGAATTTGGTTTTATTTTGATTTTTTAAATCATTAATCTTATCAAAGTCTGCTGATATTATAAGGTTATAATTTGAGTTACCTAAAGGTAATAGACCATAGATACATGATTTTGAAAATTTCTGATATGCGGTATGATTATCACTATTCTCAAGTTTAACATTAGTAACCAAAGCCTCTTGATTATAGTTTATCTCATCAAACTTTATTCTATTTAAGATGAGGTCATGATTTTTTATTGTGCTAATAATATAATCAATATCTGTAATTTTCTTTTGATCCAAAATTCTAATTATGCCGTCTCTTGATTCCTCTTCTATATTATTCAAATATGATATATTTTTATTTTTCTTGGATTTAGTTATAATTTTATCAATCAATTCACTCTCATTGACAACAAAACCGAAGTTATCAAAGGAGATATCATNGCTATCAAAATNCAGTTTTTTGTGTGTCTCATTGTCCCATGTTTTAATTTTGCTATAAGGAATGATCTTTTTATCAAGCGGCCAAAATTCCATAAGAGATAAAAAATATTTCGATAAAATATTAAGTGAAAAATACCTATTACTCTTACTGAGCTTTTTAGTACCTTTGGATTTCAATATGAAAGATTTATGCCCAAAATTTGAGAGAACATTCGCTACTAAATGACTAACTATCCCGTCACCTAAAATGAGAAATTTCTTCATATTGTTTCAGCCGATAAATAGGGATATTTTTCTAACCCTATAATTTTCTTTAAAAACTTATTTTTCAAACCAGGATAGAGCTTCAACGATGTAATTATTGATTTAGATAGTAATTTAGAAATAGGTGAATCATTCAAAAACATACTTAATGCAAAATCTATATTGTCGAATACATCATGCCTATCTTGGTCAATCTTGTTAACTAATTTATTTAATGAATTATTATCTTCGATCTGTTTTTCACTAAAATATTCAATAAAAGCCTCAACATTCCTCAACGCCAAATTATATCCTTGGGCACCAATTGTATGAATTAAATGTGATGAATTACCAAAAAGAATCACATTATTTCTCAGTAACGATTTTGCTCGTGATGTTTGCATACTGTATTGACCAACTAAGGATTTTAGCGACAATTTTTCACTATAATTTTTAAATAATCGAACGATATTTTGATCATTCAGTGAATCATCTATAATAAATTCCGATAAAAACTCATCTTTAATAGTCATGACTAATGATGCGGTCTTTGAACTATGAGGTAAGAGAGCTAATACTCCATACTTGGTGAAATGCTGGACGGCAGAACTTGCAGTAAAAGTTCCTTCAGCACTAATGATTAATGATGTTTGGTTATAATTTATTTTTTCAACGTCATTGCATACAAATTTTACTAATGAAGATTCTGACGTATCACAAACTATTACGTATTTTGATGATACACGCTGATCGTTTTGAGACAGTGTAATGTTATTATTTGTTTTATTATGCGTTATATCTTTGACAGCAGTATTATCAAGAATTGTTATTTTTTTATTGTCTAAAATGTTTTTTCTCAAAGTATTCTGGAAAAAATTTCTATCAAAAATATATCCTAGGTTTCGAAGATTTACATCGTTAGATTGGAATTTTACTCTGCTTAAATTGTTGAAATGTTTAAGAGTAAGTTCGCTGATTGGATTACATTCGCTTTTGAGTAGATTCCATAATTTTAACTTTTCAAGAATTATTCTTGATCTGTAATTAAGAGATAGAGGGTTTATATTATTTGATTTACGTGATAACTCAAATTTGTTTTTTTCGATGATACAACACTTGAAATTTAGTTTGGAAAGCTCAGATGCTAAAATACATCCTACTAATCCTCCGCCACTAATTATGAAATCAAACTTCTTTCCCATTACGATTGTGACATTATTTTTTCGATTTCTTGAGTGGATTTAGGTACGGCTGAGGTCATGACTTCGCAACCATTTTTTGTAATCAAAATATCGTCTTCAATCCTAACTCCTATATTATGATATTTTTTTGGTATGTTTTTTTTTGGTTTTATATATATACCTGGTTCAACAGTGAATGTCATTCCAGGCTTCAAAATAATATTTCTTTTTGAAATTTTATATGGCAAAGGATCATGAACATCTAAGCCTAACCAATGTCCTGTGTTATGCATATAAAAAGGTTTATATAATTCCTCTTTAATAACTTTCGTCAAGTCTGCCTTTACAAGTCCAAGGTTAATCAACCCTTTAGATATCCATTTGACAGCTTCTCTATGTATCTGAGATAAAGTTACTCCAGGCATGCATTTACCTATTGCTTTTTTCTGTGCAATGAGAACTATGTCATAAATTTCTTTTTGTGCTGGTGAAAATACTCCACTAACAGGAATAGTACGAGTTATGTCTGAGGCATAAAAGTTATATTCACATGCAGCATCTGTTAACAAGAGATCTTCTTTTTTCATAACATCATTGTTGTCAATGTAGTGTAATACACATGAGTTTTTTCCTGATGCAACTATTGACGGATAGGCTTCTACGCTTCTGTTAGTATTGAAGTAATATCTTAGCTCTGTCTCTATATCTTTCTCTGTCATTCCGGGTTTACATTTTTTCATTAAATTAATATGTGCGTTAGCAGATATTTTAGCGGCATGTTTCATAGCTTTAATCTCATTTACATCTTTAATTAGTCTCATCTCATTTACTAGCGTATCTAATGAAAAAATCTGCGATGGTGAACTTGTCCCTCTTCTATAGTTTGATTGAAGTTCGTTGATAATAGACTTGACTAAAAGTAGGGATTGAGAATTTTCATCCAAAGAATGATACAAAGATTTTGATTTTTCTANATATACTTTAAGAACTGACTCGAGATTTGATATATAATCGCATTTTTTTATCACGAATTTTTTAGATACTTCAGATGACGTGGGTAGTTTACCATTCCATATTTCATCAAATTCATTAGGTTTCCTTACAAATATAATCTCCTCGTAGCATGATTTTCCTCTATAAATCAATAACACGGAGTTAGGATTTTTATATCCTGTGAGGTAGTAAAATGAGCTGTTAGGGCGAAATGTGTATGCTACATCATTATTGCGCATCTTTAACAAACCAGACTCAACAAGACAGATAGCATTTGGAGCCATTTTTTTGGCAAGAATCATTCTTCTTTTTTGAAACATNTTACTCATTTTTTTTTCTCATTATATCAAACACACGATATACTGATTCTTCGACATACTCTTTTATATTATTATAATGTTTCTCATTATTTTCCATATCATTGAGATTATATTTCTGATTTATATTACCTATTTCATCTAAATTATACATAATATTTTGGATTTCCATATCATTTGGTATGTTNCGTTTCTCAACACCAACACTCATTGACATGTAAAAATGTCTAGTCCAGTCAGCTAGCGCGAGAATCCTCTCCTCAATTGAATTTTCATTCTCGTATGAGGACATTAATTCTTTTTTAGTCAACATCTCTAACAGAAAAATAGTGTATTGATTTATAGTTTCTTGGCATTTTGTATCGTTAGTTGAATACTTTAGATAAGTATCAAGTTCAGTCTTATAATTATTTTTAAGATTTTGTGATAATAATCCAATCATGTAGCCCTGTACCTCATGCTCAGAAAAAGGACAGCCTATAGATTCTAGTAATTGATCAAAATTCATAATATTTAATAGATTGATGTCTTTATAATTACAAAATAAACATTTAAAATATAACTATAGTTCAATACTATAGAAACATAAAGACATGTCGAACATTAAGGAACAAATTAGCAATATAAAGGTATTAGTCCAAGATATGAAAGAGACTTTGGATAAGGTTCGTGAAGAAAATAATCTTCTTAGAGAACAACAGTCTAATCTAGTCTCTGAAAAAGCAAATTTAATAAAAAAAAATGAATACGCGAAAGAACAAATTGAAGCAATTATCGAGAGACTGAGGAATTTAGAAGAATATGAGTAAAGCTGATAGTATTTCTGTAATTATTAATAATCTTGAATACAAAATTAAATGTAATGAGAACGAGNTTGACTTATTAAATAGATCAGCAGCATTATTGGATATCAAGATAAGTGAAATTAAGAAAGCTTCTCCAACAATAACTAATGATAAAGCGGCGATCATGGCAGGATTGAATATAGCGAGCATGTACCTTGGTCAAGATGATAAAATACAAAATCTAGAGTCTATCTCAGAAGAGTTAGACTCAATTCANAACACGCTTAAATTTGAAGGNGATTCATAGTGAAATACTGGTTGATGAAGAACGAACCAGAAGACTACAGTATTGATGATCTTAAAAGAGATAAAACTGAACCTTGGGATGGTATTAGGAATTATCAAGTAAGAAATATGATCAGAGATGATATGAGCATAAATGATCAGGCATTTTTTTATCACTCTAATTGCGATGTTCCTGGTATTTATGGAATTATGACTATTAATAGCAATGCATATCCAGACTATACGGCCTTCAATAAAAAAGCAAAATACTATGATTCTAAAAGTAAAAAGGAAAATCCAACATGGCTAATGGTAGATGTAAAATATAAAAGAAAATTAAAAAAACCAATAACATTAACGGAACTAAAAAGTCATAAAAAACTCTCAACTATGAGGGTAGTGCAAAGAGGTAATAGATTATCAATAACTGAAGTTAGCAAAGCTGAATGGGAATACATACTTAAGCTAGAAAAAAAATAATAGATTAACTATATGTCATAAAAAAAAAGAAAAAATTTTGTGAATTAATCTATAAAAAATAAAAATTAGACATCAAAAAACACAATTTTAAGTATATGTTGTAAATAGTATTAAAAATTACTGATAAAAAATAAAAAAACTAGTCGTAAAAAGATAAAAAACACAACATTTTTAATAAAAAAAGATAAATAACACTAAAAATAAACAAAAAAATAAAAAAACATTAAAAAAAAACTTGTTTTCCTAGTTTTATCTAAATAAACTTAAACTAACCACCAAAACTGCGGAGGAAAACAGTATGGTAGCAAGAAAAAAAGCAAAGGTTGCTAAGAGAAAAACTAAAGTAACCAAAAGAAAAGCGAAGAAGAAAGTAGCTAAGAAAAAAGTTACTACGACTCGTCGCAGAGCAGCTAAGAAAAAAGCAACTAAGAAAAAAACTAAGCGTAAAGCTAAGAAAAAGGTAGCGAAGAAGAAGACTACTAAGAAAAAAGCTAAACGTAAAGCTAAGAAAAAGGTAGCGAAGAAGAAGAAGAAGACTACTAAGAAAAAAGCTAA